>JBEEOG010000301.1:0-12224 GCA_041191745.1 Pseudomonadota bacterium | reverse complement strand
TGTCGATCCATCCGGGCCTTGCCAAGGGCAAGATGGTCAACGCGCTGCATCTGGCGGCCAAGATCATCCAGACCCTGCCGCAGGCCACCCTCACGCCCGAGGTGACCGAGGGGCGCGAGGGCTTCATCCACCTGACCGACATGGACGGCACGGCGGCCGAGGCGCGGCTGCGCTTCATCCTGCGGGATTTCGAACGGGACGGGCTGGCTGCCAAGGGCGATCTCTTGCGTCAGGTCTGCGCGGCGGTCGCCGCCGGCGAACCCCGCGCCGAGGTGACCTGCGAGATCGCGCCGCAATACCGCAACATGCGCTACTGGCTGGAAAAGGACATGCGCCCCGTCGAACTGGCCCGCGCGGCCTGCCGCGATCTGGGCATCGAGCCCGTCTCGGTCCCGATCCGCGGCGGCACCGACGGATCGCGCCTGACGGAAATGGGCGTGCCCTGCCCCAACCTGTTTACCGGCATGCAGGAAATCCACGGTCCGCTGGAATGGGTGTCGGTTCAGGACATGGGGATGGCCGCGCAGCTGATGCTGCGGGTCGCGGCGCGCGCGGCCGAATGACCACCCCGCCGAAAGGCCGCCCGCCCTCGCCCTACCTCGTCCCCGGTTTCTACGACCGCGCGCTGGCCGAGGGGCGGCACCGCGACATCGTCGGCGGGCGGTGGGAGGAGACGGGGCGCATCGTGATCCCCGTGCTACAGGCCGAAGGGCTGGTGCCGTCGGACCGCGTCCTCGATATCGGGGCGGGGCCCTTGCGGCTGGGGCGGCATATCGCGGGGATGGTCGGCGCGGGCGATTACTGGGCCACGGATGCCAGCCACGCGCTGATGCAGCGGGGGTGGGAGGTGGAACTGGACCCCGCCACCCGCGCCCGCCTGCCTGCCGCGAACCTGATCGGGGATGCGGATTTCACCTTTGACGGCGTGCCGCAGGACATCACCTTTGCCCTTGCCTTCGCGGTCTTCACCCATCTGCCGCGCGCCGCGCTGGACCGCGCCCTGCCGCGGTTGCGCGCGCGCTTTCCGCAGCTGCGGCGCCTGCTTTTCACCGTCTTCCTTGCGCCCGAGGACGCGCAAGGCCCCTTCCGTCAGGCCGATGGCGTCGTGACCCATCCCGACCGCGCCCCGTGGCACATGGCCGAAGGGGATGTGCGCGCCATCGCGGGGGCGGCGGGCTTTGCCACGGAACGCCGCGACTGGCGTCTGCCACGCGGACAGGTGCTGTTCGTGGCGCGCCCCTGCTGACGCGGCGGGGCCGAAAAATCTTCGGACGAAGATTTTTCTTCGGCGCGACGCGACGAATCATGCGTTTGCGCTAACGGAATCTTGCCTGTGATCACAGATTTTCGGCGTGTGATCACAAAATGCGCTTTTTCGGGCCGAAACCACGGTATGCCGTAGAATACCGTTTTAAGGCTGCCCGTTTTCATGGCAAGAGGCCCCAAAACCACAAGATGGGACGGTTGCGATGAACATCCACGAGTATCAGGCCAAGGCGCTTCTGCGCCAGTATGGCGTCCCCGTCTCGGACGGGCGTGTCGTCCTGAAGGCCGAGGAAGCCAAGACCGCCGCGGGCGAACTCGACGGGCCGCTCTGGGTCGTCAAGGCGCAGATCCATGCGGGCGGCCGTGGCAAGGGCCACTTCAAGGAACCCGAAGCCGGTGAAAAGGGCGGCGTCCGTCTGGCCCGTTCCGTGGAGGAAGCCGAACAGTTCGCCCGCCAGATGCTGGGCCGCACGCTGGTGACGATCCAGACCGGACCCGCAGGCAAGCAGGTCAACCGCATCTACATCGAAGACGGCTCCGACATCGCGCGCGAACTCTATCTGGCGATCCTGATCGACCGCCAAACCAGCCGCGTGTCCTTTGTCGCATCGACCGAAGGCGGCATGTCGATCGAGGACGTGGCCCATGACACGCCGGAAAAGATCGTCTCCTTCTCGGTCGATCCCGCCACGGGCCTGTCGGATTTCCACGGCCGCCGCGTGGCCTTTGCGCTGAAGCTCGAAGGCAATCAGGTCAAGCAGTGCGTCCAGCTGGTGAAGAACCTCTACCGGCTCTTCGTCGAAAAAGACATGGACATGCTGGAGATCAACCCGCTCGTGGTGATGACCAACGGCAACCTGAAATGCCTTGATGCCAAGATGGGCTTCGACGGCAACGCGCTTTACCGCCATGCCGACATCGCCGCCCTGCGCGACGAGACGGAAGAGGACCCCAAGGAACTCGCCGCATCCAAGTTCGACCTGAACTACATCGCGCTCGATGGCGACATCGGCTGCATGGTGAACGGCGCGGGCCTTGCGATGGCCACGATGGACATCATCAAGCTCTACGGGGCAGAGCCTGCCAACTTCCTCGACGTGGGCGGCGGCGCGACGAAAGAGAAGGTGACCGAAGCCTTCAAGATCATCACGTCCGACCCGAACGTGAAGGGCATCCTCGTCAACATCTTCGGCGGCATCATGCGCTGCGACATCATCGCCGAGGGCGTTCTGGCCGCGGTCAAGGAAGTCGGCCTTCAGGTCCCGCTCGTCGTGCGTCTGGAAGGCACGAATGTCGAGCTTGGCAAGAAGATCATCAATGAATCCGGTCTGAACGTGATCGCCGCCGACAACCTGTCGGACGCCGCCCAGAAGATCGTCAAAGCGGTGAAGGGGTAATCCAATGGCCGTTCTCGTCAACGAAACGACCCGCGTCATCTGCCAGGGCTTCACCGGCAGCCAGGGCACCTTCCATTCCGAACAGGCCATCGCCTATGGCACCAAGATGGTCGGCGGCGTGACCCCCGGAAAGGGCGGCACCACGCACCTGAACCTGCCCGTCTTCGACAGCGTGCATGAAGCGCGCGAACGCACCGGCGCAAATGCCTCCGTGATCTACGTGCCGCCCCCCTTCGCGGCCGACTCGATCCTTGAAGCCATCGATGCCGAGATGGAGCTGATCGTCTGCATCACCGAAGGCATTCCGGTGCTGGACATGATGAAGGTCAAGCGCGCGCTGATCAATTCGCGCTCGCGCCTGATCGGGCCGAACTGCCCCGGCGTGATGACGCCCGACGCCTGCAAGATCGGCATCATGCCCGGTTCGATCTTCAAGCGCGGCAAGGTGGGTGTCGTGTCGCGTTCCGGCACGCTGACCTATGAGGCCGTGAAGCAGACCACCGACATCGGCCTTGGCCAGTCCTCGGCCGTGGGCATCGGCGGCGACCCGATCAAGGGCACCGAACATATCGACGTGCTGGAGATGTTCCTTGCCGATCCGGAAACCGAGTCGATCATCATGATCGGCGAGATCGGCGGCAGCGCCGAGGAAGACGCGGCGCAGTTCCTTGCCGATGAAAAGAAGCGCGGCCGCTGGAAGCCGACCGCCGGTTTCATCGCGGGCCGCACCGCACCGCCCGGCCGCCGCATGGGCCATGCTGGCGCGATCGTTGCAGGGGGCAAGGGTGACGCGGGTTCCAAGATCGAAGCGATGAAGAGCGCCGGAATCGTCGTGGCCGACAGCCCCGCCACGCTGGGCGAGGCCGTGCTGAAGGCCATGGGCCGCTAAGGAAACGGGGGGGCGGGGAGAATGGAGGATCAGGCGATGGACATCAGGACCAAGACCGTGATCGCCAGTTTCCTCGCCCTTCTTTGCGTGCTGGCGATCAGCGCCGCCGCCTCGATGAACCACGCGCGCCCGAACACGGCGCTCAACGCCGCGATCTTCGGCACCAGCGAATGACGGATGCGGCGGACCCGCCGCTTCGGGAAGGACACGGGATGAACGCCTCGGCCAAGCCGGACACCGCAAGCCCGACCGGCGCGATCTTTTCGATCGCGCCTTCTGCCGTTGAAACGACCCTGCGCCGTAAACATCTGCGGGCCAGTCTGGCCTGACCCGACAAAAAAGCCGCCCCCTTGGGAGGAAGAGACATGACCGAGCATAGCCCCAACGACCAGTTCCGCGCCTCTGCCTTCCTTGACGGGGCGAATGCGGATTACATCGACCAGCTTCAGGCCCGCTACGCGACCGACCCCGCCTCGGTCGATGCGGCATGGGCGGAACTCTTCCGTGCGCTGGGCGACAGCGAGCTGGACGCCAAGCGCGCCGCGAGCGGCCCGTCATGGGCACGCGCCGACTGGCCGCCCGCGCCCGCCGACGACCTGACCGCCGCGCTGACGGGCGAATGGCCCGCCGCACCGGCCAAGGAAAAGAAGGCCGCCGCCGAAAAGATCGCGGCCAAGGCCGAAGAAAAGGGCGTCAGCCTGACCGACGCGCAACTGCAGCGCGCCGTGCTGGACAGCGTCCGCGCGCTGATGCTGATCCGCGCCTACCGTATCCGTGGCCACCTGATCGCCGATGTCGATCCGCTGCAGATGCGCGACCAGACGCCCCATCCGGAACTCGACCCCAAGAGCTACGGCTTCTCGGACGCCGACATGGACCGGCCGATCTTCCTCGACAAGGTGCTGGGGCTCGAGATGGCCTCGATGCGCCAGATCGTCGAGATCGTGAAGCGCACCTATTGCGGCACTTTCGCGCTGCAATACATGCACATCTCGGACCCCGAACAGGCGGGCTGGCTGAAAGAACGGATCGAAGGCTACGGCAAGGAGATCGCCTTCACCCGCGAAGGCCGCCGCGCCATCCTGAACAAGCTGGTGGAAGCCGAAGGCTTCGAGAAATTCCTGCATGTCAAGTACATGGGCACCAAGCGCTTCGGCCTTGACGGCGGCGAGGCGCTGATCCCCGCGATGGAACAGATCATCAAGCGCGGCGGCGCGCTTGGCGTGAAGGAAATCGTCATCGGCATGCCCCACCGCGGGCGCCTGAACGTGCTCGCGAACGTGATGGGCAAGCCCTACCGCGCGATCTTCCACGAATTCCAGGGCGGCTCCTACAAGCCCGAGGACGTGGACGGATCGGGCGACGTGAAATACCACCTCGGCGCGTCGTCCGACCGGACCTTCGACGGCAACACCGTCCACCTGTCGCTGACGGCGAACCCCTCGCACCTCGAGGCGGTGAACCCCGTTGTGCTGGGCAAGGTCCGCGCCAAGCAGGACCAGCTGAACGACCGGATCGACCGCACGGCGGTGATGCCGATCCTGCTGCATGGCGATGCGGCCTTTGCGGGGCAAGGCGTCGTCGCGGAATGCTTTGGCCTGTCGGGGCTGAAGGGCCACCGCACGGGCGGCACGATGCATATCGTGGTGAACAACCAGATCGGCTTCACCACCGCGCCGCACTTCTCGCGCTCCTCGCCCTATCCGACCGACATCGCGCTGATGGTCGAAGCGCCGATCTTCCACGTCAACGGCGACGACCCCGAGGCGGTGGTGCATGCCGCCAAGGTCGCCACCGAATTCCGCCAGAAGTTCAAGAAGGACGTGGTTCTGGACATCATCTGCTACCGCCGCTTCGGTCACAACGAAGGCGACGAGCCGATGTTCACCAACCCCGCGATGTATACGCGCATCAAGAAGCAGAAGACGACGCTCCAGCTTTATACCGAGCGTCTGGTGAAGGACGGCCTGATCCCCGAGGGCGAGATCGAGGACATGAAGGCCGCCTTCCAGGCGCGGCTGAACGAAGAGTTCGAGATCGGCAAGAACTTCAAGCCGAACAAGGCCGACTGGCTGGATGGCCGCTGGTCGGGCCTCGACCGCGAAAAGGACGAATACCAGCCCGGCCAGACCGCGATCAAACCGGACACGATGAAAGAGGTCGGCGCCGCGCTGACCCGCATCCCCGAAGGCTTCGACATCCACAAGACCGTGGCACGCCAGCTGGACGCCAAGGCCAAGATGTTCGAAACCGGCAAGGGCTTCGACTGGGCGACGGCCGAGGCGCTGGCCTTCGGGTCGCTGGCGGTCGAGGGCTTCCCCGTCCGCCTGTCGGGTCAGGACTGCACGCGCGGCACCTTCAGCCAGCGCCATTCGGCCTTCATCGACCAGTCGACCGAGGAACGCCACTATCCCCTGAACCACATCCGCGCCGGACAGGCGAAGTATGAAGTCATCGACTCCATGCTGTCGGAATATGCCGTGCTCGGGTTCGAATACGGCTATTCGCTGGCCGAACCCAATGCGCTGGTGATGTGGGAAGCCCAGTTCGGCGATTTCGCCAACGGCGCGCAGATCATGTTCGACCAGTTCATCAACTCGGGCGAACGCAAGTGGCTGCGGATGTCGGGCCTTGTCATGCTGCTGCCCCACGGGTTCGAGGGTCAGGGGCCGGAGCACTCCTCCGCGCGTCTGGAACGCTTCCTGCAGCTTTCGGCGGAAGACAACTGGATCGTGGCGAACTGCTCGACGCCCGCCAACTACTTCCACATCCTGCGCCGCCAGATCCACCGCAGCTTCCGCAAGCCGCTGGTGCTGATGACGCCGAAGTCGCTCTTGCGCCATCCGATGTGCGTCAGCGATGCCGAGGATTTCACGACCGGATCGACCTTCCACCGCGTCCTGTGGGACGACGCGCAAAAGGGCCATTCGGAACTGACGCTGAAGCCCGATGCCCAGATCAAGCGCGTCGTGATCTGTTCGGGCAAGGTCTATTACGACCTGCTCGCCGAACGCGACAAGCGGGGCCTCGACGATGTCTACCTGCTGCGTCTGGAGCAGTTCTATCCCTTCCCCGCCATGTCGCTGGTCAAGGAACTGGAACGCTTCAAGGGCGCCGACATGGTCTGGTGCCAGGAAGAACCCAAGAACCAGGGCGGCTGGAGCTTCGTCGAACCGAACCTCGAATGGGTGCTGACACGGATCGGCGCGAAGCAGAGCCGCGTCACCTATGCGGGCCGCGCCGCCAGCGCCTCGCCCGCCACCGGCCTCGCCTCGCGGCACAAGGCGGAACAGGAAGCCCTGATCAACGACGCCTTGGGCGGCTGACGCCCTCCAGAACATGCCGGGCGGCCATGCACCGCCCGGCCCACCGGAACCGAATGTGAGAGCGCCCAGCGCGGCGCGGGAGAGACGAAGATGACCGATGTGATGGTGCCGGCCCTCGGCGAAAGCGTGAGCGAGGCAACCGTGTCGACCTGGTTCAAGAAGCCGGGCGATTTCGTGAAGCAGGACGAGATGCTGTGCGAGCTGGAAACCGACAAGGTGTCGGTCGAGGTTCCGGCCCCCGTGTCGGGCGTTCTGGCCGAAATCCTTGCCCCCGAAGGCGCGACCGTCGCCGCCAATGCCTGCCTTGCGATCATGACCGAAGGCGCGGCAGGCGAAGCGCCCGCCGCTGCCGCCAAGGCCGCACCGGCCCCCGCCGCAGCCCCCGCCGCAGCCCCTGCCCCTGCGGCCAAGGACGTGGAAGACGCCCCCGCCGCGAAAAAGGCGATGGCCGAAGCGGGCCTGACCCGCGATCAGGTGCAGGGATCGGGCCGCGACGGCCGCGTGATGAAGGAAGACGTCGCCCGCGCCGTGGCCGCCCCCGCCCCCGCGCCTGCGCCCGTGGCCGCAGCCCCCGCCCCCGTCGCCGTGCCGCGCGGCCCCGTCGCCGCCGATGACGCCGCGCGCGAGGAACGGGTCAAGATGACGCGCCTGCGCCAGACCATCGCCCGCCGCCTGAAGGACGCGCAGAACACCGCCGCCATGCTGACCACCTATAACGAGGTGGACATGTCCGGCATCATGGAGCTTCGCAACACCTACAAGGACGCCTTTGAAAAGAAGCACGGCGTCAAGATGGGCTTCATGTCCTTCTTCGTGAAGGCCTGCTGCCACGCGCTGAAGGAAATCCCCGAGGTCAACGCCGAAATCGACGGCACCGACGTCATCTATAAGAACTACGTCCACATGGGCGTGGCCGTCGGCACGCCGACGGGTCTGGTGGTGCCCGTGGTGCGCGATGCCGACCAGATGGGCTTTGCCGCGATCGAGAAGAAGATCGCCGAACTGGGCATCCGCGCCCGCGACGGGAAACTGTCGATGGCGGAAATGCAGGGCGGCTCCTTCACCATCTCGAACGGCGGGGTTTACGGCTCGCTGATGTCCTCGCCCATCCTGAACCCGCCGCAGTCGGGCATTCTGGGCATGCACAAGATCCAGGACCGGCCCGTGGTCGTGAACGGCCAGATCGTCATCCGCCCGATGATGTATCTGGCGCTGAGCTACGATCACCGCATCGTGGACGGCAAGGGCGCGGTGACCTTCCTTGTGCGCGTGAAAGAGGCGCTGGAAGATCCCCGTCGCCTGCTGATGGATCTGTGATCATCGACCTGAGGTGCGCAAGCCATGCGCACCCTTCGGCGGGGCGTCTGCTCGCCCCGCCTGTCCGGAAGGATCGCGCTGAAAAGCGGATATCATGACCGAAGCCGCCCCCCTTTCACCCAAGGTGCCCGAACCCGTGGCACTCGTCTCCTGTATGCGGGATGAGGGGATGTTCATCCTCGAATGGGTGGCGTTCCATCAGGTGATCGGCTTTGACCGGATCGTGATCTGTTCCAACGATTGCAGCGACGGCAGCGATGCCCTGCTGGACCGGCTGGCCGAGGCCGGGGTGCTGACACATCTGCACAACCGCGTCGTGCCGGGCGGGCGGCCGCAAGAGGCGGGGTTGGCGCTGGCTTTCGAGCATCTGCGCGGGACGGATGCGGAATGGCTGTGCCATCTGGATGCGGATGAATTCCTGAACATCGGGCTGGGACAGGGCCGGGTGCAGGATTTGCTGGATGTGGCGGGAAAGGGCGATGTGATCGCCCTGCCGTGGCGCTTGTTCGGCGATAGCGGGCATCTGCGCTGGCCGGGGGCCACGCTGCCAAAGTTCCTGCGCTGTGAAGGCGCACCGGACCCCGAAACGATCAGTCACAAATCCATCTACCGTTTCCGCCGCTTTCAGGCCGCCACCGACCATATGCCGATCCGCCCGTTGATCGCGCGCCCGGTCGTGCGCAATGCGGCGGGCTTTGCCCTGCACAGCGGCACCGTCATGGATGGCCACCACATCCGCTATCACCCCGCAGACCGCGTCTGGCGTCCGCGCAAGGCGGTGATCAACCATTACGCCGTGCGGTCGACCGATTGCTTCGCCCTGCGCGAGGCGCGGGGGCGTGGATGGCATTCTGATCAGACCGGTAAATACACGCTGGGCGGCGCATGGCACCGCCGCGCAAACCAGAACGAGGCTACAAACCGCAGCATCCTGCGCCATTGGCATGCCACGCTGCGCCGCATGGCAGACCTGCGCGCCCTGCCCGGCGTCGCGGCGGCGGAAGCCGTCTGCACGGCGTGGTTCGACGCCGCCCGCGAAAGCCTGCCCCTGCTGCAATCCCTGAGCGGAGTGATCTGACCATGACCCCGGAGCTGACCGCCCTCACCCTCGCCGGTCTGTTGCAGATGGTGCAATTCGTGCTCTTCGCCGTTCCGGCCAATCTGGAACTGGGGACGCGCTACACCTCATCGCCGCGCGACAAGGCGCCGGAACGTCCCCTCTCGACCATGTCCGGACGGTTGCAGCGCGCGATGAACAACCATTTCGAAGGGCTGATCCTCTTCACCCTGTCCGTCACCGTGGTGACGCTGTCCGGCCAATCGGATGGCTTCACCGCTGCCTGCGCCTGGGCCTATCTGGCGGCGCGGGTGCTTTACGTTCCGGCCTATGCGCTTGGCCTCGTGCCGTGGCGCTCTGTCATCTGGGCGGTGGGCTGGTTTGCCACCCTGGCGATGCTGATCGCCTGCCTGATCTGATCCAATTCCGCGTGCCGCACGCGCGCCCCCGACTGCAAGGAGACTACCATGGCTGAATTTGACGTCATCATCATCGGCGGTGGCCCCGGCGGCTATGTCTGCGCCATCCGCTGCGCGCAACTGGGCCTGAAAACCGCCGTGGTCGAAGGGCGCGAAACGTTGGGCGGCACCTGCCTGAACGTCGGCTGCATCCCGTCGAAAGCGCTGCTCAATGCGACGCACCATCTGCATGAGGTGCATGAGAATTTCGAAAAGATGGGCCTGATGGGCGCCGCGCCCACCGTCGATTGGGCCAAGATGCTGGCCTATAAGTCGGATGTGATTGGCCAGAACACCAAGGGCATCGAATTCCTGTTCAAGAAGAATAAGGTGACCTGGCTGAAGGGCTGGGGCTCCATCCCCGCTGCCGGACAGGTGAAGGTGGGGGATGAGGTCCATTCCGCCAAATCCATCGTGATCGCCACGGGGTCGGAATCCTCCTCGCTGCCCGGCGTGACGGTGGATGAAAAGATCGTCGTCACCTCCACCGGTGCGCTGGAACTGGCGCGCATCCCGAAAAAGCTGGTGGTGATCGGCGCGGGCGTGATCGGGCTTGAGATGGGGTCGGTCTATGCCCGTCTGGGGGCCGAGGTGACGGTGGTCGAATACCTCGACGCCATCACGCCGGGCATGGATGCCGAGGTGGCGAAAAGCTTCCAGCGCATCCTGTCCAAGCAGGGGCTGAAATTCGTCATGGGCGCCGCCGTCCAAGGCGTCGACGTGGCGGGCGAGGTGGCCACCGTGCGCTACAAGCTGCGCAAGAACGACGCCGAGGCCGCGTTGGAGGCCGACACCGTGCTGGTCGCCACCGGCCGCCGCCCCTACACGGCGGGCTTGGGTCTTGAGGCGCTGGGGGTCGAGATGCTGCCCCGCGGTCAGGTCAAGACCGACGGCCATTTCGCGACCTCGGTGAAGGGCCTTTATGCCATCGGTGACGCCATCGTCGGGCCGATGCTGGCGCACAAGGCCGAAGATGAAGGCATGGCGCTGGCCGAGATTCTGGCGGGCAAGGCTGGCCATGTGAATTACGGCGTGATCCCCGGGGTGATCTATACCACGCCCGAAGTCGCCTCGGTCGGCAAGACGGAAGAACAGCTCAAGGAAGAGGGCCGCGCGTACAAGGTCGGCAAGTTCAGCTTCATGGGCAACGGCCGCGCCAAGGCCGTGTTCCAGGGCGAAGGCTTCGTCAAGATGCTGGCCGACAAGGACACCGACCGCATCCTCGGCTGCCACATCATCGGCCCGGCGGCGGGTGACCTGATCCACGAAGTCTGCGTGGCGATGGAATTCGGCGCCTCGGCACAGGATCTGGCGCTGACTTGCCACGCCCACCCGACCTATTCCGAAGCCGTGCGCGAAGCTGCCCTCGCCTGCGGCGACGGCGCAATCCACGCCTGACCGAATCGGCCGGTACGACCACAAGGGGCTGCCGAAGGGCGGCCCCTTTTTCGTTGCCGTCGGTCCTTTGGCCTTCCTCTTTCCCCAAATATCCCACGGGGGCGCGGGGGTGTGAAACCCCCGCTTCTGCGGCCGGCCAAAAGAGCACCGCCGACCCAGCAAAGGCAACCCACGCGCAGACCGCAAAACGCAAAACGCCGCCCAAAGGGCGGCGTTTTCGCGAGAAGTTTTAAATTGGTGGAGCCAGGGAGGATCGAACTCCCGACCTCTTGAATGCCATTCAAGCGCTCTCCCATCTGAGCTATGACCCCACCGGGTTATCGAAGCATCATGGGTGTTTCGCTTCGATGCCGGGTGTTTATGCGGGGGCGCGGCGGGGTGCAAGAGGTAATTTGCACCTTTTTTCACGCCCCGGCAAAACCTGTCAGACTTCCTCTTCGTCGCCCGCGACATCGGCCAGATCGTCGAGCGAGACGTTGTCGTCCGCGTCGTCTTCCAGCAGATCATCATCTAGTTCCGCGTCATCGGCGACGCCGGTTTCCAGCAGATCGTCGTCGGCTTCCAGATCGTCGACCAGAACGTCGTCGTCCTTTTCCGGCAAGACACGGCTGATGACCGCGGCGGCCATCTTGCGACGGGCAGTTTCGATATCGACCACTTCGCCGGTGTAAGGCGAAACGATCGGCGAGCGGTTCAGGTCATAAAAGCGCTTCCCGGTCGTCGGGCAAATGCGCTTCGTGCCCCATTCTTCCTTGGGCATGTCGGTCCCCTCAAGGCTGGCGGTGTCCAGAATTGCAGTCGCTTGCCACAAGCATGGGCGGGTGTCAAAGGCTTTCGGTGCCACAACAGTGGCCCTTATCGACTGGCAAGTGTCGTCACCAATTGGCTATGCTGCGCCTGATTTGCAAGAGGTTTCGATGCCCGTCCTGCCCGGATCGTCCCCAGACCTGCCCCCGGTCGAGATCACGCTGCGCCGGTCGGCCCGGGCGCGGCGGTTTTCGCTGCGGGTGTCGCGGCTGGATGGGCGGGTCACGCTGTCCCTGCCGCTGCGCGCGCGCGAGTCCGAGGCGATGGCCTTTGCCCGCACGCAGGAGCGTTGGATTCGCGACACGCTCG
>JBEEOG010000300.1:0-5180 GCA_041191745.1 Pseudomonadota bacterium | reverse complement strand
CAGCGCCTGCCCGCCGGATGCGCCCACCCGCTCGCGCAACTCCGAAAACGCCGCGATGGGCGTGCCGTCCACGGCGGTGATCACGTCGCCCGGCTGCAGGCCCGCCGCACTGGCCGCCGATTGCGGCTGGATGAAGGCCGCCAGCGGCGGCATCGGATGGGGGCCGCGCAGCACGGCCACGGTTCCGTCACGTTCGACGGTGTAGTCCACCGTCGCCGCGGGGGGCAGATCGCCCGCCACTTGCATGAAGGTTTCGAAATCCGGCGTCGGCGTGCCGTCAAGCGCGGTGATGCGGTCGCCCGCGCGCAGCGTGTCGCCCGCAAAGGGCGTGGCGCGCAACTCGCCCACGACAGGGCGGTCCACCGGCACGCCCATCCACAGGAAGAAGCCCGCAAAGACAAGGATCGACATGGCGAAGTTGAAGGCAGGCCCCGCCGCCACCGTCGCCGCCCGCGCCCAGAGCGGCGCGCCATGCATCGTGCGGCGCCGTTCCTCGGGCGACAGCGCGGCCATCACCGACTCGTCCGCCTTGGCGGATGCGGCATTGCCGTCGCCCATGAACTTGACATAGCCGCCGAAGGGCAGCGCGGCGATCTGCCAGCGCGTGCCGCGCTTGTCGACGCGCGACCACAGCACGGGGCCGAAGCCCAACGAGAAGACCTCGGAATGGATGCCCGACCAGCGGCCAACGATGTAATGGCCGTATTCGTGCACGAAGACGATGATCGACAGCGCCACGATGAAGGCCAGCACCGTCAGGGCCAGACCGCCGAACTGCGGGATCGAGAATACTGCGTCCAAGGCCCTGCTCCCTTAGTCTGCCATCGTCCGGCCGCGCGCCACCTCTTCGGCGCGCACACGGGCGAGATGGTCCATCGACAGGATGTCCTCAAGGGTCGGACGGGCGATTTGAAGGCCCAAGTCGGACGAAAGGCGGGCAAGCGTCTCTTCCACCACCTCGGCCATCTGCAGGAAGGCCAGCCGTCCGGCGATGAAATGGTCGAGCGCGATTTCCTTGGCCGCGTTGAAGGCCGCGCCCCACAGGCCGCGGTTACGCATCACGTCCTGCGCCAGTCGCAGCGCGGGAAAGCGAACCGGATCAGGCGCTTGGAAGGAAAGGTTCGCAATCTGCGCGAGGTCGAGCCGCGCCACCGGCACCGCGCCGCGGTCGGGCCAGTGCAGCGCGTAGCCGATGGCGTGGCGCATGTCGGGCGGGCCCATATGCGCCATCACCCCGCCATCGCGGAAGCCCACAAGCGCGTGAACGATGCTTTGGGGATGCACCAGCACCTCGATCATCGACGGATCGAAGCCGAAGAATTCCCGCGTCTCGATCAGTTCCAGCGCCTTGTTGAACATCGACGCCGAATCGATGCTGATGCGCTGGCCCATCGACCAGTTGGGATGGGCCACCGCCTCGCGCACGGTGGCGCGGGCGAGCTTTTCCAGCGGCCATTCGCGGAAGGGCCCGCCGGATGCGGTGATGATGACGCGCTCCACCGCCTGCGGATCCTCGCCCGTCAGGGCCTGGAAGACGGCAGAATGTTCGCTGTCCACGGGCAGGATCGTCGCGCCATGGGCACGCGCGGTGTCCATCAAGAGCGCGCCCGCGGTCACAAGGCTTTCCTTGTTGGCCAAGGCCAGCGTCCGGCCATGCCGCAGCGCCCGCATGCCCGGAACAAGGCCCGCCGCCCCGACGATCGCGCTCATCGTCCAGTCGGCGGGGCGGTCGGCGGCCTCGGCGATGGCGCCTGCGCCCGCCGCCGCCGCGACGCCCGATCCGGCCAGCGCGTCGCGCAGGGCGGGCAGCGCGTCCTCATGCGCGGTCACGGCGATCTCGGCCCGCAGGGCGCGGGCCATCTCGGCCAGACGGGCGATGTTGCGCCCGCCCGTCACGGCGACGGTGCGATAGGCCGCAGGCCCCCCCGCACGCATCATCAGATCGAAGGTGCTTTCCCCGATGGAGCCGGTGATGCCGAAGACGGAAATGGAACGCATGCAGGATCAGCCGATGGGAAGGGCAAGGAAAAGGTCGATCACGATCACCGCCAGAAGCGCGCCGATCAGCGCGTCGAACCGGTCCAGCACGCCGCCATGGCCGGGAATCAGCCGCGAGGCATCCTTGACGCCCGAGCGCCGCTTGACCCAGCTTTCGGCGATGTCGCCCATCTGCCCCGCAAAGGCCACCAGCGGCGAAAGCAGCAAGAGAAGCCAGCCGCCCTGCCCCGCCAGCACGAAGCCCGCCGCGACCAGCACCGCACCGATCCAGCCCGCCAGCGTGCCCGACCATGTCTTCTTGGGGCTGATCGCGGGCCAGAATTTCGGCCCGCCGATCATCCGCCCCGCGAAATAGCCCAGCACGTCCGACGCGACGACGACCGTCACGATCCAGACGATGGCCAGCGTCCCCCCCGCATCGCGCAACTGCACGAGGCCGAAGCTCGCCACCATGATCGCCACCGCATAGCCCGACGAGATGCGCCTGTCCTTGCGCGGGGTCAGCGCCAGCGCCAGCGCAGGGGCCAGCAGCAGCGCGGGTGCCGCGTCCGAGGGCAGCCAGATCGCGCCCGCCAGCGCCGCGGCGGCGATGGCCCCCATCGCCTTGGGCGTGTTGCGCCGCGCGGGGGCGGTCATCGTGGCCAGTTCCCACACCATCAGCCCCGCCAGCAGCACGACGAGGATGCGGAAGCTCAGCCCGCCCAGCCAAAGCTCGACCGCCCCGATGGCGACCATCACCACGGCCGACAGCGCGCGTGTCCGCAGATCGCCCCAGCGGCCCGGATCGGCGGTGGCGGGATCCGTCATGCCGTGGCGACCCCGCCGAAACGCCGCTCGCGGTTGCCGAAGCGCGCGACGATGGAGGCCAGTTCCTCGACCGTGAAATCGGGCCACAGGGTGGGCGTGAATTCGTATTCGGCATAGGCCGTCTGCCACGGCAGGAAGTTCGAGGTGCGCGTCTCGCCCGAGGTGCGGATCACGAGGTCGGGGTCGGGCAGATCGGCGGTGTCGAGCCGCGCCGTGATCGCCGCATCGGAGATCGCTTCGGGCGGCAGGCGGCCTTCGGCCACCTCGCGCGCCAGCGCGCGGGTGGCGCGCACGATCTCGTCGCGGCCGCCGTAGTTGATCGCCACCGTCAGGTTCAGCCGCGAGAAGCCCGCCGTGCGCGTCTCGATCCCCGACATCAGCTTTTGCAGCTTGCGGTCCAGACGGCTGCGGTCGCCGATGAAGCGCATCCGCACGGCCTCGGCCGCCAGCCGGTCGGCCTCGCGTTCGATGTAGCGCGAGAAGATGGACATCAGCCCCAGCACCTCTTCGGTGGAGCGCTTCCAGTTTTCGGTCGAGAAGGCATAGACCGTCAGCCAGCGGATGCCGAGGTCGGGGCAGGCGTTGACGATCTCTTTCACCCGTTCGGCACCGCGGCGGTGGCCCACGAGGCGCGGCCAGCCACGCTCGGTCGCCCAGCGGCCGTTGCCGTCCATGATGATCGCCACATGTTCGGCAGGGCGCGGGCGCTTCTGACCGTCATTGCCATGTGATGCCACGCCGTTTCCCTTCCACCCGTAAGGGCCGGACGCACGCGGGCCTGCACGCGCCCGCGCCCCCGCGTCAGACCTGCATGATTTCCGCCTGCTTGGTTTCCAGCGCCTTGTCGACGGCGGCAATGGCCTTGTCGGTCAGTTCCTGCACCTCGTCCGACCACATC
The DNA here is from genome assembly GCA_041191745.1 of Pseudomonadota bacterium. Taxonomy (GTDB): domain Bacteria; phylum Pseudomonadota; class Alphaproteobacteria; order Rhodobacterales; family Rhodobacteraceae; genus Paragemmobacter. The sequence goes on along the minus strand of JBEEOG010000300.1, from coordinate 1,477 downwards.
TTCTGGTCATCCTCGGACATGCCGTTGGACTTGGCCTTCTTGATCTGGTCCATGCCGTCGCGGCGGACGTTGCGGATGGCGATCTTCGCGCTCTCGGCATATTGCGCGGCGACCTTGGCCAATTCCTTGCGGCGCTGTTCGTTCAGTTCCGGGATCGGCAGGCGGATCAGCGGCCCGTCGGTGACGGGGTTGATGCCCAGCCCGCTTTCGCGGATCGCCTTCTCGACCTTGCCGATCATGCCCTTGTCCCAGACATTGATCACCACCATGCGCGGCTCGGGCACGTTCACCGTGCCGAGCTGGTTGATCGGCGTCATCTGGCCATAGGCCTCGACCTGGATCGGCTCCACGATCGAGGCCGAGGCGCGGCCCGTGCGGAGCGAGGCGAATTCGGTCTTGAGCGCGTTCATCGCGCCGTCCATCCGGCGCTGGAGCGCATCGAGGTCAATGTCGAGATCGTCGTGCGACATCTGCTTTCCCTTTTGGTCTTGCCGTTCCCCTGCGGGGCCTGAGCGCCTCTATAGCAGAGGCGCGCCCGCGCGGAACAGGCCGAAGTTGGCCGTCCGATCTGCCCGCCGCGTCCTGCGGTCAGTCGCGGACGGTGGTGTAGGTGCCCTCGCCCCGCAGGATGCCGCGGAAGCCCCCCGGCTCGTCGAGGCTGAAGACGATGATCGGCAGGTCGTTGTCGCGCGCCAGCGCGATGGCCGAGGCGTCCATCACCCCCAGATGCTTGGCCAGACATTCGTCGTAGCTGACGGTGTCGTAACGCTTGGCATCGGCGTGTTTCTTGGGGTCCTTGTCATAGACGCCATCGACCTTGGTGCCCTTGAAGATCGCCTGGCAGGCCATCTCGTTGGCGCGCAGCGTGGCGGCCGTGTCGGTGGTGAAATAGGGGTTGCCCGTTCCGGCCGCGAAGATGCAGACGCGCTTTTTCTCCAGATGGCGCACGGCGCGGCGGCGGATGTAGGGCTCGCAGACCTGATCCATCGGGATGGCGCTGATCACGCGGGTAAAGACGCCCAGCCCTTCCAGCGCCGACTGCATCGCCAGCGCGTTCATCACGGTGGCGAGCATGCCCATGTAATCGGCCGTCGTCCGCTCCATCCCCTGCGCCGAACCAGCCAGACCGCGGAAGATGTTGCCCCCGCCGATCACCATGCAGATCTCGACCCCCAGATCGTGGACCGACTTCACCTCTTGCGCGATGCGGTTCACGGTGGGCGGGTGCAGGCCGAACCCCTGATCGCCCATCAGGGCCTCTCCGGAAATCTTGAGCATCACGCGGCTGTATTTGACCGATGCATCAAGGACCGGTTTGGACATGGGAAACCCCGCTTTTCGTAATGTGGTTTGACTGGGGCGCAAAATGTATGAAAACGGCGGCGGGTTCAACCGTGGAACGACAGCCCTGCCGCCAAGCCCCGGGGGCCGTCTGCCCCCGGACCCCCGAGGATATTTGGACAGAGAAAACGCCTCA
>JBEEOG010000299.1:0-44836 GCA_041191745.1 Pseudomonadota bacterium | reverse complement strand
GAAAACCTTAGCTTTGTCGCAACGGCACAGCAGGGCAGTGCATGGCGTAGTACATTTCTGACGGGTATACCGACCGCAAGGACGGGGTGTTTGGCTTCCAAGGACGGATTTCGAAGGACCGCTTGGAGCATTACGGTTCGCCCAGGATGGCTTTCCCGCTCAGAACCAAGTCGCAGCCGGTAGCCTTTTCATGGGCAGCGATCCTCGGCTGGAATTTCGCGCTTGCAGCCTGAACCCGCTTCGGGTGAACACCCTCCTCAGACTTCACAGTTAGCCCCGCAAGATCGCCGCCAGCGTCAGGCATGAGGCGGTGTCGCGCAAGGTGGCCCTGCCCTTGCCCCGATCAGGTGCCGGCGCGCGCATCCTGTCACCGAAAGCGGGGTCCGCGCTGGTGGCAAGTCCCGACCGGGGGTGGCGGCATCGGCTGGCGCGACGTGCGGTCCGCGTCACGCAGGGCCGCAATCAGGCGGTCGCATGTCGTGGATCCGCCTTTGCTGGCCAGACTTCGAGCAGTCCACACAGGATCACCAGCGCCCCGCCGACCATTTCGGGGATGGACAGGCTCTCGCCCGCGAAAGCCGCCGCCGTGACCGCGCCAAAGACCACCTCGGTCATCAGCAGGATACCCACGCGTGCAGGGTCCAGCCGCACGGCGGCCCACATGAGGGCCGCGATCGACAGAACCCACCAGAGCCCCCCGGTCAAGAGAACCTGCACCGCAACGGCGGGCAGGTTCGCAGGGTCGATCGCGGGCAACGGCTCCAGCCAAGGCGCGAGGGCGAGGGATGTCAGGGCCGCCCCGAGCGCGAACAGGAACGCCGAGGGCAGCGGCGTCACATCCGACCTCAGCCGCATGCCGGCTGTTGCGAAGGCCCAGACAAGGCCACCGATGAACGCCATCCATTCCCCCAGATTGGCGGGAACCGGAATGCCGCCGTCCCCGCCTAGCATGATGAAGAGCCCAGCGAGGCCGAAGGCGATGGCGACCAACCTCAGCCGGGGAACCGGCGCGCGCAGCAGGAAGCGGGCGATCAGAACGCTCCAGACCGGGCTGAAGAACCACAGCAGAACGACAAGCGCGACCTTGCCGTAAAGAAAGCCGATCGAATACAAGGCGAACGCCGCACCGCCCGACATGATGGCGATGATGCCCACAAGGTCCCTGCCGCGCAGGGACATGCGGTTCACGAGGACGAAGGGCAGCAGGAACAGAGCCGCGGCCATGGTGATCGCGGCAGTGCCCCATGCCCCGTCCAGTCCCAGCGCGGCGACGGCGCGCACCGGAACCCAGTACACACCCCAGAAGATTCCGGTCAGCAGGACGACTGCCGAGGCTGCCAAGGTGCTTGCCATCATCTTCCCCACTGCGCCACTGGCCGGTTGAAAGGCCATCGCCGGCCCTGCCAGTCAAGCGCCTTCCGGAAATTCGCGGTCGCTGCCGACCGACTGCACTTCGCGCGCCTGCGACAAGGGCGCGGTTCAGGCCGAAGGCAGAGGCGCGGCACGTGACGGCGCGGGCGACGCCGTGCCGCCATCGACCGATGGCGCGTGCGTCGTTTCGGGCGTGCGGTGCCTGCTTCGCGCGGCAATCGCCGGGGCGCCCCGCGCAAGGCGGCAGACCGCCACATGTGCCTTGGCGGGTGGGGCGGGGGCTCGGGGACGGTCAGCCTTCCTTCAGCCAGATCCGGTTCGCGTTGCCGTATAGGATGGCGTCCCGTTCGGCGGACGACAGCCCGACCAGCAACGCCTGGGAAGCGGCGACCCATTCCGCGAGCGTTGACTGCAGCGTGCAGACCGGACTGTCCGATCCCCAGACGATCCGCTTGGTGCCGAACTGGTCCAGCAGATGGTCGACATAGGGCCGGAGCGACGCGAGGGTCCAGTCCGCCGCACCATAGGCGCTGATCCCCGAAAGCTTCACGCTCACGTTCGGCCTGTGGGACAGCGCGGCCATGCTGGCGGACCAGTCGCCGAACTGGTCCGCAGCCATCGCGGGGACGCCGCAGTGGTCGAGGACGAAGTCCGTATCCGGGCACGCATCCGCAAGTTCGATGGCGAGGGGGAGTTGGCGCTGCAGCATGCAGATATCGAACGGCAGCCCCGCCTTGCCGAGCGTGCGGAGGTTCTGCCGGAAACGCCCGTCCTGTGACAGCCCATCCGGCACGACGTGCAGAACCCGGCGCACGCCACGGATGATCCGGCGGTCGGCGCGTTCCAGCCACGCCTCGAACCCGTCGTCTTCGGGGCGTGCGGAACTGATCGCGCCGACGAGCAGGCTTTCGGGTTGCGCCATGAGTTCCGCGATCCATGCCGTTTCCCTGTCGATATCCGCGCCTGCGACATCGACTTCCATGTGCAGAACCCTGGCAATGCCCACCCGTCGCGCCACCGCGGCATAGTCGTCGTATCCCCAGTCGCGGTCCAGCGCCGGCAGGCCGGCAAGCCAGGGATAGGACAGGCGTGACCTGTCGATCAGGTGCAGGTGCGTATCGAAGATCATGCCGACCCCTACGTTTCGCTTGTGAGCATCAGTTTCACAAGTAAACGCCGCTTGACGCCGCGCCGCAATAGAATTTATACATGAAACATCGTTGCGAATATAAAACATCAACGGTGCGTGGTGCGGTCATCGACCGTCACGGCAACAGCGGGAGGAAATGCCATGAAGACATTTGCGGCCAGCAGCACGCTGGCACTCTTGACGGGGCTCGGCCTCGCCTCGGCCGCCTTCGCGGAGGGCGAGTTCGCGGGCGTCACGATCGACGCCAAGCTGATCGGGGGCCAGCAGTACGAGGCGCTCTATGCCCGTATCGCGGAATGGGAAGCCCAGACCGGCGCCAAGGTGAACATCGTCAGCCAGAAGAACCACTTCGAGCTGGACAAGGAATTCAAGGCCGACATCGCCTCGGGCTCGATCACGTGGTGCGTGGGGTCGAACCATTCGTCCTTCGCGCCGCAATATCCGTCGCTCTATGCCGATCTGACGCCGCTGGTTCCGGCCGAGACGGTCGCGGGCTTCGTGCCGGCCAACATCGCCGCAGCCACGCTGGACGGAAAGCTCGTGATGCTGCCGCGGGCGCAGTTCGACGTCTCGGCGCTTTACTACCAGAAGTCGCTCTATGCCGATCCGGCGAAGGCCGAAGCCTTCAAGGCCAAGTACGGCTATGACCTTGCCGTGCCGGAAACCTGGGACCAGTTCCGCGATCAGGCCATGTTCTTCGCCGAGCCGCCGAATTTCTACGGCACGCAATATGCCGGCAAGGAAGAGGGCATCGCGGGGCGCTTCTACGAACTGGTCGTCGCCAATGGCGGGGCGATGTTCAATGACGACTTCTCGCCCGCGTTCAATTCGGATGCCGGAAAGGCCGCGCTGCAGTGGTTTGTGGACCTCTACAAGGCGGGGGCGGTGCCGCCGGGCACGACGAACTATCTGTGGGATGACCTTGGCAACGGCTTTGCTTCGGGCACCATCGCGCTGAACCTCGACTGGCCGGGCTGGTCGGGCTTCTTCAACGATCCGGCGGCGTCCAAGGCCTCGGGCAATGTGGGCGTCGCGCCCGCGCCCAAGGGATCGGCAGGCGTGCGTACCGGCTGGTCCGGCTTCCACGGCTTCTCGGTCACGGAAGCCTGCGCCAACAAGGAAGCCGCCGCCTCGCTGGTCGATTTCCTGACGAACGAGGACAGCCAGAAGCTGGAATCCTCGGCCGGTCCGCTGCCCACGCGCACCGCCGTCTGGGATCACGTGATCGCACAGGCCGCCGCAGACCCCTACAAGGCCGAGGTGCTGGCCGCCTTCCAGGAAACGGCAAAGACCGCTTTCCCGGTGCCCAAGACGCCCTACTGGATCGAGGCGACGAACCTCATCTATCCCGAACTGCAGGCGGCCATCCTTGGCGACAAGACGGTGGACGAGGCGCTGCAGACGGCGTCGGACGCGGTTGACGGGCTGATGCGCGAGAACGGCGTCTACTGACGCGCTCCCAAAGCTTCCGCGCAGGGAAGCGGCACTTCTCCCGGTGCCGCTTCTTTCCTTCCCGAAACGGACCATCCCCATGTACCGATCGCGCATTCCGCCATGGCTGGCGCTGCTGATGCCTGCCTTCTTCGTCCTGCTTCTGGTGGTGGCGATCCCGCTGTTCCTCAGCCTCTATTCCAGCTTCACCGCGTTCCACCTGACCCGGCCCGAGACGATCACCCGCTGGATCGGCACCTTCAATTACCAGAAGGCGGTGACCGACTGGAATTTCTGGAGCGCCTTCGGGCGCACGCTTTTGCTCGTCACCGTGGCGCTCAACCTCGAAATGCTGCTTGGCCTTGGCCTCGCGCTCATGGTGGCCAAGGTCGTGCGGGGCCAGCGCCTGCTTCGCACGCTGATGATGTTTCCGATGATGTTCTCGCCCATCCTCGTGGGCTTCCAGTTCAAGTTCATCTTCAATGACAACGTGGGTCTGGTGAACAACGCCCTGCAGTCGCTGGGGCTGGTCGATACCGCGATCCCGTGGCTGGTCGACGGACAGCTGGCCTTCATCGCGATCCTGACGGCCGAGATCTGGACCTCGACCTCGGTCTTTGCGATCCTGATCCTTGCGGGCCTGTTTGCCATTCCGCAGGACCCGCTCGAAGCGGCCCGCGTCGATGGCTGCACGCCGTGGCAGACCTTCCGCTATGTGACGCTGCCCTTTCTGATGCCCTTCATCTACATCGCCATGGCGATCCGGTCGCTGGATATCGCGCGGGCCTATGACATCGTGCAGATCATGACGGCGGGCGGTCCCGCACGGCGGACGGAACTGCTTTGGACGCTGATCGGGCGGACGGGCTATGTCGATGCGCGCATGGGATACGCCAATGCGATGGGCTACATCTCCATCCTGCTCGCCATCGTCTTCACCATCTACTTCTTCCGCAAGCTGAACGCCGCGCGGAGCTCTCTGGGCATGGGGGACTGAGGCATGGACATCGGCGCACAGCACCGCATCCGCCGCCGCCTGCTGTCGGTGGGCCATCTGGTCGGGCTTTTCCTTGCGATGAGCTTCATCTGCCTGCCCGGCTTCTGGGTGGTGCTGAACAGCTTCCGCCCGACGGTCGAGATCATGGCCAAGCCGCCCGTCTGGATCCCGACGGAGCTGAACCTCGACCATTACCGCGCGATGTTCGGCGGGGCGGGCGAGGGGGGCGTTCCGGTCCTGACCTATTTCCGCAATTCGCTGATCATCTCGCTGACCTCGACGGTCATCGCGATCCTGATCGGGATGGCGGGGGGCTACGCCTTCGCCCGCTACCGCTTCAGGGGCAAGGGCACGATCTTCGTCATGCTGATGGTCACGCGCGCCGTGCCGGGGGTGGCGCTGTCGCTGCCGCTCTTCATCCTCTATGGTCGGCTGGGGATCATCGACACGCATTTCGGCATGATCCTTGTCTATGTGGCGCTGAACGTCCCCTTCACGATCTGGCTGATCGACGGCTTCTTCCGGCAGGTCCCGAAAGAGCTGGCCGAAGCGGCCGAGATCGACGGCTGCACCCGCTGGCAGGCCTTCTGGAAGGTGGAGTTTCCGGTGGCGCGGGCGGGCATCGCCAGCGCGGGCATCTTCGCCTTCCTGACCTCGTGGAACGAATATGCGCTGGCAAGCCAGCTGACGCGGTCGGTCGACTCCAAGACGATGCCCGTCGGGCTGATGGATTTCACCTCGCAATTCACCCTCAACTGGGGCGGCATGTGCGCGCTCGCGGTGCTGATGATCATCCCCGCCGCCGTGCTGACCTTCCTCGTGCAGAAACACCTCATCGCCGGCCTGACCTTCGGCGGCGTGAAAGGATAAGTCATGGCTCAGGTCGTCCTGAAGGATGTCGTCAAGAAATACGGTGAGTTGCGGGTCGTCCACGCGATCAACCTCGAGATCGCGCATGGGGAATTCGTCGTGCTGGTCGGGCCGTCGGGCTGCGGCAAGTCCACCACGCTGCGGATGATCGCGGGGCTCGAGGATATCTCGGGCGGCGAGGTGCGGATCGGGGACCGTGTGGTCAACGACCTGCCGCCGCGGGACCGCAACATCAGCATGGTGTTCCAGAACTACGCGCTCTACCCGCACATGACGGTGCGCGAGAACCTCGGCTTCTCGCTCCACATCGCCAAGCGCCCCAAGGCCGAGATCGACGCCGCCGTGGCCGAGGCTGCTGAAATCCTGTCGCTGACCCCGCTTCTGGACCGCAAGCCGGGCCAGTTGTCGGGCGGGCAGCGCCAGCGCGTGGCCATGGGGCGCGCCATCGTGCGCCATCCCGACGTGTTCCTGTTTGACGAGCCGCTGTCGAACCTCGACGCCAAGCTGCGAACGCAGATGCGGGTCGAGATCAAGCGGCTGCACCAGAAGGTCGGCACCACGGTCGTCTATGTCACCCACGATCAGGTCGAGGCGATGACGCTGGCCGACCGGATCGTGATCATGCGCGACGGGCATATCGTGCAGGTGGGCACGCCGCTCGACGTGTTCGAACGTCCCGTGGATTCCTTCGTGGCCACCTTCATCGGGTCGCCCCCCATGAACCTGCTGCCCGGGGACGTGCGGGGCGACATGGTGCGTCTGCAGGACGGCTCCATGCTGCCGGTCCCGCCGTCACATCGGGTCGCGGACGGGCAGAGGGTGCTGTACGGCATCCGCGCCGACAACATCATGCCCGATGGCCACGCCCTGCCGCCCACGCCGCACATGGCGCATGTCACCATGTCGGTCAGCCTGACCGAACCCCTCGGGACGGAAACCCTGATCTTTGCGACACTGGCCGGGACCGAGGTTCAGGCCAAGATGCTGAACCCCCGCCCCGTGACCAATGGCGAGACGCTGCGCTTCGGCATCGCGCTGGACCGGTGCCACCTTTTCGACGCCGCAAGCGGCAAGAGCCTGAGGGTCTGACATGGCACGCATCGAACGGGCAGAGGCCTTCCTCGTCGATCTGGTCCCCAAGGTGAAGCGGACCGATGCGATCCAGTCGTTCAAGTCGCAGGAGACGATATTTGTCACGCTGACGGACGCCGATGGCGCGCAGGGCAGGGGCTATTCCTACACCATCGGCGATGGCGGGCCGTCGGTCCTTGCGCTGCTGCGCCACACGCTTCTGCCCGCGCTGATGGGGCGCGAGGCGGAGATGGTCGAGGCGATCTGGCGCGACCTGCTGTTCACCAGCCACGCCACCGCCGTGGGGCCGATCATGTCGTTGGCGCTGGCGGCCATTGACACCGCGCTCTGGGACCTGCGGGGCCGGCGGACCGGCCTGCCGCTGCACGTTCTGGCAGGCGGCGCGAAGTCGCGGGTGCCGATGTATTCCACCGAAGGCGGATGGCTGCATCTGGAACCCGCCGCGCTGGTCGAGGACGCGCTGGCGATGCGGGCGGGCGGCTTCCTCGGATCGAAGATCAAGATCGGCAAGCCCAGCGTGGCGGGCGATGCCGCGCGGCTCGAGGCGGTTCGCACCGCGCTCGGCCCCGATTACGAGATCATGACCGATGCCAACCAGTCGATGACCCAGCCCGAAGCCGCGCGCCGCCTGCCGCTTCTGGAATCGCTCAACATCGGGTGGTTCGAGGAACCCCTGCCCGCCGACGACATCGCGGGCCATGCCCGCCTTGCCCGCCAGTCGCGCGTGCCGATCGCCGTGGGCGAAAGCCTCTATTCCCCCGGCCAGTTCGCCGATTACATCGCCGCCGAAGCCTGCGGGATCGTGCAGGCCGATGTCGCGCGGGTCGGGGGGATCACGCCCTGGCTCAAGGTCGCCCACATGGCCGAGGCGCACAATCTGGCGATCTGCCCGCATTTCCTGATGGAGATCCATGTCAGCCTTGTCTGCGCGGTGCCGAACGCGCCGTGGCTGGAATACATCCCGCAACTGGACGAGATCGCCGCCCCGATGGCGCGCGAGGGCGGCTTTGCCGTCGCGCCCACCGCACCGGGCATCGGGATCGACTGGGACGAGGACGCGCTGTCGGCCCGCCGCGCGGAGGGCAGCCATTTCGAGGTGAGGTCCGCATGAAACGCTACGGTTCCGTCATCGGCCTGTCGGAAGAGGGCAAGGCCGAATACCGCAAACTGCACGCCGCCGTCTGGCCCGGCGTGCTGGCCAAGATCGCGGAGTGCAACATCCGCAACTATTCGATCTTCCTGAAAGAGCCCGAGAATCTGATGTTCTCGTATTTCGAATACCACGGCACCGATTTCGAGGCCGACATGGCACGGATGGCGGCCGATCCCGAAACGCAGGCATGGTGGGCGATCAACATGCCCCTGCAACGCCCGCTCGACACCCGCAAGGATGGCGAGTGGTGGGCCGAGATGACGGAAATCTTCCATGTCGATTGACCTGCGCCAGTCGCTACCCCTGCCGGAAAGGTCCTTGCCCGTGGTGATCTTCGGGGCCGGGTCCATCGTGTCGGATGCCCATCTGCCGGCCTACCGGCGGCTGGATTTCCCCGTGGCGGGCCTTTACGATCCCGACCAGTCCAAGGCGGCGGCGCTGGCGGCGCGCTTCGGGACCACGGCATTCGCGGATGTCGGGGCGGCCACGGCCCTCGGCACCGGTGCGGTCTATGACATTGCCGTCCCGCCCGAGGCGATTGCCGCCATCCTGTCGGCCCTGCCCGAAGGCGCGGTCGTCCTGATCCAGAAACCCATGGGCGCGGACCTTGCGGCCGCGGATGCCATCCTGCGCGTTGTGCGGGCGCGCAGGCTGAAAGCGGCGGTCAATTTCCAGCTGCGCTTCGCGCCTGCGCTGCTGGCGCTGAAAGACGCCATCGCGCGCGGGATGCTGGGCGAGGTGGTGGATGTCGATGGTCTGCTGGCCGTCGATACGCCGTGGCACCTGTTCGCCTTCCTCGCCAAGCTGCCACGGGTCGAGATCCTGCTGCATTCGATCCATTACCTCGATGCGATCCGCGACATCCTCGGCAATCCGGTTGGTGTGCATGCCCGCACCATGGGCCATCCGTCCTCGACGGTGTCGAACACGCGGTCGGCCATGATCCTCGACTATGGCCCGCAGGTGCGCTGCGCCCTGTCGATCAACCACGCCCACAGCTTCGGCCGCAAGTTCCAGGCCTGCGAGTTCCGCATCTGCGGGACGAAGGGCGCGGCCTATGTGAAGCTGGGGGTGAACCTCGACTATCCGCGCGGCGAGCCGGACGAGTTGTGGCTGAACACGGGTGAAGGCTGGACGCAGGTGCCCTTGGCCGGAAACTGGTTCATCGAAGCCTTCCTCGGCCGCTTCACGCAGGTGATGCGCTTTGCCACGGGCGAAGATGCCACGCTGGAAGGCAGTGCCGAGGATGCTTGGCACACGATGGCGCTGGTGGAAGCCGCCTATGAAAGCGCGGCCGAACCCGCCCACCCGATCCGGAGCGCCCCAGATGCTTGAACAGATCAGATACTACGAGGATTACGCACTGGGCGAGGGGCGCGAGACGGTGGGGCGGACCATCACCGAAACGGATTTCGTCGTGCATGCGGGCCATTCGGGCGACTTCTTTCCGCACCACATGGATGCCGAATTCTGCAAGACGCTGCCCTTCGGCCAGCGGATCGCGCACGGGACGATGGTCTTTACCATCGGCGTGGGGCTGACGGCGACCGTGATCAATCCCGTTGCCTTTTCCTACGGATACGACCGCATGCGCTTCGTGAAGCCCGTCTTCATCGGCGACACGATCCGGTCGCGGGTCGAGATCGTGGGCAAGGAGCTGATGGAAAAGCGCCCCGGCTACGGGCGCGTCACCGAACGGCTGACCGTGACCAAGCAGACGGGCGATGTCGTGCTGGTGGCCGACCACATCTACATGGTGGAGTGCCGTCCATGACCGACCGCGCCACAGGTCCGTTCCTTCTGCTCCATCCCGCCGACAACACGCTGGTCGCGCGCGCCAATGCCCCCGAAGGAACCGGCGTGATGACCGAGGCCGGAATGGTGCGGCTGCCGCGCGCGATTCCGATGGCCCACAAGATCGCCCGCCGGCCCATCGGGGCGGGAGAGACGGTCCTGAAATACGGCCTGCCCATCGGCATCGCCACCGCCGACATCGCGCCGGGCGATCACGTGCATGTCCACAACATCCGCTCTGCCTACACGCCCAGCGTCGTGCTGCAGGATGCGGATGGCCTCGGCAAGGGGGATTAGATGATCGAAGGCTGGCTGCGCCGCGACGGGCGCAAGGGGATCCGCAACACGGTGCTGGTCGCCTATCTGGTCGAATGCGCGCATTTCGTCGCCGCCGAGATCGTGGCGGGCTTCCGCGGGCGGGATGTGCAGTTGATCGGCTTTCCGGGCTGCTTTCCCAACGAATACGCCGCGCGCATGATGGAGCGGCTCTGCACGCATCCCAATGTCGGTGCGGTCCTCTTCGTCTCGCTCGGGTGTGAAAGTTTCGACAAGGCCCGTGTGTCGGCCGCGGTGGAGGCATCGGGCCGCCCCGTCCGCACGCTGGTGATCCAGAAGGCGGGCGGCACCAAGGCGACGATCCGGTCAGGGCAGGACTGGGTGGCGGAGACCCTGGCGGGTATGGATGCGGTCCCGCGCGTTCGGGTGGAGGCGTCGGATCTCGTCATCGGGACGGTCTGTGGCGGATCCGACGGCACCTCGGGCATTTCGGGCAATCCGGCCGCCGGACGGGCCTTCGATCTGCTGGTCGCGGCAGGTGCGGCCTGCATCTTCGAAGAGACGGGCGAGCTGATCGGCTGCGAAGAGATCATGGCCGCGCGCGCCGTGACGCCGGAACTGGGACAGGCCCTGCGCGACAGCGTGCAGAAGGCCGAGCGGTACTATGCCACGCTGGGCTACGGCAGCTTTGCCGCGGGCAATGCCGCGGGCGGGCTGTCGACCATCGAGGAGAAATCGCTCGGTGCCTATGTGAAGTCGGGCGACAGTCCGATCTCGGGCCTGATCAAACCCGGGGACATCCCGCCGCGCGGCGGGCTCTATCTGATGGATGTCGTGCCGGATGGCGACGTTCGCTTCGGTTTCCCCAACATCAGCGACAATGCCGAGATCGTCGAGATGATCGCCTCGGGCGCGCACATGACCCTCTTCGTCACGGGGCGCGGCTCGGTCGTGGGGTCGGCCATCTCGCCCGTCATCAAGATCTGCGCGAACCCCGACACCTATCGCGCGCTGGCGGACGACATGGATGTCAACGCCGGCGACATCATCGAGGGCCGCCGCAGCATCGAGGAAGTGGGACACGAGATCCGCGATCTGGTTCTGGCGGTGGCGGGCGGGCGGCAGACCAAGTCCGAAGACCTCGGTCATCGCGAATTCATCCTGACCTACAAGAGCTTCGAGCCGATCGGCCCGGCCTGTCTGCCACGCATCGCCTGAAGGAAAAACCATGGAAAGACTGAAGGGAAAGACCGCGCTTGTCACGGCGGCGGGGCAGGGCATCGGACGGGCCAGTGCCGAACGCATGGCACGCGAAGGGGCACGCGTCATCGCCACCGACGTCAACGAGGCGATGCTTGCCGAACTGGCGCAGGTGCCGGGGGTGACGGCGCGGCGGCTTGACGTGCTGGACGGCGCGGCCATCGCCGCGCTGGCGACGGAGGTCGGGCCGGTCGACATCCTGTTCAACTGCGCGGGCGTCGTCCACAACGGGACCGTGCTGGAGGCGACCGAGGCGGAATGGGACTTCGCCTTTGACCTGAACGCCAAGGCGCAGTTCCGGATGATCCGCGCCTTCCTGCCCGGGATGCTGGCCAAGGGGGGCGGGTCGATCATTAACATGTCCTCGGTGGCCGGACCCAAGAAGGGCCCCGTGAACCGCGCCGTCTATTCCGCGTCCAAGGCGGCCGTCGTCGGGCTGACCCGCGCGGTCGCGGCGGACTATGTGACCAAGGGCATCCGCTGCAACGCGATCTGCCCCGGCACGGTGGACAGCCCGTCGCTGCACGAACGCCTGCGCGCCACCGGCGATTACGACGCTGCGCTCAAGGCCTTCGTCGCGCGGCAGGCGATGGGACGCCTTGGCCGCGCCGACGAGGTCGCCGCGCTGGTCTGCTACCTCGCCTCGGACGAGGCGGGGTTCACCACCGGCACCGAACATGTGATCGACGGCGGCTGGACCGCCTGAAGGAGGATGCGATGAAACTTTGCCGCTATGGCGCGCGCGGGTCCGAAAAGCCCGGCCTGATCGATGCAGACGGGCATCTGCGGGACCTGTCCGGCCATGTGGCCGATATCGCCGGTGACGTGCTTGCCGATCTTGGCGCGCTGCGTGCCATCGATCCGGCGAGCCTGCCCCTCGTGCCCGGAAATCCCCGCTTCGGGGCGGCGGTGGGGGCTGTCGGAAAGTTCATCTGCATCGGGCTGAACTATTCGGACCATGCCGCGGAAAGCGGAATGGCCGTGCCGCCCGAGCCGGTGATCTTCGCCAAATACACCTCGGCCATCTGCGGGCCGGATGACCCCATCCTCATCCCGCGCGGATCCGAAAAGACCGACTGGGAGGTGGAACTGGCCGTCGTCATCGGCAAGCGCGCGAAATACGTCCCTGAGGCCGATGCGATGGCCCATGTCGCGGGATACATGGTCTGCAACGACGTGTCCGAGCGGTCGTTCCAGATCGAACGGTCCGGCCAGTGGTCGAAGGGGAAGTCGTCGGACAATTTCGGCCCCATCGGCCCGTGGCTGGTGACCGCCGACGAAATCGCCGACCCGTCCGACCTGCACATGTGGCTCGACGTGAACGGCCAGCGCATGCAGGACGGCAGCACCGCCACGATGGTCTACAAGGTGCCCTTCCTGATTTCCTACCTGTCGCAGTTCTTCACCCTGCATCCGGGCGACGTGATCTCGACCGGGACGCCGCCGGGCGTGGGGCTGGGGCAGAAGCCGCCGCGCTATCTCAGGGCGGGCGATGTGGTGGAACTGGGGATCGAGGGGCTGGGCCGGCAGCGCCAGCTCTGCATCGCCGACGACTAGGCCGCGGGGATGCCCGTCGCGGCTTGCCGTCCCCGCCCCCGACCATGGGGCGGGCGTCAGGCTCTGGATTGTTCCTTGGCGCTCAGGCGGAGCTTCGCCGCCTCGGCAAAATCCGCGGGGTTGCGGTAAAGCGCCGTCAAAAGGTGCTCGGCATAAAGCACCAGTTCGCCCTCGCCCTTGTAGACGGAATAGCTGACACGCAGCTTGCCCATCCTCTCGTTATGCACCTCTTTCGAGAGGTTCTCGCGGATCGTGTAGATCGTGTCGCCGATGAAGACGGGCTTGATGAAGCGCAGCCGGTCGTAGCCATAGGAAAACGAATTCAGGCAGTTCGTCGCCGCAAGGCCGAGGCCGAGCGAGAAGACGAAGGCCCCCGCCACCAGACGCCGCCCGAAGACGCCCTCCTCGCGGGCGAAGGTCTCGTCGCTGACATAGGGGTGGTGGTCCATCACGAGGCTGTTGAACATCATGGACTCGCCTTCGGCGATGGTGCGCCGGATGGAGCGGATCTTGTCCCCGATCTCGAAATCCTCGAAATACCAGTCCTCGGAATTCCAGACGGGTATCTTCGCATGGTCGGCGGGCAGCCCTGCCAGCGCGCGCGCGTGAACACCGATTTCGGCCATGGCCCTACCCCCATCCCTTCGAAAGCAGATCGTTCGCATCGCCCAGTTCGGGCGCGGCCCGCGCAGCCTTGGGCCGCTGGCCGTCGAACTTGATCGGAAGGCGCGTGGTCTTCAGGCAGACCTCGCCGCGCCGCACCTCCTGCAGCATGTCGAGCGTCTCCATCAGCCCCGTCGCCGCAAGCGCGCGCCAGTCCATCACGGGCGCGGCCCAGATGTCGGCGGCGATGAACATCTCCATCCACTCGGCCGTGGGGCGGTCGGCAAGGGCGGCGGCGATGCCGGCCTTGATCCGGTCGCGGTCGGTGAACGGGTCCAGTGTGGCCGTTCCGCCATCCAGCCCCGTCAGGGCCGAGAGCAGGTCAAGCTTGCCCATGGCAATCGCCATGAACCCGTCCGCCGTGCGGTAGACGCCATAGGGCGCGGCGAGATAGGCATGCGCCGGGTTCTGGGCCGAGCGTTGCGGCATCCGCCCGCCATCGTTGAGCCATGTCGTCAGCAATTCGAACTGCAGGTCGGTCAGGACCTCCATCAGCGAGGTTTCGACCAGCGCGCCGATCCCGTGCCGTTCGCGCCGGAACAGCGCCGCCAGCACGCCATGCGCCAGCGCCGCGCCGGCCAGAACGTCGCCGATGGGAAGGCCGACCGCCACGGGCCCGTCCTGCGCGCCGCCCGACAGCCACATCATGCCCGACCGCGCCTGCGCCAGCAGGTCCTGCCCCGGCAGATCGACCCATGGCCCTTCGGTTCCATAGCCCGTGACAGAGCCGTAGACGACCTTGGGATTGAGGGCGCGCACGGCCTCGTAGCCGAAGCCGAGGCGGTCCATGACGCCCGGGCGGAAGTTCTGCAGCACGACATCCGCCCCCCGCACGAGGTCGCGGATCGCGGCACGGTCGGTTTCGGATTTCATGTCGATCTCGACCGACCGCTTGTTGCGGTTGATCGCGTGGAAGATCGTGCTTTCCCCGCCGATGCGGGTGTCGGTCAGATAAAGCTGGCGGGACAGGTCGCCCACGCCCGCGCGTTCGACCTTGACCACATCCGCGCCCATGTCTGCCAGCTTCAGGGCGGCGTAGGGCCCCGCAAGGAACTGGCTGAAGTCGAGGACGCGCAGGCCGTCAAGGGGCAGGGGGGGCGTGGTCATTCGGGGAAGCTTTCGAGAAACCGGCGGTCAAGGGCATCGAGTGCGGCGCCATGCGGGATGCGTCCGGTGATGGCGTCCAGCACGATCAGGCTGCCTTCTTCCTGAAAGGCCATGTAGCCCGCATGCCGCGGCCGCAGCCATGCCGCCTCGTGGGTCAGGCGGGTCTGGACATAGGCATTTCCGACGGCGGCGTTGACCCCGTCATCGCCCCAGGCGCGCGCATTGCCGGGTTGGCCGTTGTTTCGGGCATAGAGCCCGCGCTGCACCTCGGCCGAAGCCAGCCAGAGCGCGAAGCGGGTGCAGAGTTCGGGATGCGCCGTGCGGGCCGAAATCGCGATCCCCGTGCCGCCGAGCGCCGAGCCGATCGGCCCCCCCGCGCCAAGCGCCGGCATGTCGTGAAAGGCGATCCGGTTTGCCCTGTGCCCGTCGCGGGCATAGGTGGCGTAGAGATAGGTCAGCGGAACAAGGCTGTGGCGGCGGCTGTCGGCCAGCGCATCCAGCGCGGCGATCGGGTCCATCCCGCGGCAGGCCGGATCGACGCGTTCGGCCAGCGCCTGCAGGGCGTCGAGGACCCTGTGTCCGGTGGCCCTTGCCACCAGCGGCCCCCGTGTCACGGCGCAGGGATCGCCGAGGTTGGCCGCCAGCGTGAAGAAGGCCATCAATCCGTGCGGCGGGCGCAACGGCCAGATCACCGCGCCGTCACGGGCTGCCGCCATGACGTCGTCCCAGTTGCGGGCGGGGCGGTCCCGCAGGTCCGGCCGGATGGCCTGCACCTGTGTCGCCGCATCGATGGGCAGGGCCCATTGATGCCCCGCCAGATGGTAGGAGGCGAAACTCTTGCCCACGGTTTCCGCCTCGAGGCGCAGCAGGCTTTCGGGATCGGCATGCCGGTCGATCGGCAAGAGGCAGCTTTCCTGCACGACCGCGCCGACATGCGGATGGTCGATGACCATCAGGTCATAGCGTCGGGCAAGTTCATCGACCGGTGTCGACTCGAACCCCTGAAGCGAGCGCTTGTCCCAGATGATGGTCACGTCGGGGTGGATATCCGCAAAGGCACGGGCGGCCGCCGACACCGGATCGTATCCCCTCGGGTCGGACCATGTCATGCCGTTCAGGATCGTCTGGGCAGGCAACGCGGTTTCTCCTTCTTGCCTGACTATGTAACCCCAGAAAGTTCACATGTAAAAGATAATTTCACCACTAAACACCATTCGCAAATTGCGTTCAGATTTGAAGGCATGCTACCACTGGCAAAACGGCGGGGTGCTGCAATGGCGCGAAACGAGGATGACGAGGACGACGACGGCGCTGCCGGGAGCGAGGACAAATACCGCGCGCCGGCCCTGTCGAAGGGGCTCGATATCCTCGAATATCTGGCGACCGAGTCCGACGGGCGGACGCAGGCCGAGATTGCCAAGACCCTCGGCCGGACGACGTCCGAGATCTTCCGGATGCTCATGGTGTTGCGCAAGCGCGGCTATGTGCACCTGAACGAGGAGGATGACCGCTACAGCCTGACGACCAAGCTGTTCGAGATCGCCCACCGCCATCCGCCCATACGCCGGCTGACCAGCATCGCGGGCGAGGCGATGCAGAAGCTTGCCAACCGGATCAACCAGTCGATGCACATGGCGATCCTGCATTCGGGCAAGGTGCTCGTCATCGCGCAGGTGGATTGCAGCGACAACAACATCACGGCGGTGCGTCTCGGCGCGCATATCCCGCTTTACGATACGTCCTCGGGGCGTGTGCTGGCCGCATGGATGGACGATGAAAGCCTTGCGGCGCTTCTGGCAGAGGCGGGCGCAGGCGTGGACGGGCGGCAGGCCGACTTCGTGCGCGATCTGCCTGCCGTGCGCGCGGCCGGTTACGCCCAGAACGACTCCTTCACCATTGCGGGCGTGACCAATATCGCAGCCCCGATCCGCGATCTTTCGGGTCGGGTCATCGCGTCCATCACCATTCCCTTCATCCGCCGCCTGTCGGGCACGAACACCGTCAGCATCGACGGGGCGCGGGAAGAGTTGCTGGCCATGGCCTCGGCGGTGTCCCAGCGGCTGGGGGCCGGCGCAACAGGTGCATGACGATCCGTCGTCCCTGACGCGACTGCGGCTTTCGGCCCGCGCAGGGTGACGATCCCGGCGATGGCCACCGCGCCCTTCCGCGCGGCCAAATCCCGGCCCTTCGGCGCCGCCGGGGCGATGCGGGATGCATGCCCTTTCCGGACCACGCACCGTCCGGAACGGCGGTGACCAAAGCCTCGTGCGGAACGCGCCGAAGGGCAGGACCCGACACCCGCATCCTGCCAAGGCCCTAGAACGGTCGGGGCAATGTCACCGGATCCGAGGGCAGGGCGACATCCGGCGGTCACAGCCTGTAGATGCGGGCGGCATTGTCATGGAACAGCATCAGCCGCTCGGCGTGGCTGTAGCCCGCGGTGATCGCCTTGAAGGCATCGAAGATCGCGTCATAGCTTGAGAACAGCTTATCGACCGGAAAGTTCGAGGCGAACATGCACCGCTCGATCCCGAAGGCTTCGATGGCCGCTTCGACATAGGGCCGGATGCTTTCTGTCGTCCAAGTCCAGTCCCCCATGCCGAGGCCCGATATCTTGCAGGCCACATTCGGGCATTCCGCCAGACGGACCATCGCTTTCCGCCAGCCCTCGAAGAGATGCGGTCTGTCCACCTGCATGCCGGTGTGGTTCAGGATGATCTGCGTGTCTGGGAAGGCGCGGGCGAGGTCGATGAATTCGTCGATCTGCCAGAAATAGAGTTGCAGGTCATAGGACAGCTCGCGTCTGGCGAGCTCTGCGAAGCCCCGCCGCCATTCCGCTGTCCGGCTGACAAAGGGTTCGCCCAGATAGGTCTTGGCCGGATCGGGATGGAAGTTCATCGACTGCCGGATCCCGCGGAAATTCGCATATTGCATGTGCTGGTCCAGCAGGTCCGCCACGTCCGGCTTGCGGAAATCGGCATAGCCGACGATCCCGTGCGGGAAGCCGTGCTTGTCCGCGACGCCCTGCAGCCATCGGGTTTCGCCCGCCGGATCCCGCGGGTCGTAGCCCACGTCCAGATGCACAGCCTTCACAAGGTTCTGCCGCTTCGCATCGGCCAGGAAGTCGCCGACAAGGTAGGTCCTGTTGATGGCCGAGTAATCGCCGAAGGCCGAAGGTTTCACGCCATCAGACAGCCAAGGGCAATAGTTCGTTTCCAGATCCCACAGGTGGAAATGCGGGTCGATGATGGGAAAGTCGGACATCCTGCAACCCGTGACTTGCCAACGCGGCCCCCCGTTTCCAAAGGGTGCCGCGCGCGATCGTGTCGGATCAGTTCGACGGCGGGAAGACGCGGGCGATGACGGCCTGCGCTGCGGGCGTGTCGATCTTGTCTGCGGTGACGGGCGGCATCACCAGCGCGAGGTTCTGCGTCACCTCGGCACCGGTCAGGGCGTTGTAGACCTGCTGGGTGCCGTCGATGCCCTGGCCGACCGCCTCTTGGAAGAAGACGCCGTTGATCGCACCGGCCTTGAGCAGCCCGATGGTGGTGGGGCTGCCATCGGCCAACGTGATGCCGACCTTTCCGGTCAGTCCCATCGTCTCGAGCACCTTGGCGGCGCCGGTTCCCGCTTCGTCATACATGCCGTAGATGGCCTTGATGTCGGGATGCGCCGTCATCAGGTCATTGGCCTGCGTGACGGCCTCGTTGATGGTCAATCCGCGCGTCTCGAGCATCTGCACCAGTTCGCAGCCGTTCTCGGCAAAGGCCTCTTTCGCCCCTTGCAGGTATTTCTGGGCGTTCTTGCAGTCTTGCGGAAGGGACAGCATGCCCACCTGGTTGCCGCCACGCTCTTTCGCCAGTTCGCAGGTGAACTTGCCCTGCGCGCGGCCCGTCGCGTAATTGTTGGCGGTGACAGAGGAAGTGTAGTTGGGAAGCCCCGGCTGGGGCCCGATGCCGGCAAAGGCGACGGGAATGTTCTCGGACGCGAGGTAATCCAGCAGCGGGGGGGGGCGAGGTCGAACTGACCGGCCCGATCACGATCGCATCCACGCCGGCGGTCACGGCCGTGCGGGCGTTGTCCATCTGCTTGGCGGGCGAGTTTTCCGAGGTGTATTCGACATAGTCCATGCCAAGCTCGGCCGCCTTCTGCTGCACGCCGTAGCCCACCCATTGCCAATAGGAAATGTCGAGCGAGGGCGCGAGATAGGCCACCGTGAACTTGTCCTGTGCCATCGCGGTGCCGGCCATTGCGGCCAGAAGCGTGGTGGCGAGTAGGGCATTCTTCATCATGTGCGGTTCCTCCCTTGATGATGGTTCTTCCTGGTCTTCAGGCGCGCCCGGACTTGCCGAAGCGGTCGATCAGCACGGCGATCAGGATGGCCATGCCGGTGACGGAGCCCTGCCAGAAGCTGTTCACTCCGAGCAGGTTCACCGCGTTCTGGATGCAGGTGATCATGAGCGCGCCAAGCACCGCGCCGATGGCGCTGCCCGTGCCGCCCGCAAGGCTGGCCCCGCCGATCACGACCGCGGCGATGGCCTGCAGCATCAGGCTGGCGCCCGCCATCGCCTCGGCATTCAGGATGTAGCTTACGGTCACGATCCCCGCGAAAGAGGCGAGCAGGCCCGAGATCACATAGGCGGCAAACCGCGTCCGCAGCACGGGAACGCCGAGCAGCCGCGCCGCGGGCGCCGATGTGCCGACGGCGTAGAACCACCGCCCGACGACCAGTTTGCGCGGCGCAAACTCGATCACGACCATCAGCACGAGACAGTAGAGGATGTGGTTCTTGAGCGCGGGAATGATGTGGCCCGAATTGATCAGCCAATAGTCCGGCGCGCCGATGGGCATCGATCGCCCGTTCGTCACGATGAAGGCGAGGCTTCCCGCCACCGCATAGGTGATCAGCGTGACGACGAAGGGGGCAAGCCCGACGAGCGTGACCAGCGCCCCGTTGATCGCGCCGAAGGCAAGGCCCACCGCAAGGCCGATCGCGGTGGCGGAAACGGCGCCCGCGCCCTGATCCATGGCAAGGGCGACCACCATCCCCGTCAGCGAGAAGACCGATCCCACCGACAGGTCGATCCCGCCCGTCAGCACGACCAGCAGAACGCCCAGCGACATGATGACCAGCGGGGCCGCCGCCTGCAGGATGTTGCGGAAGTTCCCGCCGCTCAGGGCCTGCGGCACGAAGGCACCCACGGACAGCATCAGCACGATGATGGCTGCGAGAATGGCGATTTCGGTGCGGTAGCCCTGCCAGATCGCCGGAGGCCGCGACGATACGGACGGCGGAAGTGCTGTCTTGGGGGCGGTCGTGTCGGTCATGCTGCCATTCCCGTGCGTTCGGCGATGCCTTCTTCGGTGAAACGGTCGCGGGAAAGGTCGCCGACCGGTCGCCCCTGCGTGTCGAAGGCGAAGATCCGGTGGCACAGTTCCAGCAGTTCCGCGTTCTCGATGGACCACCAGATGACGATCGCCCCTGCTTCGGCCATCTGGCGGATCAGGTCGTAGATGTCGCGCTTCGTGCCGATATCGACGCCGCGTGTCGGCTCTTCGAAGACCACGACACGCAGCGGCAATCCCAGCCAGCGCGCCACGAGGAGTTTCTGCTGGTTCCCGCCCGAAAGGGTTGCGGGCGCGTCGAACAGCGATCCCGCCCTGAGTCGCAGCGTCCCCACAAGCGCCGCGCATTCGGCCCGTTCGCTGGCGCGGATGAGAT
Organism: Pseudomonadota bacterium; assembly: GCA_041191745.1. Taxonomy (GTDB): domain Bacteria; phylum Pseudomonadota; class Alphaproteobacteria; order Rhodobacterales; family Rhodobacteraceae; genus Paragemmobacter. Next base: position 24,393 of record JBEEOG010000299.1, on the reverse strand, counting down.
GGCGCTTCCGTGCGATCCGCCGCGCCGCCATCACATTGTCGAGGATCGACAGATCGGCAAGCACCCCTTTCCCCGCCCGTTCGCCCGGGAAGGCCGCCGATCTGGGGGTCGAGGTGCGGGCCTTCGACTATGCCGCGCCGGATGCCGCCGCGCTGAACGGGATCGGGACGCTGGTCCTGATCTCGTCGGGTGACTTCAACGATCGCGCGGGCCAGCATGCCAAGGCCATCGCCGCGGCAAGGGCGGCGGGCGTGGGTCACCTGATCTACACCTCTGTCCTGAAGGGCGACCGAAGCCCCATGATGCTGGCCGCCGACCATGTGGCGACCGAAGCCGCCCTCCGCGGTTCCGGCCTGCCCCACACCATCCTGCGTAACGGCTGGTACACGGAAAACTACACCGCCAGCCTCGGTGCGGCACTGGCCCATGGCGCGATGGCGGGGGCGGCGGGCGACGGCCTGATCTCGACCGCAGCCCGTGCCGACTACGCCGAGGCCATCGCTGTGGTGGCGCTGGACCCTGCACATCAGGGCAAGGTGCATGAACTGGCAGGCGATCACGCCTACCGGATGGCGGACATGGCTGCCGAAGTCTCGCGCCGGACGGGCAGGGCCATCGGCTACACCAGCATGCCCGAGGCGCACTATGCCGGAATGCTGGCGGGTTTCGGCATTCCCGAAGTCTTTGCGCGCGTCATCGCCGACAGCGATGCGCGGGCCGCGGAAGGGGCGCTGTTCGACGACAGCCGCACCCTCAGCCGCCTGATCGGCCGCCCGACGACACCCATAGCCGAAACGGTCCGCGCCGCGTTGGCCTGAGCGCCCCAAGGGCGGGGCGTCACGCCGCGCCACCTTGCCGAAGTCCGCGACCGCGGGCGGGAAGCGGACACGCCTTCCGTTGCCCCGAAAGTCGGGTCGGCCATCCCGTTGGACGGCCATCCCGACCGCGCGGCACTGGCGGGCGGAAAGGTCGGGCGGTCTTTGCCGCTGGCGCGCGCAGGGGCCGGACGGCCCGCAGATTCCCGGCCGGGCCGGCAAGGGCCACCCGCGCGCCGGCATGCGTTCCGCTGCCTGCCATCCGAAATAAACATAATGAAAACAATTATTTATAGCTATTCTTCCTGAACATGCGACCGCAATGCACAGCTGTGCAAAGATTCCTTGACTTGTGCGGGCGCTGTTCCGATAGTGCCTTCAAGACCGACTGATCTGCTGCACAGGGCCGTCACGATATCGGCCATGGGTTGCGGCACAACATGCTGGACCCGCGCCGGAGGAGGGCGCGGTTTCTTCACGGGAGAGAGTGATGCTGCCACAGTCAGTGCCCTTGGGCGCTCCTATTCCTGCGCCTTTCGGTGTCCCTTTCGGGCGCTCCGATGACGGGTGCGCGGGATGAGCGGCTCGGGACTTTCCGCGTCCGAAGGGGGTGGGGCAAAGCCGTCGCGCGGCACCCTGCTGCGCGATCGTGCGAAACTGGCCCTGCGCGAGCCGACGACGCTGATCGGCATCCTCGCGGCGGTGCTGTTTGCCTATCTGATCGTGGTTCCGGTCATCTCGCTTCTGCTTGATGCCGGTCGCGTCCAGTTGGGCGACGAGCGCCGGACAGGCGGCGAGACGGGCAGCTTCACGCTGTACTACATCGCCCGCACGCTGACCTCGCCCGTGGCGACGCAGATGTTCTGGCAGCCGCTGGTCAACACCTTCACCGTCGCCTTCAGCGTCATCGCCATCTCGCTGTTCATCGGCTGCATCCTCGCCTGGCTCCTCAGCAGGACCGACATGTTCGCGCGCCGCTGGTTCGCCACCGCGCTGATCGTGCCGTTCATGCTGCCGTCCTGGACCTTTGCGCTTGCCTGGACCACGCTGTTCAAGAACCGCTCGGTCGGTGGCCGCCCGGGCTGGCTGGAAAGCATGGGGATCACGCCGCCCGACTGGCTGGCCTACGGGCAGGTGCCGGTCACGGTGATCCTCGCGCTGCACTACACGCCCTTCGTGATCCTGCTGTTCGGCAACGCGCTGCGCCGCCTCGACTCGCAGCTCGACGATTCGGCCCGCATCCTCGGCGCGGGCCGGCGGGTGGTTGCGCTGCAGATCGTCATGCCGCTGATGCTGCCCTCGCTGATGAGCGCGATCATCCTGATCTTCGCCAAATGTCTGGGAGAGTTCGGTACGGCCTATGTTCTGGGCTCGCCCGTGAACTTCGACATGCTGGCGACGTCGCTTTACCAGAGCATCGGGTCGCGCCAGACTGGGGTGGCGGCGGTGCTGGCCGGGGCGATCATGCTGATCGGCGTGATCTCTTCGATGATCGACATCTATGTGGTGCGCGAATCCCGCCGCTTCGTGACGGTGGGCAGCAAGGGCGCGATGGCGCGCAGCAGCAGCCTTGGCAAATGGCGCCTGCCTGTCACGGGTTTTGCCGCCGCCGTCTTCCTGATCTCGGTCGCGCTGCCGCTGTTCACGCTGGCCATCTCGACCGTGATGATCACCCTGGGGCGGTTCGAATGGTCGAACTTCACGCTCGACTACTGGATCGGCACCGACTTGCCGACCGTCGCCCTGCCGACGGGCATCCTTCTGTCCGCCGACCTGTGGAACGCTGCCTAAAACACGCTGACCATCGTTGGCTTTGCGTCGCTCTGCTCGGGTCTTCTTGGCCTTCTGGTGGGCTATGTGGTGGTGCGGACGCCGGTCCGGCCGCTGTCGGTCTTTCTGCGGCAGGTCACGTTCCTGCCCTACCTCGTGCCCGGCATCGCCTTTGCCGCGGCCTACCTGTCGCTCTTCGCGGTGCAGCGCGGGCCGATCCCCGCGCTCTACGGGACCTCGGCGATCCTGATGCTCGCGCTGATCGCCGACCAGATGCTCTATGCCTCGCGCGCCGGAATCTCGTCGATGATGCAGCTGGGCAAGGACCCCGAAGAGGCCGCGCAGATTGCCGGCGCGGGGTGGTTCCGCCGCCTGAAGGACATCATCGTGCCGATCCAGAAGGGCGCGCTGGTGACGGGGGTTCTCCTGCCGTTCATCTCGGGGATCAAGGGGCTCAGCCTGTTCGTCATGCTCGCCGTGCCATCCACCGACGTGATGACGACCTATGCCATGCGGCTGGTGGACTACAGCTACACGCAGGCGGCCAACGCGGTGGTGCTGATCATCTCGCTGGTGGCCTATTTCGGAACGATTTTGGCGCAGAGGGTCACCAGGACCAACCTCGCCGACGGATTGGGGAGCAAAGACCAATGCCCAAGATTACCCTGCGCGCAGCCGAGAAAAGCTACGGCAAAGGCAGCGCGAACGCGGTGTCCGACCTGAACCTCGAGATCGAGGACGGATCGTTCATGTGCCTCCTCGGCCCCTCGGGCTGCGGCAAGACCACCACCCTGCGGATGATCGCCGGACTGGAAAACCTGTCCTCGGGCGAGATCAGGGTCGGGGATCGGGTCGTGGGCAACGTGGCCACCGCCACCTTCGTGCCGCCGGAAAAGCGCGAGATGGGGCTGGTCTTCCAGAGCTATGCGCTCTGGCCGCACCTGACCATCGAACGCAACACCGACTTCGGCCTGCGCCTTCGCAACGTGCCCAAGGCCGAGCGCGAGGCGCGCGTGACCGCGGTGATGAAGACGCTGGGGATCGAGAAGTACCGCGACCGCTATCCGACGTAGCTGTCGGGCGGGCAGCAGCAGCGGGTCGCACTGGCGCGGATGCTGGCGGTGAACCCCAACGTCCTGCTGCTGGACGAGCCGCTGTCGAACCTTGACGCGCGCCTGCGTCTGGAGATGCGGGCGGAATTGAAGCGTCTGCACGCGGAATTCAGGACGACCATCGTCTTCGTGACGCATGACCAGTGGGAGGCGATGACGCTGGCCACCTCGATCGCGGTGATGAGCGAGGGGCGCCTGCAGCAGGTCGGCACGCCCAACGACATCTACGACCGCCCCGCGAACCGCTTTGTCGCCGAATTCGTCGGCAGCCCGCCCATCAACATCGTCGAGATGGCTTCCGACACCGGTTTTGCGGATGCCGCCCGGCGCTTCCTGTCCGATCGTTTCCCCGCGCTGGACACGGCGGGGTCCATCGGTCTGCGGCCCGAGGCGATCGCGGTGAGCGAGCGGGCCGAGGATGTGCCCGCAGGCGCCTTCAGCGGCGAAGCGACCGTGACCGGCGTGCTGCCCACCGGCGGCAGCTGGATCCTCGAGCTGAACACGGCAGGCGCGAAGCTGTTCGCGACGACCCATGTGCCGCCCCGCATCAAGGACGGCGCAAAGGCGCGGTTCTGGGTCGAGCCCGCTGCGCTGCACGTCTTCGCCGCCGACGGAAACCGCATCGCGCAAGCCGATGCGCTGCTGGCCGCAGGTCCCGACCTGACGGCCGGCAAGAAGATTGCCTGACACAATCAAACCAAGGGAGGAAGAAAGACCATGACACGGCACATCAATTTCCGGACCGCCCCGCGCAGGCTGGCCGCCTTGGCGATGGGGACCGGACTTGCCGCGCTGACGATGGCGGGCACGGCACAGGCCCAGAACGCCTGGGACGCCGAAGGCTTCGATCTGGAGGCGCTGATCGCCGCGGCAAAGACCGAACCGCCGATCACCGCCTATGCCTCGTCCGGCAAGATCGAGGATATCGCCGCCGCCTTCACCGCCAAATACGGCATCCCCGCGAACGGCACCAAGGTGTTCAGCGGCCAGCAGATCGAACTGATGACCCGCGAGGGCCCGTCGGGCAACATCGTGGGCGATGTGGCGATGATCACCGACGTGCCGCCGATCATGGCGCAGCTCGTGCCGCTGGGGCTGGTCGAAAGCTGGGTGCCGCCCGATCTTGCCGCGACCATCCCGGCCGAGTTGCAGAACCCGCTGGTCATCACCTCGTCGCCGCAGGTCTGGACCTACAACACCGAAGTCCATGCGTCCTGCCCCGTCACCAACATCTGGCAACTGACCGAGCCCGCATGGGCCCGCAAGATCGCCTTCCAGGATCCGCTGGGTTCGCCGTCGATGACGGACTGGTTCAACCAGATGGAAATGCATTTCGATGCACAGGTCGCGGAAGCCTATGCCGCCCATTTCGGCAAGCCGCTCGAAACCACCGAAGGGTCGGCCACCAAGGCATGGGTCAAGGGGCTTGCGGCAAATGCTCCGCTGCTGACGGACTCGGATTCCACCGTGGCCGAAGCCATCGGTGCCGCCGGACAGGCCGAGCCGTTCTTCGGCCTGATCTCGACGTCGAAATACCGCGACATCGAGGAGGAGAACCTGAAGATGGCCCTCTGCACCGGCATGGCGCCGTTCTCGGGCTGGCTCTATCCGGGCTACGGGGTCGTTTCGACCCAGACCGACAGCCCCAATGCCGCGCGGCTGTTCCTGCACTTCATGATGACGGCCGAGGGCATCGCGCCCTACACCGATGACGGCAAGATCTCGGCCAATACCGCCGTTCCGATCAATGCGGACGATCCCTCGGGTGTCGCCGCGGTGATCGGCGAGATGATGCCCTACACATCGGCCACCTCGATGACCGACGTCGAGATGCGTCAGGACTGGCAGGACTTCTGGCGGGTGAACTACGTCCGCTGAGCCCCCTTCTGGCCGGGGCAGACTGTCCCGGCCATTCCACCGCGCGGCGATGGGGCGACGGGGGCGCGGGCATGACCGCGACGCGCATCCCCTGCGCCGCCCGCCCACCCTTCTTGCGGTTGTCCATGGCCGCGCCGAACCGGAAACAGAATGTCAGAGAGACTCATGAACCGTCCAAACCCTGATCTCCTGCACCCGGCAGCCGGTCCTGCGGCTGACGAGACCGCCGCGCTGACCGCGCGCGAACTGTTTCTGGCCGATCTGATCCGCGAGGCCGGGGCACTGGCCCGTCAGGCCTTTGCCGAAGCCTCGGCCCCCGCGGTCGGACTGAAGGGACCGCAGGACTTCCTGACCGAAACCGATGCCGCGGTCGAGCAGCTGCTCCGCAGCCGCATCAAGGCCCGTTTTCCGGACGACGGGTTTCTGGGCGAGGAGACGGGCGGCCTTGTCGCCGATCCGGTCTGGGTCGTCGATCCGATCGACGGCACGGCCAATTTCGCCCGACGCATCCTGCATTACTGCATTTCCATCGCCTATGTCTCGGGGCAGGTGACCCGTCTGGGGGCGGTCTATGATCCCAGCCATGACGAGCTTTACGCCGCGCGGCAGGGCAGGGGCGCCACCCGCAACGGCCTGCCGATCCGCGTGGCGCAGACCGTCAGCCCCGATGCGGCAACGCTGGAATTCGGCTGGTCGAACCGTGTGTCCAACGACATCTATCTGGCCGCGCTGACCACGATGCTGGATGCCGGTGTCAATGTCCGCCGCGCGGCAACCGGTGCCCTCGGGCTGGCCTATGTCGCGGACGGCCGGTCGGACGGCTATGCCGAACTGCACATGAACGCCTGGGACTGCCTTGCCGGCCTCCTCCTTGTCGAAGAGGCGGGGGGCCGCATCGGCGGCTTTCTCGAGGCGAACGGATTGCAGAAGGGTGGGGCGGTTCTGGCGGCCGCGCCGGGGCTTGCCGAGCTGCTGAGCCGGGCAACCGGCATCATGCTGCGCGCGGGTTAGGCCGGGGCGGGCGTGCCGCGCACCGATCTACGCCAGACCAGTTCCGCCGGAAACTCGATCGGCTCGCGGCGCGCATCCGGCGCAGGCGGACCGTTCAACAGCTCGACGATGCAATCGGCGATCCGATCGACCGGTTGCGAGAAGGTGGTCAGCTCGAACGATGACCAGCCCGCCTGTTCGATATCATCAAAGCCGATCACGCACAGATCATCGGGCACGGCCAGACCGAATTCGCTGCGGGCCGCATCCATGAAGCCGCAGGCCAGCAGGTCCGTCACGCAAAAGACGCCGTCCGGGCGCCTGTCCGTGCCCAGCAGCATCCGCGCGATGTCACGGCCCGAGCCATAGGTCGTCGGCCCGTGCCGGACAAGCTGCACCTCGACCCCCGCCTCTCGCGCCGCGGCCGCGAAACCTGCCTGACGGGCAAGGATGCTTTCGGTGCCGACATCGGATGCGACGAGGGCAAGCCGCTGGCACCCCGCGGCGCGCAACCGGCGGAACGCCTCCTGTGCGGCGGCGCGATTGCCGACGATGATCGTCTCGGGGCCATCCATCGGATCGTCACGGTTCAGGGTGATGACGTGCTGGCCGTTGTTCAGACAGGTCTGGATCAGCGATGCCGCAGGCTTGCCCGACAGCACGATGGTTGCATCGGCGCGATATTCCAGTGTCTGGCGCAGCGCCTTTTCCACGCTGTCCGGTTCGCCGGAGGTGTTGATGACCATGGCCACCTTTTCCGCACGCTGCAACCGGCTTGTCAGCGCGTCGATCATCCGTGACTGGTGCGGCGTCCGGACATCCGTCACCACCAGACAGATGATGTTGGACTGGTCCTGGATCAAACCCCTTGCAAGGTGGTTGACATGGTAGCCAAGCGCCTCGGCCGCCGCGATGACCTTCTGCCGGGTCGGTTCCGAAACGCTTGCGCCATCCGTGAACGTCCGCGACACTGCTGAACGCGACACCCCGGCCAACTCGGCAACCTGCTGGGCGCTGACGAAAGAACGCACCTTCGGCTTTCCGCCGCCGGTCAACGTCATCGCTTGTCCTGTCCGAACATCGTTGGCTTTCCCACCGAAGCGCCATGGCCCCGCCACTTCCGCTACTCTGTTGCAGAGCCGTTACACGCTATCCAAACAAGCGGCCTGCAACAAGCCCGTGCAGGATATTGACAGGCATTGCACAGCTGTGCAACGGTATTCGCACGGTCGCAAGTCGCGGTGTCGCAACGACATGGACCGCTTGTTTGCCTGCCAGCCGGACCGCTTGGGTCCACTGCCCTGATCGGACGCTTCGCGCATCAACAGCCTTCTCGATGCCGACCCGAAGGACAAGAAGCCGTCGGTCCCCCTGCCGCCGCTCAGCCTGATCTCGACCGGGATCGGCGCGGATGGCATCTCGCTTTATGTCGGCGACTCCGATGGCGCGCGTGACGTTCTGTCCCTCGCACGGACGGGCATCACGGTGGTCGTGAACTGCGCGGTGAACCTCGACATCAACTATGTGGCCGATCCGCTGATCCCCGCCGAACCGGGCAAATGCGCGGTCGGGCATGCGCCGGTCCGCAGTTACAAGATCGGCCTGATCGACGGGCCGGGCAATCCGGTGAACATGCTTCTGGCGGGCTACTACATCCTCGACGGCGCCCTGAAGCAGGTGCTGCCCGAGCGGTTCAGCTATCCGAACCGCCAGCGCGGTCATGTGCTTGTGCATTGCCGCGGCGGTCGAAGCCGATCCATCGCCCTGGCGGCGCTTTTCCTGCACAAGGCGCAACCCGAACTCTTCCCCACGCTCGACCATGCGATCGACCATGCCCGCCTGCAGCGTGGCCTGCCCGAGGATGAATTCTACAAGGCCCCGAAGCCGGTGCTGATCGAAGCGGCGCGCAAGGCTTCGGCCGCCATCGATCTGCTGGAGGGCCTTTGACATCGCCTCCACACTCATCCTGATCGACATTCTCGGTGCGGGCGCCCTGCTTCTGTGGGGCCTGCGGCTGATCAAGACCGGAACGCTGCGCGCCTTTGGCAGCTCGCTGCGGATCTGGATCGCGCGGGGTGCGTCCAACCGTTTCTCTGCGCTGGTCGCCGGTCTTCTGGCGACGCTGATGGTGCAGTCGAGCACCGCGACCGCCGTGATCACCGCGTCCTTCGCCGTGCGCGACCTGTTGTCGGGTGTGATCGGGCAAGCCGTGATGCTGGGGGCCAATATCGGCACCGGACTGGTAGCCGCCTTCCTGTCGCTGGATCTGGACTGGCTGTCGCCGCTGATGATCCTGATCGGTGCCTTCGTGTTCTCGCGCAGCGTCGATGCGGGCGGAAAGGGCATCGGCAAGGCGGTCCTCGGGCTTGGCCTGATGTTGCTGGCCCTCGACCTGCTCGGCGCGGCGACCGAGTCGATGCGCGCCTCGGCCACCGTGCGCCAGATCCTGACCTGGCTGGATCAGGCCCCGGTCTTTGCGCTGATCTTCGCCACCGGCCTTGCGGCGCTGGCCTCGTCCAGCCTTGCGACCGTGCTGTTCGTGATGCTTCTGGCGCAGGCAGGGGTGGTCACGCCGGAACTGGCGCTCGTGCTGGTCGCGGGGGCCAATCTGGGCGGCGCGATCCCGCCCTATCTGGCGGTGATGGCCGAAGGCGTTCAGGCGCGGCGGCTTGCGGCGACGAACCTTGCGCTGCGCGGTGTGGGGGCCCTCGTGCTGACCGTGGCCGCGCCGTGGCTGCCCCCGCTTCTGGCGCCATACCTTTCCGGCACCGCGCACCTAGCCCTTGCCGCCCATATCGGCTTTTCGGTGGTGCTGGCGCTGGTGTTCCTGCCGCTTCTGGGCCCCCTGACCGCGCTTGTCGAACGCGTGATCAGGGCACCCGATGCACATCCGTCAGGGCCGAAATACCTCGCCGTCAGCGCCATGTCCGCGCCGACCATCGCGCTGACGGCGGCGGCGCGCGAAACCCTGCGTCTGGGCGACCTCGTGGGCGAGATGCTGCGGCTGAGCCTTGCCACTTTGGCCGGTCCCGATGACGCGGCAAAGAAGCGCCTTTCGGCGACCGAGGACGAGGTGGACCGCCTGCATGGCGCGATCAAGGACTATCTCGCACGGCTCAGCCGCGAGGAACTGGACACCGAAGACATCCGGCGGCTGTCAGAGATCCTGTCCTATGCGGTCAACCTCGAACATATCGGCGACATCATCGACAACGGGCTGTCGGACATCGCCGTCAAGAAGAACACGCGCCGACTGTCCTTTCCGCCGAAGGGCTGGCCGAGATCTCGGGCTTCTACCAGCGCACCATCGAAATCCTCGAGGTGGCGCAGAGCGTGTTCCTCTCGCGCGATCCGGCGCTGGCCCAGCTGGTGCAGTGCAAGGTCGAGGTCCGCAAGATGGAGGCCGAGTCGGCCGAACACCACATGGAACGCCGGCGCGAACGGCGGGTGGAGACGGTGGAAACCTCCAGCCTGCATCTCGACATCCTGCGCGATCTGAAGCGGGTCAACGCCCATCTGATCTCGGTCGCCTATCCCATCCTTGATGGCATGGGCGCCCTCGGCGAAACGCGCCTGAAGGGCGAGGCGAAGGACATCTGACCGATGCACCGCTTTGCCGTCGTGGCGGACCCGCATTACCATGCCCTGTTTGCCGGCTATCCGGTCGCGGGCGCGACCTTCCGCGGGCGGGCCGACGCCTGCCTGCGTACCCGCGCGGACAGTGCCGCATCGACCCGCATCTTCAACGAAAGCGCCCTTGCCCTGCCCGCCGTTCTGGATGCCTGCGCGCGGCAGGGCAGCGGCACGGTCCATGATCCGCGCATGTCCTGTCGGGGCTATGGCGGGCTGATCGCGCTCTGGCGCGATCACGGGCTGATGCGCGCCCCGGGCGACCTGCACTGGGAAAGTCCGTTCGGCCCCGATGATGCCGAAGCCGCGCGGTTCTGCACCCTGTCGTCGCCGGACGGCATGACCCTGCATCGCCAGATCGACACCTCCTACCTTGTCGAGCCGGAAGAGGGGCTGTGGCTCTTGTCCATCGACGCCAACGTCTTCGTCCCGCGCGACGGTCGCCCCGACAACAGCCGCGAGGATGCCTTCGACGACAGCACCAATGCCGGATGGAATGCGCTGGTCCGGTTGAAGCCCTTTCTCCTCGACTGGATGGCCGATGTCGCGCGGCGCGCCGCGGCAGGGGGCAAGACCCTGATCTGCTTTTCGCACTATCCCGTCGCCGACGTGCTGCGCGGCACGATGGCCGATGAAATCGCCCTGTTCGGCCGCACCACCGCCGTCCTTCGCAACCCCACCCCCGAGACGTCGGCCAAAGTGGCAGAGACGGGCATCACGACGCATTTTTCGGGGCATCTGCACTATCTTTGCACCGCGCAGGCGCGGAGCGGCGCCCGTTGCCTGACCAACATCGCGGTGCCTTCTGCGGTTGCCTTTCCCCGCGCCTTCCTGACCGCCTCTGCCAAAGGCACGACGCTGGACATGGCGGTCCAGATGATCGACATGCCGGATTTCGACGCGTTCTTTCCCCATTACGCAACTGCGGAGACTGGGGGCGATCCCGCCCGGGACTGGCTGTCCGCCACCAGCTATCCGCAGTTCCTCTACTTTCATGTCCGCGAACTGGTAAAGCGCAGGTTCCTGCCACGCGAATGGCCCGCGCCGTTGTGGCGCTTCGTCATGGGGGCCAGCATCGACGATCTCTTCACGCTCGCCGGCAAGGATGACCCCGTCGATCTGGCCGCATGCGATTTTCCCGCCGCCGCGTGGGGGAATTCCCTGACCGACCTTCTGACCGACTGGTATGCCGCCCGCAGTGCCGGTCCGCTGGTCCGGCGCTTCATCCCCGAGGGGCGGCGTGAAACCTATCTGGCCCTCGTCGCCGCGTTCAACCGGAGATCGTGGGACGATCGGGCATGCGCGCAGTCCTGCCTGCGGCGCTTTCTGAACATGTTCGCCTCTGCCGTGTCCGGCACGGACATGGACCTGACCGTTCAGGATGGAAACGCCGATCGGGCGCGGGATCCCGCGCCGTAGGGGGCAAAGGGACAGGGATTGGTCAGCGCAGGTCGCGCGATCCGCTTTCATCTGCCGCTGTCCTGTCTTTGAAACGCCGTTTCGATCAATCCGGCGCGTCCGCCCTTGAACAGAAACGCTTTCCGGAAAAAGCCGGACTTTGCGATCACAAACCCGTTAGTCATTCGTGAGGGCGGAAAGGCCGTTGCAATAAGCCGGCATCAACCGCGACCCCGCGAATTGTGCGGCACGCCCTGCGCCGCGCCGGATCGATCCTTTGCTGTCCTTTGCGGGGACGGCATCCCTTTTATTGGCCATGCCGGTTTTCCACCATGGCCGCGCGCTTTGCCGTCGAAGGCCGGATTTGATTTCAGGCTGACCGGGCGGGGATGGAAATCATCCCCCTGCCCATGGGCCTCTATTCGCGGCCTGCGGGGGCACCGGCCAAGCGGTCTGCAGGGGCCGGACCTTGCGGAAAGGGCAAAACACCCCCCGAAAACATGCCCGACAGGGAACCCCGTGATTCGTGCCGAAGCACCCGTCCGCCGCGGCGGACGGTCAGCTGTGGGCAATCGCCGCTGGTCACATGGAAGTGTGCTGCCCTTGATCTTTGCGGCATGCGAAATAAGGGCAGATTGAATTAACTATTCCGTCACTAAAAGCGGGATTTGTTTCACGGTTTCTCAAGCCAAGTTGATCATCAATGAGGGTGATTTGATATGAGGCTTTGTTGCGGCTGGACTACCTTTGTCGAATGTCCGCCGCGATGTCCCATGCTAAGGCAAAAGTGGGATTCAGGCTGATCCCTTGCTGCAAGTTTTTCGCCAGATCCGCGACGGAGTTTTTTATCCATCGCGTTGTGGAGTGACCGGTCCCGATGGCTCGTGGCTGGAAATGGTGTATCTGTGTATGGAGAGAACAGTTGGTACGAGCGCCGCTCCTTGTAATCCTTGCCTTTTCCGGCGGTATGGCCGTGCCGCTTTTTACCCCGAGGGGACGCGCGGCGTGCTTCAGGCGATCGGCGCGCTTGGCGTGACGGCGCTGGGTGACGGGACCGCCGACGCCGCGGAAAGCGGACCGCCGCCAGAGCAGGCGATCACGGTCAGCCTTGCCACTGCAAAGCTTGAGGATGTGCCCCGCCGTATCCAGGCCATCGGGGATGCGGTGGCAAGCGAATCCGTCACGCTGACCCCGCGCATCAGCGGGCGCGTCCAGTCGATCCTGTTCGAAGGCGGCGAGACGGTCGAGGCGGGCGCCCTGATCGTGAAGCTGGATCCGGCCGAGGTCGAGGCCGAATACCGCCTTGCCCTTGCAGAGCTTGAAGAGGTCAAGGCGGCCTCTGCACGGGCCAGCCAGCTTGCGGCGGACGGGGCGGGTCCGCGCTCGGTCGCCGAGGATCTGCGCCGTCGGGAAGCGGCCGCGCAGGCCGCTGTCGATACGGTCGAGGAACGCCTGAAAAGCTTTGAAATCCGCGCGCCGTTCGCAGGGCGTCTGGGGTTGCGGTCCATCAGCGTCGGTGCCCTCGTGCAGCCGGGCGAGGCGATTGTCACACTTGATACCGTGGATCCCATAGACGTGACCTTTGCCGTGCCCGAACGCTTCCTGTCCGATTTGCGTCCGCGGGCCGATGTCAGTGCCGTCTCCACCGCGTTTCCGGACATGGCCTTTGCCGGTGCGATCCGGCTGGTGGAGCCGCGGGTGGATCCGGCCTTGCGGATGGTGCGCGTCGAAGCGCAACTGCCCAACCCCGATGGCCGCCTTCTTCCCGGAAAGCTTCTGTCGCTCGATGTCACCCTTGGCACGGAAAGCGATGCGATCACGGTTCCCGCCGTCGCCGTGCGGACAGAGGCGTCGGTGCAGTATGTCTTCCGCGACCGTGAGGGGCGGGCAGAGCGCATGCTGGTATAGACCGGCCAGCGGTTTGCCGACCGCATCGTGATCAGGGAAGGTCTGGAGCCCGGCGACCGGGTCGTGGTCGAGGGGCTGATCGACATCTTCGACGGCGCGCTGATGAGCGAGCCGAGCGCCTCGGCCGGCGACGGCGCGGCGCAGACCGCATCGGTCGGGGGCTGACATGCGGTTGGACATCTTCGATTTCGCCATCAGCCGCCCGATCTTCATCTCTGCGGTCGCCCTCGTCTCGACCACGCTCGGTCTGTTTGCGGCCTTAGGCCTTCCGGTGCGCGAGTTTCCGGACGCCGAACTGCCGTCGGTGTCGATCACCACGATCTACACCGGGGCACAGGCCGGGGTCGTCGAACGCGAAGTGACGCAAACCATCGAAGAGGCGCTGTCGGGCGTGGCGGGTATCCGTCAGATCAAATCGACCACGCGCAACGAAACCTCGGTCATCGATGTCGAACTCGCGGCGGGGGTGGATGTCGATGTGGCCGCATCCGATATCCGCGACCGCGTCGCCTCGGTACGCAACGACCTGCCGCCCGGCGCCGAAGAGCCGCTGATCGGCAAGGCGAATTCCGAAACCGATCCGATCGTCATCCTTACGCTGCGCTCGGACAAACTGGACACGGCCGCCCTCACCGACATCGCCGACAGGGTGATCGTGGACAGCATCGGCGCGATCCCCGGCGTTGCCCGCGTCTCGATCTCGGGCGAGAAACGCTACGCGATGCGTATCCGTCTGGACCGCGCGGCACTGGCTGCGCGCGGGCTGACACCTGCCGACATGGCCGAAAGGCTGCAGGCCGAGAATGTCGAGCTGCCCGCAGGCGAAATCCAGACGGACATGCAGCTGATCGGGCTGCGCGCGGATGCGCGCTTTTCGACGGTCGAGGATTTCCGGACCCTGTCTCTGGTTGACCGCGACGGCGCGCGGGTCGCGCTGGGCGATGTCGCCGAGGTCGAGATCGGGGTTGAAAACGAAACCAACGGCTTCCGCCTGAACGGACGCGACGCCATCGCGCTTGCAATCGTCCGACAGGCGAGTGCGAACACGATCGAGGTGGCGGCCGCCGTCCACGAACAGGTCGCGATCCTCGCGCCGCAGCTTCCGGAGTCGGTCATCCTCGGGGTGATCGTCGCGATATCGACCGTGATGGCGCTGTTCTTGTCACCCATGCTGTCGGCACGGCTGTTCCGGCAGGATGTCGATTCGAAACCGCTCGAACGTGTCGTCGGCAAGGGCCTCTCGCGCCTGTCCGGGCTTTACGGCCGCGCGCTTTCCCCCGCGCTCAACCATCCGATCATCACGGTCGCGACCGGTGCCAGCGTGATCGTGGCGGCCTTCTTCGCCTATACGACGCTTTCCACCGAAATCGCCCCGGACGAAGATCGCGGATCGCTGACGATCTTTCTGCTCGGCCCCGAAGGATCGTCCTCTGCCTTCATCTCCGAACAGATGGAACAGGTCGAGGCGCTCGTGCAGGAGGTGTCGGGCCCCGATGGCCCCGTGTCCTCTGTCCTTTCGACGTTGTCGATCGGCAATGCGGGGCAAGGTGATCCGGCGGTCGGCATGATCACGGTCGTGCTGAAGGACTGGTCGGAACGCGAGGAAGACGGCCTTGCCTTCCAGTCGCGCGTGCAGGAAGCCCTGTCGCCCGTGACGGCCGTGCGTCTGTTCGTCCTTGCGCCGAACGGTCTTGCGATTGCCGGACGGCCCATCGACATCGCCCTGCGCGGCGCGGATCGGGAAACGCTGGCCGGCTGGGCCGACCAGCTGGTCGCCAGATCCGGCGATGTTCCGGGCGTGTTTGCGATGTGGTCCGACTATTCCGACCGCAACCCGCAACTGTCCATCTCCATCGACCGTTCGCGGGCCAACGCGCTCGGCCTCGATGCGCGCCAGATCGGCGAGACGTTGCAGATCATGTTCGGCGCGTCGGCCATCACCCGCTTCGTCGATCGCGGGGTGGAATATGACGTCCTCGTCGAAAGCCGCGACCGTCCGGTTCCGTCCGACATCGAAAGCGTGTTCGTCCGGGCGGGCAACGGGACGCTGGTGCCCTTGTCGTCGGTGGTCACGATCACCGAAACCAGCGCGCCGGGTGAATTGCAGCGCATCGACCGCCAGCCCGCGGTGCTTGTCGGCGGCGGCCTCTGGGGCGGGTCGTTCGGCACGGCGCTGTCGACGATCGTGGACATCGCGGACGAGACGCTGCCCGAACAGGCCTCCATTTCCTTTGTCGGGCAGAGCCTCGATTTCCATGAAAGCGGGGCGGGGTTCATCCTCATCCTCGCGCTGATCCTGCTGTTGTCCCACTTCGTTCTGGCCGCACAGTTCGAAAGCTTCGTCGATCCGATCGTGATCCTGATCGCGGCGCCTGCGTCGATGGCGGGCTGGGTTCTCGCGCTTTACTTCGCGGGGCTCACGGTCAACGTCTACACGCAGATCGCGATGCTTCTTTTGATAGGACTGGTCGCCAAGAACGCGATCCTGCTGATCGAGTTCGCAAAGCAGCGCCGGGAAGAGGGGATCGCCGCGCGCGAGGCCATCTTCGAGGCCTGCACGATCCGCCTGCGCCCCATCCTGATGACGACGGTCGCCACGATCATCGGGGCCATCCCACTGATGTTCGAGACAGGCGCCGGCGGCCATGCGCGCTTCTCGGTCGGACTGGTGATCGCCTGCGGCACGACCATCGGCACGCTGCTCACGCTCTTTGTGGTGCCGACCGTGTACCTCGCCCTGTCACGCTTCACGCGCCCGCGGAACGAGGTCGCGCTCCAGCTGACACGGATGCGGTCCGATGAACTGTCCGCCGCAAGCCCGGGGGTCGCGCCATGACCCCTGCACCGGTTCCCGTCCCGCACAGATCGGCACACGGGCCCGCAGTCGAAAGATCGCAGGTCCCGCGTCCCGCGCGGGCCTGATCCCCGCCCCGCTGGAAACCGGCGCAGGACAGGCGTCCGTCGCGGTCCGCTTTTCAGGGCGAAGCGCAGGGCGCGGATCATGCGCCCCCGCCCTGCGCGACGACCCTTGTGGTTGCAAGCAGCAGCGCCAGATCGGTGCCGAAGCTGAGCGCGGTGTTGTACTGGTCGTCGAACCGCGCGCGGCTGGCAAAGCCCGTCCGGTGCCGCGCGGTGACCTGCCACGGTCCGGTGATGCCGGGGCGCAGCTGGAAATAGGCCTCGCCGGGGTAGAGCGCGCGCTGGTCCACCATCATGGGGCGCGGGCCGACAAGGCTCATGTCGCCGGTCAGCACGTTGAACAGTTGCGGCAGTTCGTCGAGCGAGGTCCTGCGGATCAGGCCGCCGAAAGCGGTGATCCGCGGGTCCTTGCTCAGCTTCTGCTTGTCGTCCCATTCCGCCCGCGCGTCAGGATCGGTGGCGAGATGCGCGGCCAGCATGGCATCCGCCCCCCTGACCATGGATCGCAGTTTCCACATGCGGAAGACCCGCCCGTCCTTGCCGATCCGGTTCTGGCTGTAGAAGGGGTTGCCCCCGTCCAGCATCACGATCAGCGCCAAAAGGGCGACCACGGGCACCCAGACGGGCAGGCAGGCAAGAACCGCGACCAGATCGAAGGCCCGCTTGCCGTATCTGCGATAGAGCGTCGGCCGGACCGGCAGGGCGCGCTTCGGTTCGGGTGCGCGGGTGGGCGGTGCGGGGTCTGCCGTGGCCGTCAGGGTCGCGCCGTCCACGCAGGCAACCGCGTCGAGATGAAGCGCTTTGTCCAGTTCGCCTGTCTCGATGTTCATGGCGGCTACCGCAGACATTCGACAGGGCCGATTGCCCGTGTCACGCAAAGGGGGCGCGCGGCGCTGGACCTGTGGGGCCATGACCGCGCGGCGGAACGGGTCACGTCGGGCTGGCGGAGGCCTCGGCCACGGCTTCGGTATCGATCGGGTCGCCCGCTTCGACCGCGGCAGAGGCAAGGGCCACGGCTGTCACGACCTCTGTCGCGCCACGTGCCGCGGCGACAGAGGACACCGCACCAAGCGCCGCCGTGGCCGCCGCGGCCGGCACGTTGCCCGCGTTATAGGCCGCCGCCACCGCCGCGACGATCGACCCGAGCACCGTGGCGATGTCGATGCCGGGGTTTGCGGCGACGAGCTGTGCCACCAGCGCGTCCATCGCCCTGGCGCATGCAACCGGACTGGCGCAGCTGGCCAGCACCGGGTCGAGCGCCGCCTGCGGCACCGGCACCGCGACCTGTGCCGCGGCGGGCTGGACCGACAGCGCCGCGAGGGCGAGCGATGCCACGGCGATCGCGGCGGGCACGAGGGTCTTGCGGGCGTTCCGGGTCATCATGTTCCACTATCCCAAACTGATCAAAAACAGGACGAAGGTCTGCAATCAGGGCGTGCGCCGGTGCGGAGATCGGCGCGTTTTTCACAAATATCTCTTTAAGATTGTCGGGCAAGGGTATTTCGGACAGAATTGGAAAACATTGGGTCCCTGTTTGGTGGAATGCGGGTTTGTTGGTCAAGTCGGCACGGGAAAGGCCAAGGTCCGGGCTGTTCATGATGGCCCTCTGCGCGCTCGTCATGGTTGTGTCTGTTCGGGCGTTCGTCGCCGAGTATCGCGTCGCGCTGCAGGTGAACGGGACCACGAACGACTTCATCGATGCGCTGTCAGCCGCGGAAGGAAAGGAAATACAGGTATTTGGCGCACGACTGGCGCGGGACCTGATGGTGCGCTGTGCCCGCACGCTCAATATCGCGCCAAGGTTGTTGAGCGATCTGGAATTGCATTCGAAGGTCGCCGATTCCTGCCGGTATTCGGCGGAATTTATTATTATTAATGCGCCCGCAAATCCGCGCGCCCTGACCGTGCTGCTTTCCGCAGCCGCGCGCGTCGATGCGGCGCTTTACGGGCGCGCACAGGCGGCGGCGCCGTTCGAGCCGTGGAATTTGTATAATCGACTCAAGGTTGTTCAACGGCAGCCGTCACTTTCCGCCAGTGCCGCGGCGCTGGTCGATGCCGATCTCGGGCATGCCCTCGCATCCGACTGGGGCAGGCGCGCGGTGGCCGGCATCTACCGCGACAGCACGGCGCTGCGTCCCGCCATCACCGCCGCGGCAGAGCGCCTGCCGCCACGGGATCAGGCGGCCTTCCTCGATCTCTTGCGGCACGGCGTCGGGGGGGCGGGATGAGGGGGGGCGCGGGATCGGATGCCGCCGCCATCGGGCGGGTCCACGACCGGCTGGCGCTGGCGCTTGCGGTTCTGGTGCCGCTGACCGCCCTGCCCATGGCGTCGAACCGGTCGGTTTGGTGGCTGGTCTGGACGACGCTTCTGGCAGGGCTGGCGCTTCTGTTCCTGTTCCGGCTGGCCGTCCTTGCCCCGCGCCACCGCCTGCGGATCGGGGCGCATCGGGCCGCTTTCGCGCTGGTCCTTCTGCTGCCGCTCTGGGCCTATGTGCAAAGCCTGCCGGTCGCGGACCATGTCCCCGCCGCGATGATCCGGATGGCCGCGGGGCTTGCCGATGCGGCGGGGCCCGCGATTTCGGTCCAGCCGGATGCGGCGATGGCGGGGATCCTGCGCTTCATGGGCTATGTGATCCTGATCGCGCTGGTGATCGAGGTGGCGTCGCGGCGGGACCGCGTGCTGCGCGTGGCGCAGATCGTCTATGCGGGGGTCTGCCTGCAGGCGATCTGGTCGCTCGTGGCGCTGACGATGCTGGGCGACGTTGCGCCATGGGGGCCGAAGACGGCCTATCCCGGCTCTGCGACGGGCACCTTCGTGAACCGCAATTCGCTGGCGACCTTTCTGGGCTTCGGCTGCGTGCTGGGCCTTGGCATCCTGTCCGAACGGGCGCGGCGCGCGGCGTCGCGCCCGTCCGGCAGGGCGCCATGGTTCGCCCGCCTGTCGCCGGTGGACCTGCTGGTGATCGCGGGGCTCTGTTTCCTGTTCCTCGGCCTTGTCGCCACGCAATCGCGTCTGGGGCTGACGGCCAGCCTTGCGGGATGTCTGGCGACGGCGGGGTTGATGCGCTGGCAGGCCGGCGCGTCGCCCCTGCGCGTCGGGATCGAACTGTCCGCGCTGGCGCTCGTGGCGGTGGGGGCCGTCCTGATGCTGTCCGCCGGCGGGGGCGTGGCGGACCGCTTCCTGTTCGCGGGGGCCGAAGCGGATGACCGCGGGGCGATCTACGCGCAGACCCTGCGGATGATCGCGCTGCGGCCCTGGACGGGGTTCGGCATGGATGCCTTTGCCGCCGCCTTCGAGGCGTTCCGCGCGCCGCCGCTTCTGGCACCCGTGACCTATGACCTTGCCCATAACAGCTATCTGACGCTTTGGGTGGAATTCGGCGTGGTCTTCGGCACGATCCCCATGGTCGCGCTGGCCCTTGCGGGCGGGGCCCTGTGGCGGCGGATGCGGTCCGGCGACGGCTTTCCCGGTCTGGCGATGGCGGCCCTCGGGGCGCTGGTGATCGCGGCGCTCCATTCGCTGGGCGATTTCAGTCTGGAGATTCCCGCCAATGTCTATCTGCTGATGACGGTGCTCGGCCTCGGTCTGGGGCGGCTGTCGCGGCGGTCGGGGCAGCCCGGCGCGCAGGTCCGGACGGGCAGGGGGGCGGCATGATGCTTCGCGTCCCGCGCCTGCTGCGCCAGCGGTCCGAAGACAGGGTCCGCATCGCCGATCTGGGCGCGGCCCTTGGTCCCGTCTATGCCGTGGGTGACGTGCATGGCTGCAGCGCCTTGCTGCGGGCGGCGCTGCGCGGCATCCGCCACGATGCGGCGGCGCTGGGAGGAGAGGCGACCGTCATCCTGCTGGGCGACATGATCGACCGCGGGCCGGACAGTGCGGGCGTGCTGGACCTTGTCTGCGCGGGCGGGGGGGGCCTGCTTGGGGTTCTGGGCAACCATGAACGCATGATGCTGTCCTTCATGGCCGACCCGCCCGCATCGCGCGACTGGCTGGGTCTGGGCGGGTTCGAGACACTGCGATCCTACGGCCTGACCCTGTCGCCGCAGGACAGCCACGGGGCGCGCCGCATGGGGCAGATGCTGGCCGCGCACATCCCTGACGCGCATCTGGCCCTGCTGGGCGGCCTGCCGCACGGATACCGCCTGAACGTCGGGGGGCGCGACTACGTCTTCACCCATGCCGGTCTGGACGCCACCCGCCCGCTTTCCGCGCAGCGCGAGGCGTCCGTCCTCTGGGGGCGGAACGGTGCGGGCGGCTATCCGGGGCTGTGCGTGGTGCAGGGCCATGTCGTCGTGGGCGCGCCGCAGGTGAGCGATCACCTGATCCGCATCGACACGGGCGCCTGCACATCCGGCCGCCTGTCCGTCTTGCGGCTTGGGGCGGGGCTCGGGCCTGCCGTCTTGACCATCACGGCCGCGGGCGCGGCCGAGATCGCACAGGCACCAACAGCGCGGGGACGGATCGACCGTGGATCACACTGACCTCGACCTGACCAAGATCGCAGGCATCCTGCGCCGGCAGAAGCGCCTTCTCTTCGGCACGGTCGTGGCCTTCCTTGCCCTTGCGGGGGCCTATCTGGTGCTGGCGACCCCGATCTACCGTGCATCGGTCCTGATCCAGGTGGACGGGCGGTCGTCGAACCTGCTCGATCCTTCGGCAAGCGGGCAGGAACAAAGCGCCATCCTGAATTCCCGCGTCGACAGCGAGGTCGAGATCCTGCGCTCCGAAGCGACCGCGCTGGCGGTGGTGCAGGCGGCAGGTCTGGTCCGCGATCCGGAATTCGGCCCGCAGCTCGGCTGGCTGGCGAAGCTTGGCCTTGCGCTGGGCACCGACATCGACGGCAATGCCCTGCGCCGTCTGGTGGGCATTGCCCCGCGCCCCGATGATGGCGCGGGTGCCCTGCTGAACGCGACGCTGCAGAAGCTGCAGGGCGCGATCGACGTGCGGCGGCGCGGCCTGACCTATCTCATCGAAATCTCGGCATCGTCCGAAGATCCCGCGCGCGCGGCGCATGTCGCCAATGCCTATGCCGCCGTCTACATCGAACGGCAGGTCGGCGCGAAGACGCAGGCCACCATCACCGCGCGCGACGTGCTGCGCCGCCAGATCGAAACCGCACAGGACCAGCTGTCCAGTTCGGAAAGCGCGATCAACGCCTTCATCGAAGCCAACCTCGTGCGGCTGGAGCGGGAAACGAACGATCCGGCCATCTCGGTCCTGCGCGAACGTCTGGATGAGGCGAAGTCGCTGCAGTCGGACCGGCGCGGCACGCTGGCGCTGGCCGATACGGCGGTTGCCGCGGGCGACTGGGTCAAGGTCGCGGCGACGCTGGGCGATGACGCGGTGGCGGAACTGGCGCGGCAACGCACCGATCTTGCCCGACGCCTGCAAGAGGCCGAGACCGGCAGTGTTGCGGCGGTCGACCTGCGCGCCGAACTGGCAGGGCTGGAGCAGGACCTGCAGGCGCAATCGGGCGCATCCCTTCTGGTCCTGCAGCAAGAGGTGCAGTCCCTCGGCGAACGCGAAAGCGCGGCGCGTGACCAGTTGCGTAACCTGCTGCTCGGGTCCGACCTGTCGGCGGCGATGCTGACCGATCTGTTCGACCTGCAGCAAAGCGCCACGATCGCGCGCAGCCAGTACCAGACGCTTCTCGCGCGCGAGAAGGATCTGGGCGCGCTGGCCAACCTGCAGATCGCCGATGCGCGGGTGGTGTCGGAAGCCTTGCCCCCGATCCGTGCCGCCTCGCCCGACACGCGCCTGATCGCGGCCCTTGCCCTGTTCGGCGGTCTCGGCTTCGGTCTGGCGCTGTCCTTGCTGCGCGAATTCCACATCGGCGGCGTCACCGCGACCAGCCAGCTTGGCAACATCCTGCAGGCCCCTGTTCCGGTCAGCTTCGGCATCCTTGGCCCGTCTGGCGCGGGAACGGATCCCGCCGATACGGTGCTGCTGGCGCCGATGTCGCTTTATGCCGAAACCTTCCGCAAGCTGCGCGCGGCGATCGATCTGGGTCTTGCCGCGTCAGGGAGCGTGGATGCAGGGGGCGCGGAAGCAGGCGGCGCGATGGCCGGCAGGGTCGTGCTGGTCTGTTCCGCCCTGCCGGCCGAGGGCAAATCCACCACGGCCATCGCGCTGGCCCGGACCTATGCCGTGGCAGGGGTCGAGACGCTGCTGATCGATGCCGACATGCGAAAGCCGACCGTCGCAGGACGCCTTGGCCTGCCCCCGCAAGACGGGCTGATCGACTACCTGACCGCCGCCCATCTGGGCCATGGGATGGACCTGACCCCGCAGGCGGACCGCGACAGCCCGCTGATCGTCATCGCCGCGGGCGAACGCAGCAGCCGCCCCACGGACCAGCTTCTGAACGGCGCGGCCTTTCAGGCGATGATGGACGAAGCCCGCAGGCGGTTCGAGGTGGTCATCCTTGACAGTCCGCCGATCCTGCCCGTCGTCGATACGCGCTATCTGGCGCGGCATGCGGATGTCGTGGTGCAGGTCGTCCGCCATGCCACGACCACGCAAGCCGAGCTGCGCGAAGCCGCTTTCCAGATGCGCCAGCACATGCGGCAGGGGGCCCGCCTCATCGGCGTGCTGAACCAGGAGGAGATGGCCGCGGCGCGTTATGGCAGTGACGGCACCTATGGCTATTACGGCGATGACGGCTAGGGTGCGTCAGTCGCAGGCCCGCGCGCCCATGGCGATGGCCTGCCAGCCGCGAAGCGTGATGTAGCCATCGGTCCGCATCCGCGCCTCGGCCAGAAACCAGCGCCGCAGCGGTTCGGGGTAATGTTCGGCCATCAGCCGCGAGACGCGCTCGAATTCCTCGCGCGGAAGCGGGATGCCCTTCAACCGTGTCGACGGGCCGTGAAAGCCAAGCCGCGCATCGGGCATGACGCAGGTCTCCGCCAGTCCCAGAAGCAGCGTGCAGGCCGACAGGCAGGTGCCGACGATCCGCACGGGCGTGCCCTTGTCCCGCAGCGCCTGCAGCTGTGCGATGCGCGCCTCTACCGGTCCGCCCGGATCGTTGCGGATGTCCAGCGCCCGTGCGGGCGACGGCGACAGGACGAGGGTGGCCAGAACGGCCAGCAGGCCGCTTGCGCGACGGACGGGACGGATCATGGCTGCTGGCTCCGCTTGGCTGGCAGGGATGTGCAAGACCCGTGCCGTCGGGGGGCCGGTCCTGCGCCCGCCAGTCTTTGCCGCAGCCCTTAAGCGGGGCTTACCCGACCGTCGCGGAATGCGCGCAAGTTATTGAAATGACTGCATTCAGATGACGGATTGGCCGCGTTTCGGCCTGATTTCGGCCACAGTCCTGCCCGCGACGGCGGTCAGGCAAACAGGACATGGAACAGGGCGGCCCAGAACAAGAGACCCGCCAGAACCATCGGCACCAGCCACCAGCCTTTGGGCCAGGCGGTGGCCGCCGCCGGCTTCGGCCGCGCGGCTGTCTGTGCCGCGTCATGGTTCACGACGTCGTCGGCCATCGAACACTCCCGTCAGGTGTCGCAGGCGGCCGGACCGCCGTCCGCCGGTGCTGCACCCCCCAATGCCAGAACACTTTTAACGCGCCTCTAAACCTGACCCAAGCCGCATCACGCAGAATCGTTCCCGCTTCGGATGACGCGGTTTGCCGCAGGCTTGGCCTGCCCGCGTGACTTTTTCCGCGCGGCCCCTATCTCCGCAGGCATGAGCAAATTCGGTCCCACACGCGGTGAATGGCTGTTCCGGCTGGTCTTTTCGATCGTCGGGCTTGGAATGATCGGCGCGCTGATCGCGATCCGCGGCCTGCCCAAAGGCCCCGGTCTGGTCGAGGTGGTGGGAATCGCGGGCCTGTTCTTCGGCGGGACCGCCGTCATGGCCATCCGCGCCCTGTCGAAGCGGCCCGACGATCAGGGCTGAAGCGCGACGCGCCCGCCTTCGGTCAGCACGAAGACATCGCGCCCTTCGATCACAACCGCCGTCAGCGGCCCGC
>JBEEOG010000298.1:0-12505 GCA_041191745.1 Pseudomonadota bacterium | reverse complement strand
GGAATCGCATCGGGCGGCGGCGGCATGATGGATGACCCGACGGCCAGCGGCCCGTCGATCGGGGGCCATCCCTGACATGACCGGCAGCACCCAGAACGCTTCGCCGCTGTCGGGCGCATCGGCACCGCCCGAAAGCCGCAGCACGGCAGAGCTGATCCAGCAGGCCTTCGGGCACATCAACAACCTTGTCCGCGGCGAGATCGCCCTCGCACGGGCCGAGACCGAGGAGAGCATCCGCCACGCCGCCGTCGGCGTGGGGATGCTGGCGGGCGCGCTGGTGATGGTGCTGGTCGCGCTGAACGTGCTGGCCGCCGCCATCGTGGCGGGGCTGGCCGAGGCGGGGATGCCTCCAGGCTGGGCCGCGCTGGCCGTGGGTGTGCTGTTCCTCGTGGCGGCCGCGATCATGGCGCGGTCGGGGAAGGCCGCGCTCGACCCCGCGCGGCTGGCACCCAGCCGCACCGCGCGGAACCTGAAACGTGACGTCGAAGCCGTGAAGGAGGCGACCAATGACCCCGACAAGTGACACCATGAACGACCCCGACGCCATCGAGGCGGGGCTGGAGCGCAACCGCTCGGGCCTTGCCACCGCGCTGGACGAGCTGACGCAGCGCGCCTCGGTCGATTACATCGCGCGCGAGGCTTTGGGGATGCTGAAGGTCAACACCGCCGATGCGACGCAATCGCTCGACCGCGCGATCCGCGCCAATCCGGCGGCCTTTGCGCTGGTGGGCATCGGCCTCGCCTGGATGATCCTTGGCGGGCGGTCGCAGGACGGGGAAGGGCGGGCCGGCTGGTCCGGCCACGACGCGCAGGCGGGCGGGCTGCATGCCGATGACCCGAACCCCGATTGGCACAGCCATCTGGGGGCGCTGCGCGGCAAGGCGCGCGCGGCGCTTGACCAGATCGACCACGAGGCGCGGTCTTCCGTGCAGTCGCTGAAATCCACGATTGCGGATCAGGTGGGGCAGGTGCGCGACTTCGCCGCCGAACGGGCGCAGGTGGTCGAAAGCTTTGCCGCCGACATGAAGGAAGCGGTGGCCGACGGGCTGGACCATCTGTCCGATTCCGCCCGCGCGGCGGTGATGCAGGCGCGGCAGGAAAGCTATGCGGCACTTCTGCGCGCCGAACGCGTCGTCAAGGGCGGCACGCGCAAGGCGGTGGCGGTGATCGAGGAACATCCCGTCGCCGTGGGCGCGGCGGCGCTGGCCGTCGGGGCCGTGGCGGGGATCGCCCTGATGCGATCGGGCGATGCCGACCGCAACGACCCCGCCCACCGGACGCGCGGCACGGACCGCCATGACGGCATCCG
The DNA here is from genome assembly GCA_041191745.1 of Pseudomonadota bacterium. Classification (GTDB taxonomy): domain Bacteria; phylum Pseudomonadota; class Alphaproteobacteria; order Rhodobacterales; family Rhodobacteraceae; genus Paragemmobacter. The sequence continues at coordinate 11,196 of JBEEOG010000298.1, read as the reverse complement.
CGGCGGGGCCCATCGCGGTGCCTTGCCGCAGGGGGCGGGCGGCATGGTCAGTACGGGCGGGGCGGGGCATCCGTCCGGCAGCGGCGCATCGGGCGGGCCGTCCGGTCCCCGTGGCGGGCGCGATGGCGAAGGAACCCTTCCCCCCGCCTGACGGGGGGCCTTTGCGGGTGCCCTTCAGGTCACGGGCGGAGCGGTCAGCGCCCCGTCGCGGAACTGGTCGAGCCATTCCTCCGTGCGGCTGCGCCGCAGGATCTGCTCCAGCCGCGTGCGGTAGTCGGCGAGCATGTCGCTGACCGCCTGCAGCTCTCCGTCCTGCAGCGCTTCGACCCCGTTGCGCGCGTCACCGCAGGGGCGCATGTTGAGCAGGCAGAATTCCAGCGCCTCGCCCCTGAAATGCCGGGCGAGCAGGGGTAGGGCGCGGGCCACGCGCGGGTCGACGCACCAGTGGGGCACGCGATCGCGGTCGACCACGATGACCATATCCCATGCGAGCATCTCTGCGGGATCGAAGCCAAGGCGAGCCGCCGCTTCGCGGACCGAAAGGTAGCTGGCACTGCGTTTGCGAACTGGATTGTCGAAGCGGGAGTCACACATTCATGCCATCCAAAGCTGCCTTAAATGCCATGATTTCTAGACTAACCGGAAGATAATCGCCTTGCGACAGAGGTCGGGCGCCGCTCCCTTGGTCAGGCATGTCGGCGGGTGCGGGAGTCAGTAATTTGACACTACCTGTACCAGAAGCGGCACTTCATGAACCTATAGCGGCAAGATGGCATGGGCGGCGGCGCGCTCGCCCTGACCGGCCAAGCCCGACAGGACCAGTGCCATTCCCGTCACGACGGCGCTGTGCGGCGCGGTCCAGATGGCGGCTTCGGTCGGGGTCAGGTGCAGGGGCATCCGGTCCGGATCGCCCGGACCGCCGGGAAACAGCGCCTCGGCCATGGGGGACCAGACGCTTTCCAGCCCCCGCCGGTCGGGCACGGGGCGGATCGGGCCGGTCAGGCTGGCGAAAAGGTCGTGGCGGTGGCCGGTCAGGCAGAAACGGGCAGCGGCGCCGCGGCCCACGCTGGCCAGCAGGTCGCCATGGGCGGGGGCGAGGAACCAGATCCCCGCCCCTTCACCCGCAAAGAGGTGATACATCGGGCGGGGATGGCCCCCCGCGCCGATGATGCCCAGCAGTCCCGCCTGCACCACGGCCAGTTCGGCCAGAAGCGCGCGGCGCAGGGCGTCGTCCGTCACAGGCCGCGCGACCAGTCGTCCACCGCGCGCTCGGCCTCGTCGCGGGCCATGCCGTAGCGGCGCTGGATCGTGCCCACCATATGGTCGCGCCGGCCCGCGATCTCGGTCCATTCGTCGTCGGTGATCTCGCCCCATTTGGCGCGGGCCGCGCCCATCATCTCTTTCCAGCGTCCGGCGATCATGTCCCAGTTCATCGGCATCTCCTCTGGTTTCGGTTGCCTTCAGGAACGCATGGGGCAGGCCTGCGTTCCGTCAGACTTGGGGCGGAGGGGATATGCAGCGCGCCATCGAACGTCTGGTGCCCGTCTCGATCCTGTTCATCGCCCTCGTGGTGCTGTTCGCGGTGCTCGAGGTGGCGGAGAGCATCCTGTCGCCGATGGTGCTGGGCATCGTCACAGGCATCGTCCTGTCCCCCCTGTCGGAACTGTGGGAACGCTGGGGCTTTCCCCCTGCCGTCGGCGCGCTGGCCAGCCTGATCGTCACGCTCATGGCCATCGGGGCCATCATGCTTCTGATGCAGCCGATCGTGGCGCAACTCGTCGCGCAGGCGCCCAAGGTGCTGGCCGACATGCAGGAGACGATCGACACGCTGTCGCGGTCGCTGCGCGGGCTGCGCGACGCGACCGAGGTGGTGGCCGATGCCCTTGGCGAGGGGGCGGACAGCGGCGAGGCAGCGGTGGACGGGCTGCCCAGCGTGGCGGACGCGATCCTTCTGGCCCCCGCGATCGTGGCGCAGGCCACCATCTTTGCGGGGGTCCTGTTCTTCTTCCTTCTGACGCGGCACGCCCTTTACGGGGCGGCGGCGCGCGGCCTGTGGCAGGGGCATGACCCGATCCAGATCGTCGCGCGGCTCCGCCGGGCGGAACGCCATGTGTCGCGCTTCTTCCTGACCGTATCGCTGATCAACGTGGCGCTGGGAACGGCGACGGCGGTGGTGCTGCAGCTGATCGGCCTGCCCAACGGCCTGCTTTGGGGGGTGGTGGCGGGGCTGTTCAACTTCATCGTCTATCTGGGGCCGGTGATCGTAAGCCTTGCCCTCTTGGTGGCGGGGGTGGCGGCCTTTGACGGGGCGATGTCGCTGGCCCCCGCCACGGTCTTCACCCTGCTGAACCTGATCGAAAGCCAGTTCGTCACGCCGGGCTTCGTCGGGCGGCGGATGGAGATGAACCCGCTTGTCGTCTTTGTCGCGCTGGTCTTCGGCATGTGGCTTTGGGGGGCAGTGGGGGGCTTTGTCGCGCTGCCCATCGCCATCTGGTTCCGCGTGATGCGCGACGAACGCTGGCTGTCCACCGCGCGCCTGCCCGAACAGGCCATCGCCGCCGTGGACGAAGGCGACAGGCCCGCCGCCGACCGCCCCGACCGATCCCCTGACTGATCCCCCGACGGACCCGCCGACGGACCCGCCGACCGGACCCACCGACCGGACCCACCGACCGATCCCCGGATTGATGCAGGACAATCCCGCCCTGTCCGCATGGCCGTGGTCCATCCCATGGCCCCGCTCCCATACCACCCGCGCAAACATCCGCCCGTTTCGGGCCATCCCCTTGGGCTGCGTCTTTAGCAGTTCGGTCAGATGGGCGAAGGTGACGCCGCCGGATACAACCAAGAAGCGAAAGGGCCACAGCGCCCCGCCGGAATGAGACCCCTCCGCAGCGTCGCGGCCAGACCCCGTTTCCGGGGAACGGTGGCGGCTTGCCCGATGCCAAGGAAAAGGACATGACGATGACCAACCCGCTGATCGATCTGTACTCCATCTACCAGCCCGCGCGCGCCAATGGCTGGCTCGTCTCGGACTGGGCGGCTGGCCAGACCAGCATCATGGACTGGGAACAGTCACGCGTCCGCACCACCGCCAACGGCGTGATCGAGATGGAGCTGGGCGCATCGCGCGACGGCGGCCGCCCCTACGAAGGCGCGGAGTTCCAGTCGAGCGAGGTCGCCACGACCGGCACATGGAGCTGGACCGCACAGGCGCCCAAGATGGTCGATGGCGCGGTCTTCGGCATGTTCACCTACAAGGCCGACTGGAAGAAGCAGCCCTGGGTGGAGTTCGACTTCGAATTCGTCGGGCGCGACACGACCAAGGTGCAGCTGAACATCCACATGGAAGACGCCAACGGCCGCCACATCTCGCTTGCGGGCAAGCTGGGCCGTCCGGTGATCGTCGATCTGGGCTTCGATGCGTCGAAGGGGATGCACACCTACGATGTCGTGGTGACCGACAAGACCGCGACCTTCCGCGTCGATGGCAAGGTGGTGGGCGTCTATGGCGCGGCCGACATGCCGGGCGGTGTCTGGCAGATCGGGCCGCAGAAAAGCTATGTCGATCTGTGGTGCGCCTCGGGTCTGGAAAGCTGGACGGGCAAATGGGCCTATGACGGCACGCCGCTGGTCGCCAAGGTGCAGGGCGCCGATGTGCGCCCGGGCGATCTGTCGGGCGCGCTGGCCGCGATGCCCGGCCAGACGCCCGCACCATCGCCCGCGCCCGCGCCGGTGACGGAGCGGATCGGGGATGGCACGGCCAACGCGATCACCGGCAACGATGGCGATGACAGCATCGCGGGCAACGGCGGCAACGACACGCTGGCGGGCGGAAACGGGAACGACACGCTTTCGGGCGGCGACGGAAACGACCTGATCCGCATGGATGCGGGAAATGACGTGATCGACGGCGGCGCGGGGTCCGACTGGATCGTGGCCTCGGGGGCGATGAACGTGGAGCTTGCCAATACCTCGGCGCAGGCGACGCGCTACGGCAACGACACGATCCGCAACGTCGAGAACGTGCAGGGCGGCGACGGCGACAACCTGATCCGCGGCGATGGCGGCGCGAACATCCTGCGCGGCAATGGCGGCGACGACCGTTTCTGGGGCCGCGCGGGATCGGACACGATCCACGGCGGAACGGGGGACGACACCCTGACGGGCGGCGTCGATCACGACCTGCTCTATGCCGAGGACGGCACGGACCGGCTGACGCTCGATGCGGGCAACGACCTGCTCGACGGCGGGTCGGGGGCGGACTGGGTGGTGGTCAACGGCGGCTATGGCGCGACGGTGGACCTGTCCCGCACGACCGCGCAGAACACAGGCTACGGCAACGACACCCTTCGCAACATCGAGAACGCGATGGGCAATGCGGGGGCGGACCGTCTGGCGGGAAACAGCCTTGGCAACCAGCTGGTCGGCCATGGCGGCAATGACACGCTGTCGGGCGGCACGGGGGCGGATACGCTGGATGGCGGCGCGGGACGGGACGAGCTTTCGGTCGCGCTGGACGGGGATCGTGACGTCTTCGTGTTCCGCGCCGCATCCGACAGCGCCGTGGGCAACCATGACCGGATCAACGGTTTCGTCGCGGGCGTGGACGACATCGACCTGCGCGGGATCGATCCCCATGCAGGTCTGGGCGGCAACCAGACCTTCGGTTTCTCGGGCATGCAAGCGGCGGCGCATGCGGTCTGGACCGTCACGAGCGGCGATGACCTGCTGGTCAGGGGGGACGTGACCGGCGACCGCGTGGCGGATTTCGAGATCCTGCTGACGCAGGTTTCGGCGCTGAACGCGGGCGACCTGATCCTGTAAAGGCCTCGTGATGCCGTTTGCCGGACAGGGGCGGCATACTATTTCTGCCGCTGATCGGCGCACCCCGCGGGGAGTTGCGCGGGCCAAGGGACAAGGCGGATGCGACGACGACTGCTGCAACTTGCGACCATCGCCTGTGCCATGGCAGCGGTCTGGTTCGGCTACGGGACGGGGCAATGGCATTACCTGTCCGTCCTCGCCCTTGCGCCGATCCTGTGGCTGTCGGGGCGGCGCTAGGCTGGGTTCGGGGCGGCCGCAGGGCCGCCCCTTGCCATCCGGCGATGCTGCCGGACCCAATTGACACAAGACGTATTCCGCGCGCGGTCTTTCGCTTGCCCGCCAGCGCCCGTCGGGCCAAGACTGCGGGCATGACGGATCCTGCACATCTTCTTCGGCATCTCTTCGACAGCGCGGTGGCGGTGGCCGATCCGATGCGCGTCATTCCGGCGGTTCTGCCGCCACGGCCTGCGGGGCGCGTGGTGGTGGTCGGGGCCGGAAAGGCCAGCGCGCGGATGGCCGAAGCGGTCGAGGCGCATTGGGGCCCCTGCGAGGGGCTGGTGATCACCCGCTACGGCCATGCCCGCCCCTGCGCGGGGGTCACGGTGGTCGAGGCCGCCCATCCCGTGCCCGATGCGGCGGGGGCGGCGGCGACGGCGCGGATGCTGGACCTGCTGGCGGGGCTCGGTCCCGATGATTTCGTTCTGGCGCTGGTGTCGGGCGGGGCGTCGGCGCTCCTCGTCGCGCCCGTCGAGGGCGTGACGCTGGCCGACAAGATGGCGGTGAATGCGGGCCTTCTCGCCTCGGGCGCGCCGATCGACCGGATGAACACGGTCAGGAAGCACCTCAGCCGCGTGAAGGGCGGGCAGCTGGCCGCCGCCGCCCATCCGGCGCGGATGCTGTGCCTGATGATTTCCGACGTGCCGGGGGATGATCCGGCCTTCATCGGGTCGGGGCCGACCGTGGGCGACCGCTCGACCCCCGCAGACGCGCGGGCGGTGCTGGAGCGGTGGAACGTGGCCGTGCCGCCCGGCGTCACGGCGGCGCTGGCGCGCCCGTCAGGTGTGGTCGCCCCCGACGATCCGCGGCTTGCGCGGGTCGAGAACCGCATCATCGCCGCCCCTGCCCGTTCTCTGGCGGCAGCGGCGGAACGGGCGCAGGGATGCGACGTGCGCCTCCTCGGCGACGCGCTGGAAGGCGAGGCGCGCGATGTCGCGGCAGATCAGGCTGCACTTGCCCTGAGGATCGCGCAGGGGCTGCGGGCGGGGGACCGGCCCGTGCTGCTTCTGTCTGGCGGAGAGTTGACCGTGACCCGCAGGGGCAATGGCACCGGCGGGCCGAATGCGGAATTCTGCCTTGCGCTGGCGCTGGCGCTGGATCGCCATCCGCGCATCCATGCCATCGCTTGCGACACCGACGGCGTCGATGGCGCAGCCGAGGTGGCGGGGGCGATCATCGGCCCCGATACGCTGGCCCGCGCCCGCGCGGCGGGGTTGGATGCGGCGGCGGCGCTGGCGGCGAATGACGCGCACGGCTTCTTTGCCGCCGCGGGCGGGCAGGTCGTCACCGGCCCGACGCTGACCAATGTCAACGACTTCCGCGCCCTGCTGGTGCTGCCGCCCGAGGCAGGTCGATGAGGCGTCACGGATTACGCAACTGCTCCACGGCGGTGGCCAGGGACATGGCCCGATGACCGTCGCCCGCCGGTACATCCCGCGCGCCCGCATAGACAAGGATCCTGCGGTCCGCCCTGATGTCTTGGACCGCCAGATGGAAACCGCGCGACACCTTGGGTGCCGTGGTGCGCTTGATCTCGATGGCCCAGAGCGCACCCCTGGGAAGCCGCAGGACAAGGTCCAGCTCGGCCCCCGCCGCCGTCCGGTAGAAGAAGGGCTCGGTCCCCGTGGGCGCGGCGGCGATCAGCGTTTCGATGCAGAAGCACGTTCGATGCCGAACCAAGCAAGAGGAACTGCCCCGTGCGGGCCCCTTTGCGCCGTCGCATGTGGATCTGCCCGCGCAGCGTCTTGAACAGGTCCGGCATCTGCTGGACCTCGTCCAGGCTGACCAGCTTGCCGATCTGTTCATCCAGATAAAGATCGGGCTCTGTCAGGACCTGCCGATCCGCGTCGCGTTCCAAATCGAGGTAGACGGAGGGGCGTGTTCGGCCAACTGGAGCGCAAGTGTGGTCTTGCCATCCTGCCGTGGCCCCAAGAGGACCGCTGCCGCATGGGCGTCAAGCGCGGAACGCACGGTCTGTGTGGTCTGGCGATGGCACATACCTTGCAATTTTTCCACGATGCGGAAGAATTGCAGGGTTATCTGTTGCGGAAGGGACCGTCAGGCCGAGGACACCCGCTAGCCCCGCGCGGCGACGCGGGACTGGTAGCCTTCCAGATCGGCCAGAAGCGCGGCACCCGCCGGCACATCCTGACGCGCGCAGAATTCGGCCCAGACGGCGGCGAAGGGCAGGTCCTTGACCTCTTCCGTCAGGATCAGGCGGGCGGTGTGGTCCAGCCGCGCCTCGACCGCCTTCAGCCGTGCCTGCGGCAGAAGCAGCGCGCGCAGCAGCGCCTTCTGCATGTTCCGCACCCCGATCACCCATGCGGCGGTGCGGCTGATCGTGGCGTCGAAATAGTCCAGCCCGATCCGCGTGCGCGGCAGAAGCCCCGCAAAGACCAGTTCCTGCGCCATGGCAAGGATATCGTCGTTGAGCAGGATCACATGGTCGCTGTCCCAGCGCATGGGGCGCGAGACATGCAGCAGGATATCCTGAACCGACAGCGCGACCGAGGACAGCTTGTCGGCCACGCTTTCCGTCGGGTGGAAATGCCCCATGTCGAGGCAGAGCGCGACATCCCGCTTCGCCGCATAGCCCATGTAGAATTCGTGACTGCCCACGGTGCAGGCTTCGACCCCGATGCCGAAGAGCTTTGATTCCACCGCATCGAGCAGATGCGCGCGGTCATGTCTGGGCGCGAACATGGCATCGAGCGACGCCCAGAGCCGCTGCCGCGCGGCCATGCGGTCCACGGGGATGTCCTTGTAGCCGTCAGGGACCCAGATATTGTTGACCGTCTGGCCGCCCAGTTCCGCCCCGATGCGCGCCGCGATCTCGCGGCAGCGTTTCCCGTGTTCGATCCAGAAGTCGCGGATGCCCTGATCGGGATGGGAGAGCGTCAGGTTGTCGTCGGCCTTGGCATGGGCAAAGAAGGTCGGGTTGAAATCGAGGCCCAGACCCTGCGCCTTGGCCCAGTCCACCCAAGGGGTGAAGTGGCGGTATTCGATTTCGTCCCGCGCGGGGGACTCAGGGGTGTCCAGATAGAAGGCGTGCAGGTTCAGGCGGTGCTTTCCGGGAATGCGCGAGAAGGCGAATTCCAGATCGGCCCGCAGTTCCGCCGGATTGCGCGCGCGGCCCGGATGGTTTCCGGTGGCCTGTATGCCCCCGCCCGAGGTTCCGGACTTCTTCTCGAATCCGCCCACGTCATCGCCCTGCCAGCAATGGACGGAAATCGCGATCCGTTCCAGCGCCGCAAGGGCGGCTTCCGCATCCACGCCCCAGTCGGCAAAGGCCTGTTTCGCCTGATCGTAGGTCATGCCCGCCCCCTAGCGCGTGAAAGCCTGAACATTGCCCGCATCCACGTTCAGGATGTTGCCCGTGGATTTCGACGACAGGTCGGAGGCGAGGAAATAGGCCGCCTCCGCGATATCCTCGGGCAGGACGGAACGTTTGAGCATCGACCGCTGGCGGTACATCTCCTCCAGCCCCTCCTTGTCGGTCTTGTAGGTGCTGGCGCGCTGGTCCAGCCATTCGCCCGACCAGATCTTGGACCCGCGCAGCACGGCGTCGGGGTTCACGACATTGACGCGTATGCCCGCCTCGGCCCCTTCCAACGCAAGGCAGCGGGCAAGGTGGATTTCCGCGGCCTTGGCCGTGCAATAGGCCGATGCGTTAGGGCTGGCGGCAAGGCCGTTCTTCGAGGCCACGAAGACCACCGCGCCCCCGATGCCTTGGGCGCGGAAGAGCTTGAACGCCTCGCGGCTGACAAGGAAATAGCCGGTGGAGAGGATGTCCATGTTGCGGTTCCACAGCGCCAGCGTCGTCTCCTCGACCGGGGCCGAGGAGGCGATGCCCGCGTTGGAGACGAGGATGTCGAGACCCCCGAATTCCACCGCCGTCCGGGCAAAGGCGGCGATGACCTGCGCTTCCTCGGTCACGTCCATCTGGACGGTTCGAACCACGTCGCGGCCGTGGCGTTTGGTCAGGTTCTCGGCCGTGCGGGCCAAGGCATCCGCGTCGATATCGGCCAGCATGACGCAGGCGCCTTCCTGCAGGTAGCGTTCGGCCGTGGCCGACCCGATGCCCCCTGCCCCGCCGGTGACCAGCGCCACGCGGCCGGCCAGCGATTTGGGCTTGGGCATGCGCTGGAGTTTCGCTTCTTCAAGCAGCCAGTATTCGATGTCGAAGGCTTCCTGTTCGGGCAGGCCGCAGTATTCGCTGACCGTATCCGCCCCGCGCATCACGTTGATGGCGTTGACGTAGAATTCCCCCGAAATCCGCGCGGTCGCCTTGTCCTTGGCAAAGGTCAGCATCCCCACGCCCGGCACCAGATAGACCACGGCATTGGGGTCGCGCAGGGGCGGGCTGTCGGGGTGTTTGCAGCGGTCGTAATAGGCGGCGTATCCGGCGCGGTACGCCTCCACCTGCCCTTTCAGCGCGGCAAGTGTGGCGTCGAGATCGGGTTTCGTGGGATCGAAGCCCACGACCAGCGGCCTGATCTTCGTCCGCAGGAAATGGTCGGGGCAGGACGTGCCAAGCGCGGCCAAGGGTTCCAGCCTGGCCGAATTGACGAAATCCAGCACGGCGGGCTGGTCGTCGAAATGGCCCACCATGCGGTGGTCGGCGCTGATCATGCCACGGATCGCGGGCATCAGGCGGGCAGCGACGGCGCGGCGGTCGTCGGCGGGCAGGCTTTCCTTCACCGCGCCGCCGAAGATCGCCTTGCCGGCGGTTTCGGCGGCGAACCAGTCCATCGCCTTCTGGATGATCGCCAGCGTCAGGTCGTAGCAGGCGCGCGCGTCGTCATCCCATGTGAACAGCCCGTGGCTTTCCAGCACGACCCCCTTGGCCTGCGGGTGTTCCAGACAGAATTTCTCAAGCCACAGGCCCAGCTCGTAACCCGGGCGCTTCCACGGAAGCCAGCCGATGTCATCCCCGAAGATCTGCCGCGTCAGGTCGCGGCTGTTCTTCGATGCGGCGATGGCGATGATCGCGTCGGGGTGCATGTGATCGACATGTTTCTTCGGCACATAGGCGTGCAGCGGCGTGTCGATGGAGGCGGCCCGTGCGTTCAGGTTGAAGGTGCAATGGGGCAGGTAGCCCACCATCGCATCCTCCATCTGCACGCCGGTATAGAGCCCCTTCAGCGCGCGCAGCTTGTCCATGTAGAGCGTGGCGAAACCGTCCATCTTGATGGAACCCACATCGCCGCCCGATCCCTTGACCCACAGCACCTCGACCATCTCTCCGCTCAGGGGGTCACGCTCCATGACCTTGGCGCTGGTGTTGCCGCCGCCGTAATTGGTGATGCGCTTGTCCGATCCCAGAAGGTTCGAGCGGTAGAGCAGCTTCTCCGGCTCGGTCATTCCCGCTGCCTTGGCGTCATCCCAAAGGTTCATCAGCCGGGAACCGGCGGCGGAATCGGTCATGGAATCCTCCCTTGGCGCGGATGGGTCGCGCTTTGGACAATCCATGTGTCCGACGCCCGTGCTTGTCAATCAATTTCGATCAACTTCAATCATGCTGCAGCGCAGAACGATTTGCGGTGATTGAAATTGATTGACAATGATCGAATCCGATGGAAGCCTGCGACGAGGGGAGATCGGAATGCACGAAAGCGAACGGCACAGAATCATCCTGTCGGCAGTGCAGGAGCGGCCCGTGGCGACGGTGGCCGATCTGGTCACGCTGACCGGCGCGTCCGAGGCGACAATCCGGCGCGACATCGCCACGCTCCATGTGCAAAAGAAGCTGCGCCGCGTGCGGGGCGGGGCGGAATCCATCGCGCCGCCGCAATTCGTGGGCATCAACGCCCGCCCCTTCCGGCTGGAGGAAGGCGTGCGGATCGCCGAAAAGCGCGCCATCGCGCGGGCGGCGGTGGACCTTTGCGCCGATGGCGAGCCGATCATCATCAATGGCGGGACCACGACCTTCCAGATGGTCCATCCGCTGACGGCGAAACGGCTGCAGGTCTTTACCAACAGCTTCCTGATCGCCGAACACCTGCTGAAGCATTCCAAGAACACGGTCCTGCTTCCGGCGGGCGCGATCTACCGCGAACAGAACATCATCCTTTCGCCCTTCGATGACGACGG
>JBEEOG010000297.1:0-6728 GCA_041191745.1 Pseudomonadota bacterium | reverse complement strand
TGAAGCCGATCCAGCCGTCGGTCGTGGCCTCGGTCACTTCGGCCAGCGCGCGCTCGCGCTCGTTCACCGGCAGTTCGGCGATGTCGGCGTATTTCATCTCGGTCAGGGTGCCGTCGGTCCGGCCCACGACGCCTTCGTGCAGCACGAAGAAGTTCTGCAGGTCGGGCGGCGTGCCGTGGCGGGCCACGATGCCATAGGGCTGCAGGCGCGCCTCGGCGCTCCCGGTGTTTTCCACCCTGTCGGTGATGGTGAACATGTAGTCGCCGTCCACCGCGATGGTGCGGGTGAAGACCAGCCCCTTGGGGCTTTGCCAGCGCAGGGTGACGGGGTTGTCCACCGACAGCGTCGATCCGCCCGCGATCTGCCATTCGGTATTCGCACCGGGCACATCGGCGAAGTCGAGATCGCCACCCGGCGCCCAGCCGTGCAGGGCGTAATAGGCATTGTCCTGACCCACGGGCGTGAGCAGGCGCACGGTATCGGCATCTTCGTCCAGCGTGACGCGGTAGCCCTTCAGCTTCAGGTCGTCGATCCGGCCGCCCACCATCGAGATGGAGCCCGACAGGCGCGGCGTGTCGATGGTCAGGCGGGGCGCGTCGGCAACGGCGCTGGCGGTCGCGCCCTCGGCCGCGGCAGGGGCCGCGTCAGCGGCGGGCGGCGTCACGGCGGTGGAGGTTTCCGACACCGCAGCCGGCGGCGCGGTCAGCGCGGGGTCTTCCGGCGGGAAGAGGAAGAACCAGACGAGCACCACGAGGAAGCTCAGCACGGTCGCAAGCAGCAGGTTCTTGTTGTTCTGATCGTCCATCTGGACCACCACCGTTCCTTGAAAGGGTCACGGTGCTTCAACAGAAGGGGGGGCCAAAGGTCAAGGGCTTTTCCCCGCGCCGTCACGGGCGGGTGAGGTCGCGCCACGCCTGTCGGTCAGGGCGGGATCAGTCCTCGGCCTTCAGGCGCGGGGCCTGGGCGAAGGCATCGGTCGGCTGCGGGCCCATCCCCGCCACCAGCCCCGCGAAATCGAAGATGGACGGGTCCGCCAGATGCGACGGGCGCACGTTCATCAGCGCGCGGAACATGACCTGACGGCGGCCGGGGCTGCGCGCCTCCCATTCGTCCAGCAGTTTCTTGACCTGCACGCGCTGCAGCCCCTCCTGCGAGCCGCAAAGGTCGCAGGGGATGATCGGATAGTTCATGCCGCGGGCGAATTTCTCGCAATCGGCCTCGGCCACGAAGGCGAGGGGGCGGTAGACGAACAGATCGCCATCCTCGTTCAACAGCTTCGGCGGCATCGTCGCCAGCCGCCCGCCGTGAAACAGGTTCATGAAGAAGGTTTCAAGGATGTCGTCGCGGTGGTGGCCGAGGACGACCGCCGAACACCCCTCTTCCCGCGCGATGCGGTAGAGGTTGCCGCGCCGCAGGCGGGAACAGAGCGAACAGTAGGTCCGCCCCTGCGGGATCTTGTCCACCACGATGGAATAGGTGTCCTGATACTCGATCCGATGGGGCACGCCCATCCTGGTCAGGAATTCGGGCAGCACCGTCGCCGGAAATCCGGGCTGGCCCTGATCGAGGTTGCAGGCCAGCAGGTCCACGGGCAGGACCCCGCGCCATTTCAGCTCGTGCAGCACCGCAAGCAGCGTGTAGCTGTCCTTGCCGCCCGACAGGCAGACCAGCCAGCGCGCCCCGCGTTCGATCATGCCATAGGTGTCGATCGCCTCGCGCACCTCGCGCACGATGCGCTTGCGAAGTTTCTTGAACTCGGTCGTGGTCGGCGCGCCGTGAAACAGCGGGTGGATGTCGTCCAGATCGTCGAGCATGGGCCAGCCTGCGGCAAAGGGGATGGGCGCATATCGCACGGGGCGCGCGCTTGGGCAATCCGAAGGGGCGCGGCGCGCGTAGAAGGACAAAGAACCGGAGGATGTCATGCGCCTGCTGGCTGTCGCGTCTTTACTCTTGCTTGCCGCCTGTGCGGGGCGTCCGTCGCCGGACGACCCCGTCCTGTCCACGCGCGAGCTGGAGCTTGAGGAATTCTTCGACGGCCGGCTGACCGCCTATGGCCAGTTCCAGGACCTGTTCGGCACCGTGCGGCGCCAATTCGTGGCCGAGATCGCGGGCGACTGGGACGGGCAGCGGCTGCGGCTGGTCGAGGATTTCACCTATGAGGACGGATCGACCGAACAGCGCGTCTGGACGCTGCGGAAAACGGGTGACGAGACTTGGGAAGGCACCGCGCCGGGCGTGATCGGCGTGGCAGTGGGCGAGGAGAAGGGCGACCGCTTCAACTGGCGCTACACCATCGATCTGCCCGTGCCGCAGGCCGGCGGGCCGACGGAAACGGTGCGCGTCACCTTCGACGACTGGATGTGGCAGTTCAGCGACGACCGGCTGTACAACCGCGCCTACATGCGCCGCGCGGGTGTCACGCTGGGCGATGTGTCGATCTGGTTCGAAAAGCGCTAGGCGAAGAATTTTCTGCGAAAATTCTTCGGGGCGATCTTTCTGCGAAAGATCGGGTTTTCGCAGAAAACCCGGCACCGAAATCTTCGCAGAAGATTTCGCTAGGGTCGTGTGCGGTCAAAATCCGGATCGGACCCCGGCACCGGATCATAGCCGTGCCCGCCCCACGGGTGGCAACGGCAGATGCGGTGCACGGTCAGCCAGCCGCCCCTGACGCCGCCGTGACGCTCCAGCGCCTCCAGCGCATAGGCCGAACAGGTGGGCTGGAAGCGGCAGCCATGGCCCACCCAAGGCGACAGCACCAGCCGGTAGGCCCGCACCGGAACGGCAAGGATGCGGGCGAGCGGCGTCATGCCTTGCGGTCGCGGTGGACCGAGGCGAGCGCGTCGCGCAGGTCCGCCAGAAGCAGTGCATAGTCGCGCGTCACCGTGGCGTCGGGTCGCGCGACAAGGACATAGTCCCAGCCCGCCAGCCCGCCGGTCGCCAAGACGGCCCGCGCCATGGCGCGCAGGCGGCGCTTGGCGCGGTTGCGCTGCACGGCATTGCCGATCTTCTTCGACGCGGTGAAGCCCACGCGCCGCGTGTCCGTCCCGTCATCGCGGCGGCGGGCCTGCAGCAGGAACCCGCCCGTTCCCTGCCTGCGGGCCGAGGCCGCCTTCAGGAAATCGGCGCGTTTCTGGATCGTGACGAGCGGGCAAAGCGAAACCGCCGGAGGCGCCACGGGCGCTTCGGCGGTGATGCCTTGGCCCGGTTCCTCCGGCGGTGTCATGTCGTCACCCTTGGCGGCCCGAAGGCCGGAAGCAGGGATCAGGCCGACAGGCGCTTGCGGCCCTTGGCGCGGCGCGCGGCCAGCACCAGACGGCCGCCCTTGGTGGCCATGCGGGCGCGGAAGCCGTGGCGGCGGCTGCGGACCAGATTCGACGGTTGGTAGGTGCGCTTCATCGCGGCTCTCCGTAACTCTCAGGCAGCGCGAAACCCGATGGATTCGAGCGCCGCTCCCATTCGAAGCCCGCTCTTTAAGGAGGGTTTCCCCCCAAGTCAACGGACCCCGACCGCTTTTGGCGCAACATTCGCCCGCAAGCCCCGCCGCGCGGCCCGCCCGCGCCGCCGCCGGATCAACCCGGCGTGAGGATGCTGGCAAAACCTTCCCTTTTGCGCGCATCCTGCCCGCCATGAGCTTCACAGACCCGCCCCGCCCGCGCGCCCTTCGCCGCCTGATTCCCGCAGCCCTGCTTCTGGCGGTGGCCGTGGCGGGGGCGATCTTCTTCCGCGACCTCCTCAGCTTCGAGGCGCTGGCCCGCCACCGCGAGGCGCTGCTGGCCTTCCGCGACGCGCATTACCTGCCCGCCGTTCTGGCCTTCGTCGCGGCCTATGTCGCCATCGTGGCCTTCAGCCTGCCCGGCGCGACGGTGGCCACGCTGGCGGGCGGGTTCCTGTTCGGCCTGTTTCCGGGCGTGCTGTTCAATCTGGCAGGGGCGAGCGCGGGGGCCATCCTGATCTTCCTTGCCGTGCGGGCGGGGTTCGGGGAGGCGCTGGCCGCGCGGATCGAGGGGCAGGGCGGCACGGTCGCCCGCCTGCGTGCGGCGCTGGCCGAAAACGAATGGGAGGTGCTGTTCCTGATGCGCGTGACGCCGGTCGTGCCCTTCTTCGTGGCGAACCTCCTGCCCGCGCTGCTGAACATCTCGCTTCCGAAATTCGCGCTGACGACGGTGGTGGGGATCGTTCCGGGCGCCTTGGTGCTGACCTCGATCGGGTCGGGGCTGGGCGAGGTCTTCGAAACGGGCGGCGTGCCGGACCTGTCGGTCTTTGCCGAACCCCATGTGGCGGGGCCGATCGTCGGGCTGGTCCTGCTGGGGGTGCTGCCGATCCTCATCCGGACGCTGCGCAAGAGGGACCTGTGATGGACAGCATCGAAACCGACCTTTGCATCATCGGGGCCGGATCGGGCGGCCTGTCCGTCGCGGCGGGGGCCGTGCAGATGGGCGCGCGCACCGTGCTGGTCGAGGCGGGCGAGATGGGGGGCGACTGCCTGAACGCGGGCTGCGTGCCGTCCAAGGCGCTGCTCGCCGCCGCCAAGGCCGCCCATGCGGCACAGGGCGGGCGCTTCGGCGTGACGGGCCATGCGACGGTGGATTTCGCCGCCGCCAAGGACCATGTCGCAGCCACCATCGCCGCCATCGCGCCCCATGACAGCGAGGAGCGGTTCGAAGGGCTGGGCGTGCGCGTGATCCGCGCCTTCGGGCGCTTCGTCGATCCCCAAACCGTCGAGGCGGGCGGGTTCCGCATCCGCGCGCGCCGCTTCGTCATCGCCACGGGATCGCGCCCCGTCATCCCGCCGATCGACGGGATCGACGGGGTGGATGTCCTGACGAACGAGACGGTCTTCGCCCTGCGCGACCGGCCCGACCATCTGCTGATCTTCGGCGGCGGGCCGATCGGGATCGAGATGGCGCAGGCGCATCGCAGGCTCGGCTGCGCCGTCACCGTGATCGAGGCCGCCCGCGCGCTGGGGCGCGAGGATGCCGAGGCCGCCGCCGTGGTGCTGGCCGCGCTGCGCCGCGAGGGGGTGGAGATCATCGAGGGCACCGGCATCGCGCGGGTGGCGCGCGACGGGTCGGGGATCGCCGCCACGCTGGCCGACGGGCGCGTGGTCAGGGGCAGCCATCTGCTGGTCGCGGCGGGGCGGCGGGTGGCGCTGGCGGGGATGGGGCTCGACGCGGGCGGGATCGCCCATACCGACCGCGGCATCACGGTGCGCGACGACCTGCGGTCGACGACCAACCGCCGCGTCTATGCGGTGGGCGATGCGGCGGGGGGCGCGCAATTCACCCATCTGGCGGGCTATCATGCTGGCATCGTGATCCGCCGCGCCGTGCTGGGCCTGCCCGCCAGACAGCGCGACGGCCATATCCCGCGCGTGACCTATACCGATCCGGAACTCGCCCATGTCGGCCCCGACGCGGCCGAGGTCGAACGCCGCTTCGGAAGCCGCGCGCAGGTCCTGCGGGTGCCGTATGCGGGCAATGACCGCGCGCAGGCCGAAGGGCGCACCGAAGGTTTCGTCAAGCTGACCGTCGCGCGGGGGCGGGTGGTCGCGGCCACGGTCGCGGGCCATCAGGCGGGCGAGGTGATCGCGCCGCTCGTGCTGGCGGTGTCGGCGCGGATGAAGGTCGCGGCCCTTGCCGGCGCGGTGCTGCCCTACCCGACACTGGCGGAACTCGGCAAGCGGGCGGCAGGAGCCTATTTTTCCCCCAAACTCTTTGATAATGCTGCGCTGAAGGGGTGGGTGCGGCTGGTGCAGCGGTTCCTGCCCTGAACGCGGGCCGCGGGTGGCAGGCCGCGGGGGGCCGTCTGCCCCCCGCACCCCCCGAGGATATTTGAGCGAAGAGGAAGCAGGGGAGCGGGGTTTGCGGGTCGGACGGGGCAGGTTCCTCAATACCCTGTCGGGGCGGTTCCTGCTGCTGACCGCGGCCTTCGTCATGCTGGCCGAGGTGCTGATCTTCGTCCCCTCCATCGCGCGGTTCCGGGCGGATTACCTGTTCCTGCGGCTGGAGAAGGCGCAGATCGCCTCGCTCGCGCTCTTGGCGTCCGAGACGACGATCAGCACCGCGCTGGAGGACGAACTGCTGGACAATGCCGAGGTGTTCAACGTCGTGCTGCGCCGCGACGAGGTGCGCCAGCTTGTCCTCTCCTCGCCCATCCCGCAGCCGGTGGACGCCACCTATGACCTGCGCGCGGCAGGCCCGTGGGAACTGATCCGCGACGCCATGGCCGTGCTGGGGGACAGGCAGAACCGCATCATCCGCGTGATCGGCAATCCCGTGCAGGATGCGGGGTTGCTGATCGAGATCACGATGGAAACCGCGCCCCTGCGGGCGGCGATGGTGGAATACGGGCTGCGGATCCTGCTTCTGTCGGCGCTGATCTCGGTCGTGACGGCGCTTTTGCTGTTCCTTGCGGTGCAGCGGATGCTGGTGGGCCCGATCCGCCGCGTGGTGCGCCACATGCAGGCCTACGCGCAGGCACCCGAGGATGCGCGCAGCGTGATCGCCCCCAATGCCGATGTCGAGGAATTGCGCGTGGCGGAAGAGGCGCTCGAATCCATGCAGCTGCAACTGACCGGCGCGCTGCGGCAGAAGGAACGGCTGGCGCAGCTCGGGGGCGCGGTCGCCAAGATCAGCCACGACCTGCGAAACATCCTGACCACGGCGCAGCTGTTCGCCGACCGGCTGGAGGGCAGCGCCGATCCGCAGGTCGCGCGCGCGGCCCCCAAG
>JBEEOG010000296.1:0-2766 GCA_041191745.1 Pseudomonadota bacterium | reverse complement strand
CCACGGGCATCGGCGCGGGCGCAGATCTTGTCGATTTCATCAAGGAACACGATGCCGTTTTCCTGCACCGATTCCAGCGCGGCGGATTTGACGGCTTCGTCATCGAGAAGCTTGTCGGCCTCTTGTCCGATGAGGATGTCGTAGCTTTCCGCGACGGTCATCTTCTTGCGGGTGGAGCGGCCACCGAAGGCCTTGAACAGGTCCTGCAGGCCCTGCATCTGCATGTCCATGCCGTTGCCGCCGGGGAACATGCCCATCATGGGCATGGCGGTGTCCTGCACCTCCAGCTCGATCACGGTGGTGTCGAGTTCGCCGCGCTTGAGTTTCTGGCGGAACATGTCGCGGGTCTGTTCACGGGCGTCCTTGCCCGCCAGTGCTTCGATCACGCGGTCCTCGGCGGCGCGCTGGGCGCGGGCCTTCACCTCGTCCCGCATGCGGGTGCGGGTTTCGATCATGGCGGCGTCCACCAGATCGCGGATGATGCTGTCCACGTCGCGGCCGACATAGCCGACTTCGGTGAACTTGGTGGCTTCGACCTTGAGGAAGGGCGCGCGGGCAAGTTTGGCCAGACGGCGGCTGATCTCGGTCTTGCCGACGCCGGTGGGGCCGATCATCAGGATGTTCTTCGGATAGACCTCGTCCCGAAGGTCATCGCCCAGCTGCTTGCGCCGCCAGCGGTTGCGCAGCGCCACGGCCACGGCGCGCTTTGCGTCGCGCTGGCCGATGATGAAGCGGTCGAGTTCCGAGACGATCTCGCGCGGGGTGAGGTTGGTCATGCGGCCTGTCCTTGGATCACTGCTTCCGATGTAGCGATTGGAGGGGGCGAGGCCAAGGGTGACGGGGTGTGTATTGACGGATTGTATATACGATGGCACCGTTGAAAACGGGGCGGATCGGAGGGGGCGATGACGCGCGGACGGATCGTCAAGCTGTCGGAGGAAGAGGCGCGCGCGCTGCGGGCGCGGATGCGCGGAGAGGCGTCAGAGGTGGACTGGACCGCCCAACCGGTACTGGCCGCGCCGAGGAAGATCGCCATTTCTGTCCGGGTGGATGAGGATGTGCTGGCGTTCTTTCGGGCCGAGGGGGCCGGGTATCAGACGCGCATGAATGCCGTGCTGCGGTCCTACATGCTGGCAAAGACGGGCAAGTCGACCGAGCGGCCCTAGCCACGGATCGTTTCGACGGTCAGGTTGCCATTTGTATATACACAGATATCGGCCGCGATGGCCATGGCGCGGCGCGCGATCTCTTCGGCGGTCAGGTGGTCGGCGTGCATCAGCCCGCGCGCGGCGGCCAGTGCGAAGTTGCCGCCCGATCCGATGGCGGCGATGTCATGTTCGGGTTCCAGCACGTCGCCTGCGCCCGTGATCACGAAGAGGTCACGTCCGTCGGTGACGATCAGCATGGCTTCGAGGTTGCGGAGGTATTTGTCCATCCGCCAGTCCTTGGCCAGATCGACGCATGCGCGGGCGAGTTGGCCGGGGGCGGATTCGAGTTTCTTTTCAAGGCGTTCCAGCAGGGTGAAGGCGTCGGCGGTGGATCCGGCAAAACCGCAGACCACATCGCGGCCACCCGGCGACAGGCGGCGGACCTTGCGCGCGGTTCCCTTGATCACCGTCTGGCCGAGACTGACCTGACCATCGCCCGCCACGACGACCTGCCCGCCCTTGCGGACGGCGAGGATCGTCGTGCCGTGCCAACCGGGGAACTTGTCGTCGGACATGCGGGCCTCCTGTCGCTTTGCCCCATATGGGCATGGGCGGCGGAAAAGGAAAAGGGCGGCCGCAACGGGCCGCCCTTCGGAATGATGTGCCGGGGCTCAGATCGCCGACTGGATCCAGTTCGCCAGCGCGGCCTTGGGGGCGGCGCCGACCTTGTTCGACACGACCTGGCCGCCCTTGAACATGAACAGCGCCGGGATGCCGCGAACGCCGAGCTGCGCCGGGCTGTCGGGGTTCTCGTCGACGTTGACCTTCACGATCTTCACCTTGCCCGCGTATTCGGTCGCCAGCTCTTCCAGAGCGGGGCCGATCTGGCGGCACGGGCCGCACCATTCGGCCCAGAAGTCCACCACGACGGGGATGTCCGATTTGCGGACTTCGGCGTCGAAGGTGGCGTCAGTGACGGCGACGGTGGCAGCGCCCATCTTTATATCTCCTGAATGGAATGTCGGCCAACGAAGCTAGGGACGGGCGGGGGAATCGTCAAGGGATCGTGGTGCATGACAGGGATGCACTCACGATATCGGGAGGGAGCGGCATGAGTCGTGCTTCGCGGGTCCAGAGGATCGCGGTGTCGATCCGGCGGCCGGGATAGATCTGGGCGAGCGCGTGGGCATAGGCGCCCATCTGGCGAAGGATGCCGTCGGGGGTGTCTTGCGGACGCGCCGGGATCACGCGGTTGGTCTTGTAGTCGATGGCCGTGACGCGGTCGGGGGTGATGATGAGACGGTCGATGGTGCCGCGCATGGTGCGGCCGAGGAGTTCGGCGGTGATCTCTACTTCGGTCAGCGTATCGGCGGTGAAGAGCGCAGGGTGGGCGGCGATGGTCGCCAGAGCCTCGGGCAGGACATCGGCGCGGAGGGTGGCGTCGGGGATCAGCGTGGCGGCGAGGGCGCCGTGGTCGGCGGCGGGGACCGTGGGAAGGTATTCGAGAAGGAGGTGGATCGCCGTGCCGCGCGCCTTGGCGGTGTCTTCGTCCAGACCGTCGCCGGGGATGGCCTTGGCACCGCCGAGGTTGGAGGGGGAGA
Source organism: Pseudomonadota bacterium (assembly GCA_041191745.1). Lineage (GTDB taxonomy): Bacteria > Pseudomonadota > Alphaproteobacteria > Rhodobacterales > Rhodobacteraceae > Paragemmobacter. The sequence continues at coordinate 17 of JBEEOG010000296.1, read as the reverse complement.
GGGGTTGGGCCGGGCGC
>JBEEOG010000295.1:0-8399 GCA_041191745.1 Pseudomonadota bacterium | reverse complement strand
CACCGTGTCGGGCCAGAACTCCAACAACTCGGTCCGCGTGACCGATGCCTTCCTGAAGGCCGTGCAGGCCGATGCCGATTGGGCGCTGATCCGCCGCACGGATGGCAAGGTCGCCAAGACCGTCAAGGCGCGTGAGCTGTGGGATACCGTGGGCCATGCCGCCTGGGCCTGCGCGGACCCCGGCATCCAGTTCCACGACACCGTCAACGCCTGGCACACCTGCCCAGAGGATGGGCCGATCCGGGGGTCGAACCCGTGCTCGGAATACATGTTCCTTGATGATACGGCCTGCAACCTCGCGTCGATGAACCTGCTGACCTTCTTCAATGAGGGCAAGTTTGACGCGGCGGCTTATGTCCATGCCTCGCGCCTCTGGACCGTGACGCTGGAGATCAGCGTGATGATGGCGCAGTTCCCGTCCAAGGAAATCGCGCAGAAATCCTATGACTTCCGGACGCTTGGCCTTGGCTATGCCAATATCGGCGGCCTGCTCATGAACATGGGTCTGGGCTATGACTCGGCCGAAGGCCGCGCGCTCTGCGGCGCGCTGACCGCCGTCATGACCGGCGTCGCCTATGCGACCTCTGCCGAGATGGCGAAAGAGTTGGGGCCGTTCCCCGGCTACGCCCGCAATGCCACCCATATGCTGCGCGTGATCCGCAATCACCGCGCCGCCGCGCATAGCGCGACCGCTGGCTATGAGGGGCTGAACGTCAACCCGGTGGCGCTCGACGCCGCGAATTGCCCCGATCAGGGCCTGATCGCGCTGGCGCGGTCCGTCTGGGACGAGGCGCTCGCCTTGGGCGAACAGCACGGCTACCGCAACGCCCAGACCACCGTGATCGCCCCCACCGGGACCATCGGTCTGGTGATGGATTGCGACACCACCGGCATCGAACCGGACTTCGCCTTGGTGAAGTTCAAGAAACTGGCGGGCGGCGGCTATTTCAAGATCATCAACCAGTCGGTTCCCGCGGCCTTGGAGGCGCTTGGCTACCGCACCTCGGAAATCGCGGAAATCGTGGCCTATGCCGTGGGCCACGGCTCCATCGGCAACTGCCACGGCATCAACCCCACCGCGCTGATCGGCCACGGCTTTGGCGCGCGCGAGTTGGAGAAGATCGAGGCCGCACTTCCCTCGGCCTTCGACATCCGCTTCGTCTTCAACCAGTGGACGCTGGGCGAGGATTTCTGCAAGCACACGCTGGGCATCCCGGCGGACAAGCTGGCCGATCAGACCTTTGACCTGCTGCGCCATTTGGGCTTCACCAAGGCCCAGATCGACGCCGCGAATGACCATGTCTGCGGGACCATGACGCTGGAAGGCGCACCCTTCCTGAAGCCGGAACACTACCCGGTCTTTGACTGCGCCAATCCCTGCGGCAAGAAGGGCACGCGCTACCTGTCGGTCGACAGCCACATCCACATGATGGCGGCGGCGCAGAGCTTCATCTCGGGCGCGATCTCGAAGACCATCAACATGCCGAACTCGGCCACGATCGCGGAAACGCTGGCGGCGTACGAACTGTCGCACTCGCTCGGGATCAAGGCGAACGCGCTTTATCGCGACGGCTCCAAGCTCAGCCAACCGCTGGCGGCGGCGCTGGTCGAGGATGACGAGGAAGCCGAGGAAATCCTGACCTCCGGCACCCCGCAGGAAAAGGCCGCCGTTCTGGCCGAGAAGATCGTGGAAAAGATCGTCTATCGCGACGTGATCCGCACCAACCGCGAAAAGCTGCCCGAGCGTCGCAAGGGCTATACCCAGAAGGCCATCGTCGGCGGTCACAAGGTCTATCTGCGGACCGGCGAATACGGCGACGGGCGTCTGGGCGAGATCTTCATCGACATGCACAAGGAAGGCGCGGGCTTCCGCGCGATGATGAACAACTTCGCCATCGCCGTGTCCGTGGGCCTGCAATACGGCGTGCCGCTGGAGGAATTCGTGGAAGCCTTCACCTTCACCCGGTTTGAGCCGGCAGGCATGGTGCAGGGCAACGACTCGATCAAGAACGCGACGTCGATCCTCGACTACATCTTCCGCGAACTGGCGATCAGCTATCTGGACCGCACCGACCTTGCGCATGTCAAACCCACCGGCGCGGCCTTCGACGACCTTGGCCGCGGCGATGACGAAGGCAAGCGCAACTTCGGCGAGGTGTCGGACACGGCGGCGTCGAAATCGGTGGAACTGCTGAAATCCATCTCCTCGACCGGCTATCTGCGCAAGCGCCTGCCGCAGGAACTGGTGGTGCTTCAGGGCGGCATGGGGGCCACGGCGCTGGCCACCGGCACCGATGCGGTTGTCGCGCTGAACACGCTGATCCCCGAAACGCTGGGGGGCGGGGCCTCGACCGCGCTCGCCGCGGGCACGGTCAGCCGCGACGCCCGCACCAAGGCCAAGATGCAGGGCTACGAGGGCGACCCCTGCGGCGAATGCGGCAACTACACGCTGGTCCGCAACGGCACCTGCATGAAGTGCAACACCTGCGGCGGCACCTCGGGCTGCAGCTGATCTGCCGCTGAACGGATCGACGGTCGGGCCCCCCCTGCGGGGCCCGATCGCATTTCCGCCCACGCCCCCGCTGGACCCGCCGCACGCCGCGCCCTAGCATCGCCTGCGTAACGGTATCGGCAGGCGTAGATGGCAGAACGGGAGACAGCACGGACAGGGGGCGCGGCACGCGGGGGCAAGGCGGCCTCCGGTCAGGGCGGCGCGCCCGAAACACCCGACCGCAACGCCGCGATCTGGTTCGCGGCCGACGGCTACGACCCCGCCGCCAAGGGCGTGAACGGGCGGCGGATGGCGGGGGAAAGCTTCCTGCGCGGCTGGTTCCGCCACGCGCAGGTGCCGGAATTCGTGGCGCTGACCCACGGGCCCACGGATGCCGCGCTGTTTGCCGACTGGGCGCGCGAGATGGCCCCCCACCGGCCCGCCCGCACCGTGCGGCTGGACAGCCCCGCCGCGATGGCCCCCGTGGGCGCGGTCTGGTATTCCGGCCCCAATTACGCGCCCGAGGTCTGGCGCCGCGCCGTCCATGGCGCGACGCGCTGGTCGATGGTGGGGCTGACGCATACCATGTCCACCAAGGCGGTGATGCAGGGGGTCTTCGACCTGCGCTGTGCCCCGCATCAGGCATGGGATGCGGTCATCTGCACCTCGCGCGCGGTCAGGGCGGCGATGGATTACCAGCTCGATCAGGTGGACGCCTACCTGCGCGCCCGCTTCGGACCCGCCCTGCCGCCGCGCTGGCAGATGCCCGTCATCCCGCTGGGGGTCGATTGCGACGCCTTCCGCCCCGATCCTGCGGCGGGTCGGGCGCTGCGGGCGCGGCTGGGCATCGCCGAAGGCGATGTGGCGGCGCTGGTCGTGGCCCGCCTGTCCCCGCACGAGAAATTCGATCCGCTCCCCCTCTATATCGCGCTGGCCGAGGCGCAGAGGACCATGCCCGCCGGTCGCCGCCTGCATCTGGTCCTCTATGGCAATGCGCCCGACGACTATTCGAAACGCGTCTTCGAACGGGGCGCGGCGGGGCTGATGCCGGATGTCGGCTACCACCCCCTGCCGCATGACGGCGCGGCCGCCCGCCTTGCCGCGCTTTCGGCGGCGGACATGTTCCTCTTTCCCATCGACAACCTGCAGGAAAGCTTCGGCATCGCGCCGGTCGAGGCGATGGCGGCGGGTCTGCCGGTCATCGCCTCGGACTGGGACGGGATCCGCGACACGGTCGATGGCGCGGGCGGCATCCGCATCCCCACCTGCGGCGCGCGGCCCGAACATACCGTCCTGACCGGCCTGCGCCATTTCGGCGGGACCGACAGCTATGTGCAGTACCTCTCGCAGATGTCGGCCGTGACGCAGATCGACGTGCCGCGACTGGCCGAGGCGATCGGCGCGCTGGCTCGTGACGACGGGCGGCGCAAGGCGATGGGGCAGGCGGCGGCGGCACGGGCGCGCCGGCTGTTCGACTGGTCGGTCGTCGTGCCGCAGGTGCAGGACCTGATCGCAGAGCTTGCCGCCATCCGCGCCCGCGCCGATGCCGCCGACCATCCGCCCGTCCCGCCCGTGGCCCTGCCCGTCGCCCCCGCGCCCATGGCGCTGTTCGCAGGCTTTCCCACCGCGCCCTTTTCCGCCGAAGGGCGGCGCTTCCGCGCGGTCGCGCTGGGCACGCGGCCCGATGCGGCGGGGACGCTGGACTTGCGCGACTACCTCGGCATGCGCCGCATCTTCGAGGAAGAGGCGCATGTGAAAGCCGTCCTTGCCGCCATCACCGCCGCGGGGGCAGAGGGGGCGGGGGCAGCGGGGCTGGCCCGCGCGACGGGCTTGCATCCGCTGAAGGTGGACCGCATCCTGCTGTGGCTGCTGAAATACCACTTCATCGAAGGCGACCCATGACCCGCACCATCCTCATCACAGGCGCGGGGTCCGGCATCGGACGGGCCACGGCGCGGGCCTTCCTTGCCGCGGGCTGGCGCGTCGCGGTGATGGGGCGGCGCTTGGGCCCCCTGCAGGACACGGTCGCGGGCCATGACGCGCTGGTTCTGGCGGGCGATGTGGGCGACCCCGCCGATGTCGATGCCGCCTTCGCGCGGATCGGGGCGGAATTCGGCCGTCTCGACGTGCTGTTCAACAACGCGGGCACCGCGCTGAAGGGCGCCCCCATCGACGAGATCGCGGTCGAGGACTGGCTGGCCCTGTCGCGCACCAACATCACGGGTATGTTCCTCTCCGCGCGCGCGGCCTTTGGCCTGATGCGGCGGCAAAGCCCGCAGGGCGGGCGGATCATCAACAACGGCTCGATCTCGGCCCATGTGCCGCGGCTGGGATCGGCGCCCTATACGATGTCGAAACATGCGGTGACGGGGCTGACGCGCACGCTGGCCCTCGATGGGCGGCGCTTCGACATCGCCTGCGGGCAGATCGACGTGGGCAATGCCGCGTCCGAGATGACGGGGGCCTTCACCGCAGGCATGCCGCAGGCCGATGGCACGATCCGCCCCGAACCGGTGATGGAGGTGCGCCACGTCGCCGATGCGGTGCTGCACATGGCAAGCCTGCCGCTGTCGGTCAACATCCCCTTCCTGACGGTGATGGCGCGCGACATGCCCTATATCGGGCGGGGCTGACGGCGCGCCGCCCGTCGCGGGCGTCAGCAGGCCCCCTTGCAGAACAGGTCGTACATCAGCGCGATGGTCCGGCGCACGCGGTCATCCTGGATCGAGTAGTAGATCGCCTTGCCCTCGCGCCGTGCCGCCACCAGCCCTTCCAGCCGCAGGCGGGCCAGCTGCTGGCTGACCGCCTCCTGACGGCTGTCGAGCAGGCGTTCGAGTTCCGTCACCGATTTCTCGCCCGCCACCAGATGGCACAGGATCATCAGCCGCCCCTCGTGCGACAGGGCCTTGAGGAACTCTGCCGCCGTGCGGGCCTGTGCGGCCATGCCATCGGGGGCGGGCAGCGTCTCGGCAAGGGAGTCATCGGTCTGCGGCACGGTTCCACTCCTGCATCACAGGCATTTCGCCTTATCTAGGCGCTTCCCGCCTGCGGGGGAAGCTCGGCGCCGCGCAATTCGGGGGCGGGGCAGGGCGGGACGCCCCCGCAGGGCGCAGGGACGGGCCCCCGTGCCGCAAAAGACGCCGCCCGCCGCGCTAGAAGGCGAAGCCGCCGTAATGGCCCTGCGAAAAGACCAGCGGGCGGCCCTCGCGCAGGCTGGCCCGCAGGACGCGCCCGACAAGGATCAGGTGATCGCCCGCCTCGTGCGCCGCGTCGCGCGCGCAGTCGAACCGCGCCAGCGTGCCTGCGACCTGCGGCACCCCTTCGGCCGAGGGCGCCCAGTCCAGCCCCGCAAAGCCCGCCCCGCCGCGCGTGAAGCGCGCGGCAAGGTCGCGCTCCGTCTCGGCCAGCACATGGATCGCGTAATGGGCGGCCTGCGCGAAATGGGCATAGCGGCTGGAGGATTTGGCGACCGACCACAAGACCAGCGGCGGGTCGAGCGAGACCGAGGCGAAGCTGTTCGCCGTGATCCCGACCGGCCCTTCGGCCGTGGCGCAGGTGACGACCGTCACCCCTGTCGCGAAACGCCCCAGCGCATCGCGGAAGTCGCGGGCATGGTCGGGGCCGGGGATGAAGTCGCGCGTCACGGGGGGATCGTCCTGCAAGGGTCTGGGTGTCCGCCCCAGATAACCCATTCCGGCGCGGCGGCAAGCCGTGCCTGCCCGCCGCGACCGCCCGCATGTCGCCCGCAGCCCGTGCAGCCGTCACGGACGGGCGCTACTCTGTCCGGCGAATCGTGACGGAGACCCCGATGACCCGCCTTTCCGCCTTTACCGCACCGGGCCGCTTCTGGCGCGGTAACCTGCACACGCATTCCACCCGCTCGGACGGGGTGATCCCCCCCGAGGAAGTCTGCCGCCGCTACCGCGCCGAAGGCTATGACTTCATCGCCCTGACCGACCATTTCGTGGGGCTCTGGGGCTATCCGATCGTGGACACCACGCCCTATCGCGGCGAGGGCTTCACCACGATCCTCGGCGCCGAACTCCATTCCGGCGCGATGGCGAATGGCGAGTTGTGGCATATCCTCGCCGTGGGGCTGCCGCAGGACTTTGCGCCCTCGAACAGCCCCGATTTCCGCCCGCGCCCCGATCAGGAAAGCGCGGCCGAGATCGCAGAGCGCGCGGTGGCGGCGGGGGCCTTCGTCGCCATCGCCCATCCGCAATGGTCAGGCCTGACGCTGGCCGATGCCCGCACCATCACCGCCGCCCACGCGGTCGAGGTCTACAACCACGGCTGCGCCATGGGCTGCGACCGCCCCGACGGCTTTGCCATCGCCGATCTGCTGCTGACCGAAGGGCGCCGCCTGACCCTGATCGCCACCGATGACGCGCATTTCTACGAACCCGACCATTTCGGCGGCTGGGTCATGGTGAAGGCCGAGGCGAACGACCCCGATGCCCTTCTTGCCGCGCTCAAGCGGGGGGATTTCTATTCGAGCCAGGGGCCCGAACTGCGCGACGTGCGGCTGGAGGGCGACCGGATGGTGGTGGAGACGAGCGCCGTCGCCTCGGTCATCGTGCAGGGCTGGGGGACGGGGGCCAAGGGCGTGCATGGCCATTCGATGACGCGCACCGAGGTGCCGCTGGACCGCCTTCTGGGCAGCCCGTGGCTGCGCGTCAGCGTGATCGATGCCGCAGGCAAGCGGGCATGGTCCAACCCGATCTGGCGCGAAGCGGGCGAAAACCCCCGCCACGCCTGAGGATTTTCTGCGAAAATCCTCATCCGGCCAAGGCTTGGCGCAGGGGGCGAAGATTTTTCGGCGAAAAATCTTCGGGCCGGGTTTTGCACCCCCGCACCCCCGCAGGATATTTGGGCAGAGAAAACCGGGGCCGTCGGCAGGCGACAGCCTAGCCCCGTCCCGCAAGGCGGCGCTGCACGATGCGCGTCAGGCGGCGGTGCAGGGGCGTGATGCGGTTTCGCAGATGCACCGCCGCATAGACGGGCTGGCGCAGGACGGGCGCGTCGATCACGCGGCGGAAGCGCCCGCCTTCGACCAAGAGCCCCGCCGTGCGTTCCAGCACATAGCCCGCCCCGCCCATCGCCTGCAGAAGCGAGGCGACCGTGGCGCTTTGACCGACCGAGACGGGGGCCGAGGCGAATTCGGGGGTCAGTTCCCTGTGCGTCGCCTCGAAGGCGGGCGAGAAATGGGCGAAGACGAAGGTTTCGGGATCGACCCCCGCGCGGCGGTCGGTCTCGGCGCTGACCATGTGATAGGCGACCTCGCCCACATCGGTGAAATGCAGGTCGGGATGGGGTTTCGGCGAATAGAGCACCGCGAAGTCCTGCACGCCGGTCAGCAGGTCGGCGCACATCTGGTTGGAATAGTCGGGTTCGATGTAGAAGGCCGTGTCGGGCAGGGCGCGGCGGAAATCGGCGATCCATTCCCCGATATGCTGGGCGGCAAGGTCGTTCTGGATGCCCAGCCGCACCAGATGCGCCGCGCGTTCGGGCACCTGTATCCTGCGCCGCGCCTCGTGCCATTCGTGGCGCAGGTTGCGGGCATGGGGTTCGAAGCGCGCGCCTTCGACCGTAAGGTCGGTGCCCGCGCGCGAGCGGGTGAAGAGCTTCGCCCCCACCGCCGCCTCCAGCGCCGCGATGCGGGCCGAGACGGTGGATTGCGTGACCGCCAGCCGCTCGGCCGTGCGGTTGAAGCTGCGCGTCTCGCACAGGTCGAGGAAGGTGTCGAGAAGGTCGATCTGCATCGGCGTTCCTGATCGGATTTTCCGATCAATAGGGCGCGCGGGGCCGAATTGAAAGCCCGCGCGGGGGGTGCGATGCTTCATGCCGCAAAAGGGCCCGGTCAACAGGGCGGCAAGGGAGTGTGGCATGGCGGATTTTCCAACCTCGG
>JBEEOG010000294.1:0-4503 GCA_041191745.1 Pseudomonadota bacterium | reverse complement strand
ATCATCGGGTAACCCCTAGTAGGCCGATATGCTAGACGTCCGACGCCGATGCGCCCAAACCGCCCGCATATCCCTTCATTTCATCATTTTGTCAAAGAGCGTGCATTCGGTTCGCTTCGGCTACAAGCCTCTGTTTACCTTGAGCTTTTTCCGGTCCGCCGTTTCCGCTTTCGCGTTCCCGTCGTCTCGGGAGGCGGTATCTAGTCGCCCTCGCCGGAAGCCGCAAGAGAGATTTTCACGAAAGGTCCAAAATTTTTCGGCCGACCGTCCCGCAGCGCGGCGGGACAGGCGCGAAACCCTGTCAAACAAGGGCGGATTGGCCCTGCAGGGGAAAGACCAGACGGACGCGGCAGAGGCCGTCCGCGAATTCGCGGTGGAACTGTCCGCCCAGCTGGCGGGCGAATCCGCGCATCAGGTGGGTGCCGATTCCCCCCGTCGCCGATCCGTCGAGCGCGCCCTGCCCGTCCGCCGCGCTGTTGACCACCTCGAGCGTGGCCATGTCCTCCGCGCCGCGCCGGAAGGTGACCGACAGGACCGGCACCCCGTCGGGCGGGGCCGTGGCGTGGCGCATCGCGGCCGAGAGCGCCTCGGTCAGCAGAAGCGCGAGCGGCACGGCACGGTCGAGCGGCAGTTCCGCGGCCTCGATCTCGGTCTGCAGGCGCACGCCGCCGCGGGGCTGCGTGCCGCGCACCACCTGTTCGATGATGCCGGGAAAGAGCTTGTCGATCGCAAGCTCGGACAGGTCCGATGTCTGGTAGAGGCCGTTATGGATCGTGGCGAGGCCCAGCATCCTGTCCTGCAGGCTGCGGATGATGGCGCGCGCCTCGGCCGAGGTGGTGCGCCGGATCTGCATGTTCATGATCGAGGCGATGAGCTGCAGGTTGTTCTTCACGCGGTGATGCACCTCGCGCAGCAGGATTTCGGTGCGGTGGACGGAATCCTCGAGATGCGCCTCGTCATGCAGGATGGTTTCGGTCATCCGCTCGAAGGCTTCGGCGGTTTCGCGGATTTCGCGCGGGGCACCGGCCATGTGCAGGGGGGCGATCGCGCGATCCCCCCCCGCAAAGGCCATGATCGCGCTGCGGAGCCGCCGGATATGGCGCGTGACGAGCGTTTCCGCCGCCGCCCATGCCGCGATCAGGCTGACGAGCCACATCAGAACCGGAAAGGCCAGCGCGGGCAGGGCGCGCAGCGTGACGAGGCCCGTCGCCTCGACCGGCCAGCTTCCCAGCGCGTAGAGCTCTCCCTCCACCAGTCGGATCAGCGAATAGGCCCGCCGGTCGCCCCCTTCGGTGGCGGCGGTGAAGGTGGCGACATCCGCAGCGTGCAAGTCGCCCAGACTGCGGCCGGCGGGCAGGATCGCGGCCAGCCCGTCACGCGGGCGGGTGCCGCCCAGAACCTGACCGCCGGAATCGAACAGCGCCAGCTCGAACCCCGACTCGGGGCCCGTCGCCGCGCCATCGGGCCCCGGGTCGAAGGGCATGTCGCGCGCAAGGCGTGGGGCAACCGCGGCGAAACCCGTGACGCGCCCGCCTTCGTCGGTGCGGGGATGGAGGACGAAAAAGCCCTCGCCGCCCCCATCCCGCGGCAAGAGCGCCATCGCGGGCGCGGCTTCGGTCAGAAGCCGTGCCTGCCCTTCGGCGGCGGCAAAGGACACCGGCGCATCGGCCGAGATGCAGAGCGCCGTCCCGTCCATGGCATAAAGGCCCGCCTGCAGGATCGCGCGGCCTTGGGCGACCAGCCGGTCAAGCGTGGCGCTGCAGTCCCCCTGCGCCGCCGCGGCAAGCACCTGCGCCGCGCCCTGCGCCTGCTGGATCGCCATCAGCGCGGGGCGGACGGCGCGCAGCGTCTCGCCCGCGAGGGCCGCTTCGGAGCGCGCCCGCGCCTCGCCCACCAGATCGGCCGATTGCATCACGCCCATCACGCCCACGGGCAAGATCGCCAGCGACAGCACCATGCCCAGCCGGACACCGAAGCCTTCGGTCCATCGGGCGGGCTTCGGTGACGGCGTGGTCATGCGGCACGGACGGCCGATCTGCTCATCACGGCCAGCGTTGCGGCGTCAGAGCCCACCAGTTCCTCGCCCGCTTCCAGACCCAGAAGCTCGGCCAGACGCAGGCGGGCGCGGCTGGCGCGGCTTTTCACCGTGCCGACGGCGACGCCCGTCATCTCGGCCGCCTCCTCGTAGGAAAAGCCCGACGCGCCGACGAGGATCAGCACCTCGCGGTGGACGGGGGAAAGCTGGTTGAAGGCCACCATGAAATCCGTCATCGCCAGCCGCCCGTCATGGGCGGGCTTCTCGAACAGGCTGGCGGTATGCACGCCTTCTGGATCGGCCACATCGCGGCGGCGCTTGCGGACACCGGAGTAGAAGGTGTTTCGCAGGATCGTGAACAGCCATGCCCGCATGTTGGTGCCGGGTTCGAACTTGTCGAAGCTGGACCATGCCTTGACCACGGCATCCTGCACCAGATCGTCGGCGGCGGCCATGTTGCGCGTGAGCGAGATGGCAAAGGCCCGCATCGCCGGAAGATGCAGCGGCAGTTCGTCGCGCGGGTCCATCGGTCCGGCACCGGAACGCGCGGTCTCTTCGCGGGCGGCCTGACGGGTGTCGGGGGCCCTGCCCCGCGCCGCGGTCATTTCTCGCGCTCCGTGGCGGGGTCGGATTGCTGGCGCAACTGGGCAAGCAATTGCTTGAACCTGTCAGGCACCTCTTCCTCGAGGACTTCCTGATAGACTTTGCGGAGATTCTCCTCGATCGTGGCCTTCAGGGCCGCACGGTCACGTTTCTCGCCCATCTTTTCCAGCATACTCATTCTGCGCGGCCCCCATCCTAGCACGGAACCAAACTCCGTCTGCCGCGTTCGGTTCCGTCATGACGCAAAAAACGGGGGACACCATGAACGACCACGCGGGCGATCCGGCTTCGATTGTTGCGGCGAACCTTCCCTATCTGCGCCGCTATGCGCGCGCCCTGACCGGAAGCCAGGAGACCGGCGACCGCTACGCCGCCGCCACGCTGGAAGCGATCCTGCTGGATGACAGCGTGCTTTCGGGCACAACACCCGCCAAGATCGCCCTGTTCCGTGCCTTTCATCTGGTCTGGTCCAGTGCGGGTGCCCCCCTTGGCGCGCCCGATACCGACATGTCGCGCCGCGCGCAGGACCACATGGCCACGCTGACCCCGAACACGCGCGAGGCGCTGCTTCTGCACGCCATCGAAGGCTTCCGCCATGACGAGATCGGCGCGATCATGGGCTTCACCGCCGCGCAGGCCGAAGAGCTGGTGCAGATCGCCAAGCACGAGATGGCGAATTCCATCGCCGGAGCGGTGCTGATCATCGAGGACGAGGCGATCATCGCGATGGACATCCAGATGATCGTGGCCGAGATCGGGCACCGCGTCACCGGCATCGCACGCACGCGGGCAGCAGCGGTGGAGCTGGCCGCGCGGGACCGCCCCGACCTGATCCTTGCCGATATCCAGTTGGCCGACCAGTCTTCGGGCATCGACGCGGTCAACGACATCCTGCGCCAGTTCGACAGGATTCCCGTCATCTTCATCACCGCCTTTCCCGAACGGCTGCTGACGGGCAAGAAACCCGAACCGGCCTTCCTGATCGCCAAACCCTATTCCGAGGCGCAGGTGCGCTCGGCCGTCAGTCAGGCGATGTTCTTCGCCTCGACCGAACCGCTGATGACCTGAAGGTCAGCGCCGGGACCGAGAGAAGCTCTCCGTCCCGGCGCCGGGGCCTGCACGACAGGGGGACGCACGCACAGGCCCGTGTCCCGATACCCCGTATTTCGGACAGGACGGTCGGGGCACCGGTCCTGCAGTGAACGCGGCGCGCCTGTTGCGGTTCCATCCGCCCCGCACCGCAACGGTCCTTGCGGAAAAGGCAGATGTAACCGCAGCTTGCATGACCCCCGCCATTCGTCCGTATAGGATTTGTCCATAGGTCTGGATAAGCTTGGCCATGAATCCGCCGCATTGCGGCCATGCAGGTGCCCCGATGATCCAGTCCGCGACCGAGACCGCGAATTTCCTTGCCGCCCGCTTTGCCCGCGCGGGCAGGCCGCTCCGGCGCGATACGATGCACCGCCTGCTTCTTCTGGCGCAAAGCTGGCACATGGTCAGCTTCGGGACAGAGCTTTTCCCCGATGCGGTGATCGCCACGCCGACCGGCCCGCTGGTCGCGGGGCTGGCGGATGTGGGAACCCAGCCGCGCTTTGCGGCGGCGGTCGCGGATGTGCCGGCGCGCGATTTCCTCGACAGTTTCTGCCAGACCTATGGCGCGGCGGATGACGGGGCGATCCACCTGCAGACCGACCGCGACGATGGCGCATGGGCGCTGACACGGCTGGTGGCGGGCGACGGGGCGGCGATCCACCCCGATCTGATGCGCGCCACCTTCCGGCTGATGCTGCTTGACCATGCCGATGGCCTGCGCCGCAGCGGTGCGGAAGACCCCCGCGCCGCCACCCCCCCCCCCCCCCCCCCCC
>JBEEOG010000293.1:0-3332 GCA_041191745.1 Pseudomonadota bacterium | reverse complement strand
CAGGTAATACAGATTAACGCAAAATTTTCGTCATACCTTCCATGATTTTATCCATCGTAAGTATGATCCCCTGCCAAGGCGCGCGGCCCGCGCGATTGCGGACAACGGGCAGGACACCGCGAGCGGCGGTGCTGTCGGACGGTGGACCCCTCCTTGGCGGTCAAGCGGACGACGGGCAGCGGACAGATCCGGACGGTTGCCCCGCCGCGCGTGGCGCAGGGCTCAGGGGCATAGGCCGTCTGTGCCCGCCCCCCGCAGCGCCTGCGACGGAACGCCGGTCACTGCCGCAAGCCGAGGGAACCTTCGCAGGGCGCAAGCGGCAGAGGGAGGGCTGCCGCAACACCCTCTGCGGCCGCGCGGGCCTCTGCCGGACAGGGTCAGAGCGATCCTTCCCTGCCCGTATAGCTGACCCCTGCGACCCGACCGTCGGGGCTGGACTGGCAGGCCCACGGGGCTTCGGCTCCGGCCACGGTTGCCATCACGCCGACGCCCGCCTCGGATTCGGCCACGTCGAACACCGCAACGTCGGATACCGGCCGCCCCGTCTGCGCGGCGATCGCGGCGCGGCACGCATTGGCCGCGACCGAGCCCAGATTGCCGCCCGTCATCGCGGGCATCGCAACGGGCGTTGCCGTTTCGACGCAGGCGCCGAGGGTGGCGGCCGACAGCAAGGCGAGCAGGGCCATCGGGCGGATCATGTCGGTCATCCTTGAGTGTGTGGTTGCATCGGGTTCGGTCCGGCCGCAGGGCATCTTGCCTGCGGCGCGCGGGGTAAAGGCTCTCTCACGCCTGCTTGATGCGCTATCCGCAACGCGAAAATCCGGGCGGGTTTCGCGCTGCGGATGGCAGGAGACGACGCTGCCCAGCATCACGCTGCCAACCTGACGGCCCGACAGGCGGGGATGGCGTTGTGCAGGGGCAAGGGAGACACCGTGCCGGACGGTGCCGCCGCGCTTCGTTCAGGGCAGGCAGTCCGCGGGCGTCAGCCGGATCAGCCAGTGCCGGAAGGCGGGGTTGTCCTCATAGGCGCCGGGGCCTTCGTAGCGCACGGGCGGCAGGCCGAGTTGCGCCATGTCCGCGATGGAAAACCCCCAGCCGAGCTGTTCTCCGGTCAGTCGCCCGTCAAACCTCGGGCCCACGCCGCAGACGGCGAAGGTATCGGCGATGCCGATCCGGTCATAGAGCGCCTTCTCCTTGACGATCAGCGCTTCGAGGGTCGGCACCGCCTCGTCAAGCCAGGCCTCGATGTCGACGCCGCTCTCCGTGGTCCCGCCAGCTACCGCGGTGCGAAGGTAGTCGCGCAAGGACAGGCCCAGCTGGTCGGCCGTGATCTGGAAGCCGCGGTCATTGCCGTGCCAGCCCAGAAAGGCATTCTCGCGGAGGGTGATGCTGGCGGCGGCCGGCGCGATGAAGTTCGCGCAGGACGAGAAGCAGCCGACCTCGATGGTCAGGTCGGGCCCGAGGTCGGCGATGATCGATCCGATGAAGATGCCGGGACCGGTGTCGCCGCCGCCCGAGTTGACGACCATCTTCGTGACGACCCCGCGCGGCAGGTCGCGCACCGCCTCGCTCAAGGCGGTCAGGCCCGCCGCGTTGATGCCGCCGATATAGGTCAGCGTGTCCCCCTCGATCCGGACGACGGGGTTCGGATCGGTCGATGGCTTGACGGGGGTGAAATCGGCAAGGGCGGGGCCTGCGGCCAGCAGCGCGGCGAAGGCGATGGCGCGCATCAGGCATAGTCCCTTGCATAGTCGCGTCCGGCATGGCGCAGGAAGAAGAGGCCAAGGACGAACAGCGGCAGGCTCAGCACGACGCTGCCATAGTCGCCAAGGGCCGCCACGCCGGTCGCTGGCGCGGTTGCCGCTGCCGCCGTCGCCGTCGCGGCCCCTGCGGCAACGAGGAACGTTCCGGCATCCCATAGCCCGTGCAGGACGATCCCCGTCCAGAGCGACCCGGTCCTGATCCGGACGGCGGCAAGGAATACCCCCGACAGGAAGGCCGCCGCCGCCTGCAAGACCGCGCCGCGCAGATCGCCGGTCAGGAACACGTTTAGGATATGGATCGCGCCGAAGATCAGCGAAGAGCCAAGGATCGCCACCCAGATGCCGAAGCTGCGGAAAAGACCGCGCAGCCAGAGGCCGCGGAACATGACTTCCTCGGACCAGCCGACCAGCGCGGTGTTGGCGATGATGAACAGGGTCACGTTTGCCGGCGGCAGTCCGGCGTTCAGGGCACTGACCGCGAAGAGCGCCAGAAACAGAAGCCACGGCCAGATCACCTTCAACGTGCCGCGCTGCGGGCCTTGGGCCAGACCCGCCTCGCGCCCCCAGCGGAAGGCCAGCACCACGGCCAGAAGGAACAGGCTGGCCGCCGCGAGCGAGGGTGAGATGCCGTGTTTCACCAGATCGAGCAGGTCGATCCCGTCCGGGCCGGTGCCGGCGATCTGGATGCCGGAGTTGATCGCCTGCCAGACGACAAAGACGACAAGGGCGACAAGCGCGGTGAGTTTCATTTCGACCATGTCCCGTCAGGCAAGAGGAAAGCGGGCGTCAGCGCCCCGGCGCAAGAGGCGTCGAGCGGCGCTTCGGGGTTTTCGAGGAAAGCCGCGCCCACATCCTTCGCGCATTGCGAGAAGGCCAGCGTGCCGTGGCCGGATTCGGGCAAGAAGACCAGCTGCCCCTTCGGCAGTGACGACACCATCAAGGCCCCCCAGCTTGGCGCGGTCTGGGTGTCGAAGGCACCCTGCATCACCAGCGTCGGGATCGCGGCGGTCACCGGATCGTGGAAATCGGGCCGCGGCTGCGGCACGAATTCCTGACACAGGTCGAAAAAGGTCGCGTTCACCACGGATTCGTACACCGTGGTCAGGCCTTCGGGCCATCCGAATTCGGATTGCAGACGGGCACTGACCGCCGCGGCCCCAGCCGGAGAGTTGATGTCCATATCCTCCTGACAGGCGAACATCTGGGTCTGGAAACCCTCAAGCAGCACACGGTCGAGCGCCGCGTTGTCGGCGCCCACGCGGGCAAAGACCTGTGCCACCTGCCCGTCGTCCAGCATGCCGGCAAGCGTCCGCAGCCGCACGAGCGTTTCGCCCGCGAACTGGCGCCCCAGCATGGCCAGCAGGGCCGCGCGTGTCGGATCACCCGCCCGCAGGCGCAGGTAATCGGCGGCAAAGCCCACGCGGGCGGGCTGGTCGGGCAGCGCCAGCGCCGCGGCCTTCAGCGCGGCCTCGAATTCATCGACCAGCCCCGCACCGCTTGCGACGGCGGCACGGTCGGCCTCCAGCCGTGTCAGCATCGCCTCTGTCGCCCTGTCGTTCTCGCGCCCCG
>JBEEOG010000292.1:0-2842 GCA_041191745.1 Pseudomonadota bacterium | reverse complement strand
ATGGTGACGATATCGCCCGCCACCGCCTCGTCGATCGGGGTCTGGGCAAGGCCGCGGACGGCGAGGATCTTGGTCACGCGGAACTGTTCGATCCGCTCGCCCGTGCGGGTCAGGGCCTTCTGCTGCTCGCCCACCTTCAGGCGGCCGGATTCGACGCGCCCCGTCAGGATGCGCCCGATGAAGGGGTCGGCCGACAGGGTGGTGGCGAGCATGCGGAAGGGTTCGGACTGCTTGGCCAACTGCTTCGGCGCGGGGACGTGTTTCACGATTAGGTCGAACAGCGCCGACAGGTCCTTGCGCGGCCCGTCGAGGCTGTCATCCGCCCAGCCCGCGCGGCCCGAGGCGTAGAGATGCGGGAAGTCCAGCTGCTCGTCCGTGGCGCCGAGGTTGGCGAAGAGGTCGAAGACCTCGTTCAGGGCGCGGTCGGGTTCGGCATCGGGCTTGTCGACCTTGTTCAGCACCACGATCGGGCGCAGGCCCAGCGCCAGCGCCTTCGACGTCACGAACTTGGTCTGCGGCATCGGGCCTTCGGCGGCATCGACCAGCAGGCAGACGCCGTCGACCATGTTCAGGATGCGCTCCACCTCGCCGCCGAAATCGGCGTGGCCGGGGGTGTCGACGATGTTGATGCGCGTGCCGTTCCATTCGACCGAGGTCGCCTTGGCGAGGATGGTGATCCCGCGCTCGCGCTCGATGTCGTTGCTGTCCATCGCGCGTTCGGAAACGGCCTGGTTGTCGCGGAAGGAACCGGACTGTTTCAGCAGTTCGTCGACGAGGGTGGTCTTGCCATGGTCAACGTGCGCGATGATCGCGATGTTGCGAAGCTCCATCGGGGAGGTCTCTTTCAAATCTTTCTGCGGTTGCGAGGGCCATACAGGGTTTGCCCCCGCTTGGCTAGTGCGCCCTTCAGGTGGCGATATACCTGTCGCGGCGGTGGTTGATGGCGATCACAAGGTTGACGACCGCGGCGCCGAGGAAGGACCAACCGACCGTCTGCCAGGGCAGGAAGGTCAGCGCGACGGCGAACAGGCCCGCATCGAAGACCAGTTGCGTCTGGCCTGCGCGGAAGCCCGTCCTGTCTTGCAGGTACAGCGCAAGGATGCCGATCCCGCCGAGCGAGGCCCCGTGGCGGAAGATCGCCAGAAGCGCCGCGCCCGAGACGAAGCCGAAAAGCACCGCGCCAAAGGCAGGGTCCAGCGTGGCGAAGGACACCCATGCCGGCATCAGCGCCGAAAGCGCCGAAAGCAGGCCCACGGCAAGGAAGGTCTTGACGGTGAAGGCCAGTCCCATCCGGCGGTAGCCGAACCAGTAGAAAGGGATGTTGATGGCAAAGAAGACAGGCCCGAAGCCCCAGCCCGTGGCATAGGAGATCAGCACCGCCAGCCCCGCCGTCTGCCCCGTGATCATGCCCAGATGCGTCAGGATCGCGATGCCGAAGGCCGCCATCGTGGCCCCGAAGGCGATGCCTTGCGCGTCTTCGGTCAGGCTGTGGGATGTCGGATCGGTCATGGCGGGGCGTGTAGCGGGTCGGGGCGGGCGGCGCCAGTGGGCTCAGGCCGCGATATAACGGTCGCGGCGATGGTTGATGGCCAGAAACAGCGAGAATGTCGCCGCGCCAAGGAAGGACCATGCCAGCATCGCGGGGTTCAGGATCAGCGCGGCAAGGGCAAAGACCACCACGTCGAAGGCCAACTGCACATAGCCCGCCTGCACGCGCCAGCGGTCCTGCACCATCAGCGCGACGATGGAAAAGCCGCCGAAGCTGCCGCCGTGCCGCACCACGGCCAGCGCCGCGATCCCGAAGAGCGTGCCGAACAGGATCGCGGCGAAGGCGGGTTCGATCTGGCCAAGCTCCATCCAGCGGGGCAGGATCGCGATCAGGACCGACAGCGCCGCGACCGTCACCAGCGTCTTCAGCGCGAAACGCGCGCCCATCCGCCACCAGCCGAGGATCAGGAACGGCAGGTTCAGCGCGAAATAGACCACCGGAAAGGGCAGGGCAGTCCAATAGGCGATCAGGATCGCCAGCCCCGTCGTCTGCCCCGTGGCAAAGCCCATATGGGTCAGGATATGGATGCCCAGCGCGGCCATGACGATGCCGAAGGCGATGCCCTGCACATCCTCGATCACGGTATGGCGCTGCGGGTCTGTCATGGGGTTCCTTCGGGTTTATGGGTCAGTAGCATTGACCTGAAAGAATGTCAACAACGCTGACCTTGTTGCGCGGAGTGCAGGGCGCCGGGCGGCAGGCCGTTCCCCCTCCGTTCTTGCCCGTGGGCGGGCGGGCTGCTAAGGCAGGCGCTTTACGAAAGGAAGGTCCGATGTCCGCTTACCCTTCGGCCGAGGTGTTCATCGCCACCAGCCTCGACGGCATGATCGCGCGCCCCGATGGCGATATCGGGTGGCTCGTGTCCCGCCCCGTGCCCGAGGGCGAGGATTTCGGCTATGCCGCCTTCATGGACGGGATCGGCGCGCTGGTGATGGGGCGGGCGACCTTTGACAAGGCCCTGACCTTTCCCGAATGGCCCTATCCCGTGCCCGTGGTGGTGATGAGCCGCAGTCCCGCCACCGTGACGGTGCCCGACCCCCTGCAAGGCAGGGTGCGGGTGAGCGACGCCGCGCCGGAGCAGATCCTGTCCGAACTGGCGGCGCAGGGGGTTGGGCGCGTCTATGTCGATGGCGGGCAGGTGGTGCGCGCCTTTCTGGCGCGCCGCCTGATCCGGCGGATGGTCGTGACGCTGATCCCCGTCCTTCTGGGCGAGGGGCGGCCGCTGTTCGGCCACGGCGCGGGGGATATCGACCTGACGCTGGTCGCCGCGCGGCACTGGCCCAACGGCTTTGT
>JBEEOG010000291.1:0-4330 GCA_041191745.1 Pseudomonadota bacterium | reverse complement strand
TATTTCGGCTCGCTCCTGTCGGTGAACTTCCTGTCGAGCCAGACCGTCATCGAGGACAACAACAAATTCGCGCTGGGCGAGACGATCAGCGTCGGGGGCGCGCCGTTTTCGGTCATCGGATCGGGCTGGGTGCAGCCGGGGATCAGCATCCTCGGGATCGTCGTGCCGACGGGGCTGCGGGTGGATGCGATCCTCGTGCGATCGGTCGATACGGGGGCGCTGCGGCTGCTTTATCCGGAAAACGCGCCCTGGGCGACGGGGATGGTCGCGCTGGTGGTGGACATGGACCCCGTGGGCTACAACCGCAACACCTTCAGCCCGCTCTGCGTCACGCGCGAGACGCGGCTGGCGGCGGCGGGCGGGGTCTGGCGCGCGGCGGGCGAGATCGCGGCGGGTGAGCTTCTGGTGGACCGCACGGGGCAACGGCAGCGCGTGCTGGCCACCGTCCGGGTGGGCATGAACGGCCCCGTCTCGCCCCTGTCGGAAACGGTGCGCCTGCCCGAAGGAGCGGGCCTGTCGCGCCAGCATCGCGTGGTGATTTCGGGGCCGCCCGTCGCGCTCTACCTCGGCGAAGAGGAGGTGATGGCCCCCGCCATCGCCCTTGCCGATGCGGGGCTGGCGCGCGTCACGCCTGCGCGGGTGGCCGATTACGTCCATATCCTGACCGAAGACCACGCCGTGCTGGTCGCCGAAGGGACCGAGGTCGAAAGCCTGCTTCTGGGTGGCGAGGCGCGCACGGGCCTGACGGGCGAGCCCGAAATCGCGGACGGGATTCTTGCCGAACTGGAGGCCCGCTTTCCCGATGCCGCGCGAAAGGCGGCGATGCCCTTGGTCACGCGGCGGGAAGGGGCGTTTCTGCTGGCGGCGGGCGCGCGACCCGTCCATCGCGGCCACCCCGAGCAGGCGGCCTGCGCGGCGTGACCCCTGACCCCTATCCGCGGCTGTCCTTGGGCTGCATCGCCAGCCAGATCAGCGCGCCGCCCGCCAGCGTGAGGAAGGGCAGCATGGCAAGGTTGACCGCGTCCCATCCGGCCACGACCGACCCGCCCATGCAGTTCATCAGCCCGCCCGACGAGAAGGAGGCGACCGTCACCCCGCCAAAGACGACCAGATCGTTCAGGCCCTGAAGGCGGCCCTTCTCGGCCTGCGTCTGTTCGGCGGTCAGCATGGCGGTGGCCCCGATGAAGCCGAAGTTCCAGCCGATGCCCAGAAGCATCAGCGCGGCGAAGAAATGGACAAGCTCCACCCCCGACAGCGCGACGGCCCCCGCACCGGCAAGGATGGCAAGGCCGAGGCCCACGATCCGTTCCGCCCCGAAGCGGGCGATCAGATGGCCGGTGAAGAACGAGGGCGCATACATCGCCAGCACATGCGCCGTCACCACATCGGCGGCGTCCGAGGTCTGGAAGCCGCAGCCCACCACGGCAAGCGGAGATGAGGTCATCACAAGGTTCATCAGCGCGTAGGACACCGTCGCGCAGATCATCGCCACCGCGATGCGGGGGGACCGGATCAGCGCGCCCCGGCTGCGCCCCGTGGCGGCACCCTGCGCGGGGGGCTTTGGTTTCGGGATGTCGAGCGCGGCAAACAGGAACACGCCCAGCAGGTTCAGCGCGATCACCGCCAGATAGGTGCCGAGGAAGGGGATGACCATGGCCTGCGCCGTCACCTTCACCAGTTGCGGGCCGATCACCGCCGACAGCAGGCCCCCCGCCATCACCCACGAGATCGCCTTGGGCCGGAACTCGGCCGATCCGGTATCGGCGGCGGCGAAGCGGTAGAAGCCCTGCGCCGACATGTAGATGCCCGTCAGAAGCGCGCCGAGGCAGAAGAGCAGGAAGGACGACGTCATCAGCCCCCATGCCCCCAGCGCCGCGCCCGCCGCCCCGCCCATCGCGCCAAGGGCGAAGCCCGCGGCCCGCCCGTGGCGCTGCATCAGGGCCGAAATCGGCGTGGCCGTCAGCATCGATCCGATCACGGTGAAAGTGATCGGCAGCGTCGCCCAGCAGGCATTGGGCGCAAGGCTTTGCCCCGCCAGCCCCGCGATGGTGAAGATCATCGGCATCTGCGCGCCGAGGATGGCTTGGGCAGCCACCAGCACCAGCACGTTGCGGCGGGCGGTCTTGTCGGAGGGAAGGCTGGCGTCGCTCATGCCGCCTGTTCTGCGCCGATGCGGGGCAGGGCGCAAGCGGACATATCGCAGGGCGCGCATAGGTCGCGGCGGGCGAGATGCCTTGCCACGGGCGGGCAGGGCGGGGCAGGATCGCGGGCGCGGAGGTGCCCCATGGTCGGACGTATCATCGAAACCGCCGATTGCGTGGCCGAGGGCGCGGCATGGCTCGCGCGGCACGAGCCGCGCTTTGCCCATGCGCTGGCGCTGACCGGCCCCCTGCCGCTCAGGCGGCGCGAGGACGGGTTCCGCCCGCTTCTTGATGCGATCGTCAGCCAGCAGGTCTCGGTCGCCTCGGCCGATGCGATCTGGCGGCGGCTGGAGGCGGCCGGGTTCTGCGATCCCGCCCGTCTGGCCGTGGCCACGGACGAGGAGTTGCGCGCCGTGGGCCTGAGCCGTCAGAAGGCGCGCTACGGGCGCGAACTCGCGCAGGCGGGGATCGACTATGCGGCGCTGCGGACCCTGCCCGAGGACGAGGTGGTGGCGATCCTGACCGCCGTGCCGGGGATCGGGCGCTGGACGGCGGAAATCTATGCCATGTTCGCCCTTGGCCGTGCCGATACCTTCTGTTCGGGCGATCTGGCCCTGCAGGAAGCCGCGCGGATGCTGTTCGCGCTGGAGGCGCGCCCCACCGACAAGGCGCTGCGCGCGATGGCCGAGGACTGGCGCCCGTGGCGGGCGGTTGCGGCGCGGCTGCTCTGGGCCTACTACCGTGTGGCGAAGGAACGGGAGGGTGTGCGATGAGCCTGCGGGAACTGGCATCGGGACGGCGCGGCGTGGCGCGGGGGCAGGCGACATCCGCCGTGGTCTTCGTGCATGGCTATGGCGCGGATGGGGCGGATCTGCTGGACATCGCCGATGTGCTGGCCCCGCATCTGCCCAATGCGGCCTTTTTCGCCCCCGACGCGCCCGAGCCCAGCCGGAACAATCCCTTCGGGCGGCAATGGTTTCCGATCCCGTGGCTCGACGGGTCGTCCGAGGCCGAGGCAAAGGCCGGAATGTCGCAATCGGTCAATGACCTGAACGCCTTTCTTGATGCAAGGCTTGAGGACGAGGGGCTGGAGCCCGCCGCGCTGGCGCTGGTGGGTTTCAGCCAGGGCGCGATGATGTCACTGCATATCGCGCCGCGCCGCGACGTGGCGGTGGCGGGGGTGGTGGCGATTTCGGGCCGCCTGCTGGTGCCGGAGCGTCTGGCGGCAGAGGTGCGGGTGAAGCCGCCCGTCCTGCTGGTCCATGGCGACCGTGACGAGGTCGTGCCGTTCGAGGATATGGGGCTGGCGGGTGACGCGCTGTCGCGCGCGGGCTTTGCCACCTATGCCCATGTGATGAAGGGCATGGGGCACGGTATTTCCAATGACGGGCTGGGCGTGACCCTGTCCTTCCTGAAGGAGATGCTGCCCGCCTGACCGGCAGGCGACCGGTCAGCCGCGCCCGCCCGCCGCCAGATAGACGGCGCAGCCCGTCAGCGCGGCGAAGTCATCCTCGACCACGGTGACCGAGAATTCGGTCTGCAAGAGGTCCACGCGCCGCGCCTCGCGGAAGGTGCGGGTCAGGCCGAAGCGGTCGAAATGCGGGGTCATGGCGCGGGCCATCCCGCCGATCAGGTAGATGCCGCCATAGGGCAGGTGGATCACCGCCAGATCGGCCAGAACCTGCGCGAGGATGCGGACATAGAGCCGCGCCGCATGGGTCGCCGTGGGATCGCCCGCATCCAGCGCGGCCAGAACCTCGGCCGACAGGGCGGTAGAGGTCTGGCCCGCCTCGGCCGCGGCAAAGGCGTTCAGGTTGGCAAGGCCGCGCCCCGCCAGCACCTCTTCCGCGCCGCAATGGGCGACCTCGCCCTTGGCGGCAAGGTGGGCTTCGACGAAGCGCATCAGGCGCAGGTCCTCTTCCGACCGGACGGGCATGTTGACATGGCCGCATTCCGAGGGTGGCACGACACGGCCCCAGGGCGTGTCATGCACGGGGGCCGCGTTCACGCCCGTGCCCAGCCCCACGACCAGCATGGAGGCACCCGCCTTCTTCGGCCCCTCGAGCACGGTGCGCAGGTTTTCGGGGGCGATATGGCCAAGCGCCTGACCCTGCGCCTGCAGGTCGTTCAGGATGGCGACCTGCGCCGCGCCGGTGGCCCCGCCCAGCTTGTCCGCGTCCATCGTCCAG
>JBEEOG010000290.1:0-4357 GCA_041191745.1 Pseudomonadota bacterium | reverse complement strand
ACGGGGGGCAGCGCGGGCGCGGCATCCGCACCCGTCGGCGGCGGGTCGGACGAGGGACCCGCCGCGCGCGCCGACAGGCGGCTGTTCAGCACGGCAAGTTCGGCCCGCAGCGCAGCGATCTCGCGCGCCATGGCCTGCTGGCGGACGAAGAGGAGGATGACGCCGAGCGGCACCGCCAGCACAGCCAGCGCGAGGAAGATCAGGATGCCGATGCCGTCACCGATGAACATGGACAGAGCCTAGCCGCTTTTCGCGCATATGCCACCCCTGGTTGCGCGCTGGACAGGGCCCCGTCTTGCGTTAGACTCCCGCACCTGCGACGGCGCAAGGAATGGGGAATGCGATGAAGGAAGCCTCGGTCAATGTCCTCGGCGGGGTGCTGGAAACCTGCTCGGACCGCCCGCTGACGGGCTTCTTCCGCAACGGCTGCTGCGATACGGGGCCGATGGATGGCGGGCTGCATACCGTCTGCGCGCTGATGACGGACGAATTCCTTGCCCTGTCGAAATACCTCGGCAACGACCTGTCCACGCCGCGCCCCGAATATGCCTTTGCGGGGCTGAAGGCGGGGGACCAGTGGTGCCTCTGCGCCGCGCGCTTCCTGCAGGCGCATGAGGAAGGGGCCGCCCCCAAGGTCCGCCTGCGCGCGACCCATATCCGCACGCTGGATATCGTGCCGCTGTCGGTGCTGCGGGATTACGCGGTGGATCTGGAGCGGGGCTGAGGCAGGCTGCGACACCCGCGCCCCTTGCCCCCGCGCGGCCTTGGCGCAAGGCTGGCCCCATGCCGCGCCCCGATCCCCCGACCACCCCCCTGCCGCCGCGCTTTGCCGTGACCGCGGCCGAGGTCGATCTGGTGGTCGAGGAATTCTACGAGGCGATCCGCAGCCATCCGGGCCTTGGCCCCGTCTTTGCCCGCCATGTGGCCGACTGGCCCGCGCACGAGGCGAAGATCGCCCGCTTCTGGCGCAACGCGATCCTGCACGAGCGCAGCTATGACGGCAATCCGATGCTGGTGCATCAGGCGGCAGGCGACGTGCGGCCGGGCATGTTCGAACCGTGGCTCGCGCTGTTCGACACCGTCCTGCGCCGCAACCTGCGCCCCGACGCGGCCGAGGGCTGGTCCGCCCTTGCCCATCGCATCGGGCGCGGGCTGAGGGCGGGGGTGGTCGCGCAGGACCCGCAGGGCGCGCCGCCCGTCTTGCGCTGAGCGTGCCGCGCTGCCCGTGCTGTGCTGCCCTTGCCGCGCTGGCCGTCAGGCCGCGTCGGCCTTGCCGGTCCGGGCGGGTTCGGCGTCGAGCAGGTCTTCGATGAACAGCGACAGAAGCTGCGGCCGCCCCGACACGCCGGCCTTGCGGTAAATCGCATTGGTCTGGGCCTTGACCGTCCCTTCCGATGTCGCGCGCAGGGTGGCGATTTCGGCCGTGGACATGCCCTTGATCGCAAACAGCGCCACATCCCGTTCGGCCGGCGTCAGCCCCCATTCGGAGAAGCGTTCCTCCAGCAGGTCCATGAACGCCCCCGAGGCACGGCGCAGCTTTTCCTGCGCGGCATTGCGCTCGCGCAGCGTGTTTCGCAGGACCAGCGCGCCAAGGACAAGGCCGAGCAGAAGCCCGACCGCCGCCCCGATTTCCAGAAGTTCCCGCATCTCCCACGCCATCGGCCGCATGTAGATGCCAAAGAGCGACGACAGGATGTCGGACACGAAGAACACCGCGCAGGCGGCCTGCACGCACAGGATCAGAAGGACCGGAATCCGCCGGATCATGCCCGCAACCCTGCCGTTGGGGACAGGGCGTCAGTCATCGTCACCGCCGCTGTCGTCGTCACCGCCCCCGCCGCTGTTGCCCCCGCCGCCGCCACCCCCGCCGCTGTCGTCGTCGCCGTCGCCGTCATCATCATCACCCGGGCCGCCGCCACCGCCGCTGCCCGAATTGCCGCCGCGATCGTCGTCGCCGTCGTCGTCGTTGCGCGACACGCCAAGCAGACGGCTGCCGCCGTTCCCGCCCGACCGCACGAACAGGTCGCGCAGGATTTCGCCGGTGCGGGGGTTCACGATGATCTCGCGGTATCCGCCCCCGTCGGACGCGATGATGCGCACGCGGCCCAGAAGCGTCCGCTCGACCGTGATGGCGCTGTAGCCCATGGCGCGCAATTCGCCGACCACGTCATCGATCATGTCCGCCCGCGCCGGACTTCCAGCGAGTGCGGCGCAAAGAACCGCGGCGAGGACGAGTATGCTGCGTCGTGTCATGGTCAACCTTGCGATACCCGAGGGCATCCGTCTGGCGGTTATCACCGATGCCGCGCGCCCCGGCAAGCCGGGGCGCGCGTGCCTTTCATCCGCGGGACCGGATCAGTCGTCGTCACCGCCCGAGCTGTCGTCGTCGCCCGACGGACCGTCATCGCCCCGCGTGCTGTCATCGCCCGAGGTCCGGTCGTCGGACGAGGTGCTGTCGTCACGGCCATTGTCGTCATCGGAGGAGGTGCTGTCGTCGCGGCCGTCGTCATCATCGGTCGAGGTAGTGTCGTCCGCCGAGGTCAGGTCGTCGCGGCCCTCATCCTCGAAATCGCGCGTGTCCGAGCGCACGACGATCCCGCTGCGGCCCGCGTCGTCGCCGGCGGCTTCCATTTCGGTGGCGATCACGCGGCCCGTGGCGCGGTCATAGACGGTCTCGACCTTGCGGTTGGTGTCGTTGTCCACCGCCTCGACCTTGACCTGCGTCAGGCCGTAGCGGATGTCGATGAATTCGAAGGCGGCATAGGCGGCCTCGATCTTGTTGCGGGTCACCTCGCCGGTGATGGCCACGGCCTGCGCCTGCGCGATGCCCGCCGACAGGGTGGCAAGGGTCGTAAGTCCGATGAGCGTGGAACGTCTGGTCATGTCTTCCTCCATCTGGTGTCCGTTGCGGACTGTTGGCTGTCCCCACCGCATTGGCCCGGGGCGACAGCGACCAGAAAGCCCGGCCGGATGCCCCGCGATATTGGCACGGGGTTTAGGACGCGGCCCATAGGCCTGCGGTTTGCGGGCATAAACTGCGGTTTAGGGCGGGGTGACGCGCAGGCAAAAGGCCCGCAGCGGGGCTGCGGGCCTTTGCGGAAACGGGATTTCCGAAGGGATCAGACCTTCATGTCGAAGCCCAGATGCTTGGCCACGGTGAAGATGTCCTTGTCGCCCCGCCCGCACATGTTCATCACGATGATATGGTCGCGGGGCAGCGCGGGCGCGATCTTCATCACATGCGCCAGCGCGTGCGACGGCTCCAACGCGGGGATGATTCCCTCGAGCTTGCAGGACAGCTGGAACGCCTCCAGCGCCTCGGCATCCGTGATGGACACATATTTGGCGCGGCCCACATCGTGCAGCCATGCGTGTTCCGGCCCGATGCCGGGATAGTCGAGCCCCGCGCTGATCGAGAAGCCTTCGAGGATCTGCCCGTCCCCGTCCTGCAACAGGTAGGTGCGGTTGCCGTGCAGGACGCCGGGGCGGCCGCCCGTGAGCGACGCGCAATGCTGCATCCGGTCGTCCACGCCCTTGCCGCCGGCCTCGACCCCGATGATGTTGACCGAAGGATCGTCGAGGAAGGGATAGAACAGCCCCATCGCGTTCGACCCGCCGCCGATCGCGGCGATGATCGTGTCGGGCAGACGCCCCTCGCCTTCCTGTTCGGCCAGCTGCCAGCGCACCTCTTTGCCGATGATCGACTGGAAGTCGCGCACCATCGCCGGATAGGGATGCGGCCCCGCCACCGTGCCGATGCAGTAGAAGGTGTCGCGCACGTTGGTGACCCAGTCGCGCAGCGCGTCGTTCATCGCATCCTTCAGCGTGCCGCGGCCCGAGGTGACGGGGATCACCTCGGCCCCCAGAAGCTTCATGCGGAACACGTTCGGGGCCTGCCGTTCGACATCATGCGCGCCCATGTAGACCACGCATTTCAGCCCGAACTTGGCGCAGACCGTGGCCGTGGCCACCCCGTGCTGGCCCGCGCCCGTTTCGGCGATGATGCGCGTCTTGCCCATCCGGCGGGCAAGGATGATCTGGCCCAGCACGTTGTTGATCTTGTGCGCGCCGGTGTGGTTCAGCTCGTCGCGCTTCATGTAGATCTTCGCGCCGCCCAGATGGTCGGTCAGGCGCTGCGCGAGGTAGAGCGGCGAGGGGCGGCCGACATAGTGCTTCCACAGATCGTCCATCTCGGCCCAGAAGGTCGGGTCGGTCTTGGCATTCTCATATTCGGCTTCCAGGTCGAGGATCAGCGGCATCAGCGTCTCGGACACGAAACGCCCGCCGAACTGGCCGAAGCGGCCCTGTTCGTCGGGGCCGGACATGAAGGAATTGAAAAGATCGTTGGGCATTCTGG
>JBEEOG010000289.1:0-20327 GCA_041191745.1 Pseudomonadota bacterium | reverse complement strand
GCGCTGGCCGCGCATGACGCGATGGTGATGTTCTCCGGCGCGCTCAAGACCGTGGCGGCTTCGCTCTTCAAGATCGCCAATGACCTGCGGCTTCTGGGCTCCGGCCCCCGGTCGGGTCTGGGCGAGCTGATCCTGCCGGAAAACGAACCCGGCTCCTCGATCATGCCGGGCAAGGTGAACCCGACGCAGGCCGAGGCGCTGACCATGGTCTGCGCCCATGTCATGGGCAATGACGCTGCCGTGGGCTTCGCCGGAAGCCAAGGCCATTTCGAGCTGAACGTCTACAACCCGATGATGGCCTATAACGTGCTGCAATCCATGCAGCTTCTGGGCGATGCGGCGGGGTCCTTCACCGACAACATGGTGGTGGGCACGCAGGCCAACGTGGCGCGGATCGACAAGCTGATGAAGGAATCGCTGATGCTGGTGACGGCGCTGGCGCCCACCATCGGCTATGACAACGCGACCAAGGTGGCCAAGACCGCGCACAAGAACGGCACGACCCTGAAGGAAGAGGCGATCGCGCTGGGCTTCGTCGATGCCGAAACCTTCGACCGCGTGGTCCGGCCCGAGGACATGATCGGCCCGAAGGGCTGAGATAGGGTCCCTGTCCCTTGACACGGACCGAAAGCTCCGCTGGAGTTTTCGGAGGAACGAACGCCCGCTGCCGCCGCAGCGGGCCGGATGGGTGAGCCGGGACATGGCCGACATCGTCAACCTGCGGCAGAAGCGCAAGGAGGCGGCCCGCAAGGCCGCCCGTGCCGCAGGGGATGCCAACGCCGCCAAATTCGGGCGGACCAAGGCCGAACGCGACCTGCAGGCCGCTCGCGACGACAAGGCCCGCCGCGATCTGGACGCCCACCGGCGCGGGGGCGCGGACGGGGGCGGGAACGCGGGCGACGGCGACGACTGACCGCGCGCCGCGCCCGACGTCCAGCCGTTACCGTCTTGTCGCTGGCAAATCGCCGTGGCGCGTTACATCCTGCCCGCGCGCGCCCTAACCGCCCGAGGACCGATGACCGACCGCCCTGCCCGCCCCTCGCTGCGCGAGGCCCTGCCCGTCTGGGCCCGCATCGCCGCCCTGTCCTTCGGCGGCCCCGCCGGACAGATCGCCGTGATGCACCGCGTGCTGGTCGAGGAAAAGCGCTGGCTGGGCGACGGGCGGTTCCTGCATGCGCTGAATTTCTGCATGCTCCTGCCCGGACCCGAGGCGCAGCAACTTGCCACCTATATCGGCTGGCTGGTGCACGGGGTGCGGGGCGCGCTGCTGGCGGGGCTTCTCTTCATCCTGCCGGGCGTCGTGTCGATCATGGCGCTGAGCTGGATCTACGCCGCCTATGGCGAGGTGGGCGCCGTCGCGGCCGTCTTCTTCGGGCTGAAGGCGGCGGTTCTGGCCATCGTCCTGCAGGCCGTGGTGCGGGTGGGCAAGCGGGCGCTTCGCAACGGGGCGATGCGGGGGATCGCCGTGGCCTCCTTTGTCGCCATTTTCGCGCTGCAGGCCCCCTTTCCGCTGATCGTGGCCCTTGCCGCGCTGGCGGGCTGGGCGGGGGCGAGGGCGGGCATCGCGGCCTTTCAGGCGACGGGCGGGCACGGCGCGCCGGGCAAGACGCATGTGGAGGACCGCGACACGCTTCTGGGGGCCGAGTTGGCGCCTGACCCCGCCGCGCGGCGCGGGGCCCTGCGCGCGGGGATCGTGGCGCTGGCGGTCTGGCTGCTGCCCGTGGGCGCGATCCTGCTGGCCGCGCCGGACAGCGTCTTTGCCGATATCGCCACCTATTTCTCGACCCTCGCGGTGCTGACCTTCGGCGGGGCCTATGCGGTGCTGGCATGGGTCGCGCAGGAAGCCGTCGGCACCTATGGCTGGCTGCAACCGGAGGAGATGATGGACGGCCTCGGCATGGCCGAAACCACCCCCGGCCCGCTGATCATGGTGCTGCAATTCGTGGGCTTCATGGGCGCGCTGCGCGAGTCGGGCTGGTCGCAGCCCTTCCTTGCCGGAACGCTGGGGGGGCTTCTGACCACCTGGGTCACCTTCGCGCCCTGCTTCGCGTGGATCTTCCTCGGCGCGCCGTACATGGAGGGGTTGCGCCGGAACGCGGCGCTGTCGGCCGCGCTGTCGGCCGTGACGGCGGCGGTGGTGGGCGTGATCCTGAACCTTGCGCTCTGGTTCGCCATCCATGTCGTCTGGACCGAGGTGCAGCAACTCGGCGCGGGCCCCGTGCGGATGGAACTGCCGGTGCTGGCGTCGGTCGACTGGGCCGCCGCCGCGCTGTCGGCGCTGGCGCTTCTGGCCGTGTTCCGCTGGCAATGGGGGATGGTGACGGTGCTGGGCGGATCGGCGGCGCTGGGTCTGGCGCTCTGGGCGGCCGGTCTGGCCTAGGGCGCGTCGGGCGCGGGGCGCTGCGCCAGAAGCCAGTCGCGCACCGCCAGCGCGGGGGGCGTCAGCGCCCCCGCCTTGGGCCAGATGACGTGGAAGGACATCCCCGTTTCCAGCGCATGTCCGGTCAGGCGCACCAGAACGCCCTTGGCCACAAGCCCTTCGATCAGGTGCCGCCAGCCCAGCGCCACGCCCTGCCCTTCGATCACCGACTGCACCACCAGAACATAGTCGTTGATCTGCAGGCCCTGCGGCACGCGCCGCCCGTCGATCCCCGCCGAGGCGAACCAGTCGCGCCATGTGGCCGCCGTGCGGAAGGGCTCTTCCAGATGGATCAGGTCGTGCGACAGCAGGTCGGCGGGCTGCGCGGGCGGCGCGGACCGCGCCAGATAGCTTGGCCCGCAGACGGGAAAGATCTCTTCCGGTGCCAGCGGTTCGGACTGGTATTGCGGCCAGTCCGCCGGATCGCCCCCGCGCACGGCCAGCGGAATGCCCTCTCCCACAAGGTCGAGGTCGCGGTCCGCGGTCTGGATCCGCAGGTCGATGTCGGGCAGTTCGGCGCGGAAGCGCGCCATGCGCGGCACCATCCAGAAGGCGGCAAAGGCGGTCGAGCAGGACAGGGTGACATGGCTGCCCGTCGCCACCGCGCGCAGGTCGCGGGCCGAACGCTGGATATGCGACAGGCCGATGGCGACATCGGCATGGAAACGGGCGCCGGCCTCGCTCAGCCGGACGCGGCGGTGTTCGCGCAGGAACAGGGCGGTTCCCAGATGATCCTCGAGCCGCGCGATGGCGTAGCTGACCGCCGCCTGCGTCATCCCCAGTTCGCGCGCGGCAGCGGTAAAGCTGGCCAGCCGCCCCGCCGCTTCGAAAACGACAAGGCTGTTGATCGACGGAACGAGGCTGCGGAGGCTGTCCATAAGCCCTGTCTATCAACTCCATGAAACTTTTCCAGCGTCACGGGGCGCGCGCGAGGGTCTAGCCTGTCCGCGGTTTATCGCAGGGCAGGGCCATGGCAGACGGCGAGCAGGCAGCACAGGACCAGAAACGCACGCGCGGGGGCCGCACCCAGCGGCGCGAGGCGCGGGTGGGGGTCGAGGCGGGCACCCACCGCCCCTATATCGTGCGGGGCATCCCCACCTATGACATCCTGTCCGACGAAAGCCTGACCGCGATCGAGGCGACCGCCGACCGCATCCTTGCCGAGATCGGGATCGAACTGCGCGACGATGCCGAAGCCATGCGCCTTTACCGTCAGGGCGGGGCGGATGTCACCGAACAGACCGAAGGCGTCTGGCGCATCCGCTTCGAGCCCGGGATGCTGCGCGAGGTGCTGAAGACCGCGCCTGCCGAATTCACCCAGCACGCCCGCAATCCCGCCAACAGCGTGCGGATCGGCGGGAAGAACGTGGTCTTCGCGCCCTCTTACGGGTCGCCCTTCGTGATGGATCTGGACCGTGGCCGCCGCTACGGCACGATCGAGGATTTCCGCAACTTCATCAAACTCTCGCAATCCTCGCCCTGGCTGCACCATTCGGGCGGGACGGTGTGCGAACCGACCGACGTGCCGGTGAACAAGCGCCATCTGGACATGGTCTATGCGCACATCCGCTATTCGGACCGTGCCTTCCTCGGCTCCATCACCGCGCCCGAACGCGCGGCGGACAGCGTCGAGATGGCGCGCATCCTGTTCGGGGCGGACTTCACCGACGCCAATTGCGTGGTGATGGGGAATTTCAACACCACCTCGCCCCTCGTCATCGACGGGGTCACGGCAGCGGGCATCCGCACCTATGCGGCGGCCAATCAGGGATCGATCCACCTGCCCTTCCTGCTGGGGGGCGCGGTGGCACCCCTGACCATCGCGGGAATGGTCGCGCAGGGGCTGGCAGAATCCATGGCCTCTTGCGCGCTGGCGCAACTGACCCGCCCCGGCGCGCCGGTGATCCTTGCCTCGTTCTTCTCGTCGATGTCGCTGCGGTCGGGCTCGCCCACCTTCGGCACGCCGGAACCCGCCATCGGATCGCTGGCGATGGGCCAGCTGGCGCGCCGCCTGAACCTGCCCCTGCGCTGCGCGGGGAATTTCTCGACC
This sequence comes from Pseudomonadota bacterium, assembly GCA_041191745.1. Taxonomy (GTDB): domain Bacteria; phylum Pseudomonadota; class Alphaproteobacteria; order Rhodobacterales; family Rhodobacteraceae; genus Paragemmobacter. The sequence goes on along the minus strand of JBEEOG010000289.1, from coordinate 15,858 downwards.
TCGAAACTGCCCGACGGGCAGGCGATGTGGCAAAGCATGATGTCGATGATGTCCGCCGTGCAGGGGGGCGCGAACTATGTGCTGCATTCGGCAGGCTTCCTCGACGGCCTTCTGTCGATGTCCTACGAGAAACTGGTGATGGACACCGACATCTGCGGCGCGCTGCATGCCTATCTGGACGGCATGGCGGTGAACGCGGACACGCTGGCCTTCGACGCGCTGGCCGAACTCGGGCCCGGGCAGCACCTGTTTTCCACCCAGCACACGCTGCGCCATTACGAGACGGCCTACTGGGATTCGGCGCTGGATGACAACCAGCCGTGGGAGACATGGGACGAACAGGGCGGCATCGACTATGCCCGGCGCGCCAACACGCGCTGGAAGAAACTGCTGCGCGATTACGAAGCCCCGCCGCTGGACGAAGGGCTGGACGCGGCGCTGCAGGACTTCATGGCCCGCCGCAAGGCCGCGATGGCGGATATGTGGTATTGAGGCGGGCATCCCGCCTTTGCCGCCAAAGGCGAGCCCATCCCTTGGCCATGGGCCGAGGCGGCATCCTTCCGACCGGTTTCCAAAGAGGTCGCGGATGACGGGATGCCGCTACGGGGCGGCGCGTTCCACCCTCTGGTCGCGGGCCAGCGCCAAGAGTGCATCGGTCAGCGTCAGCGCCACGGGGTCCTGACCGGCCGGCGGGTCGAACAGGCGGAAGGTCGTGGCCACCAGCGCCCCGCGCCCGATCCGGCGCTCTACGATCAGCGCGGCGGGCCTGTGGCACCAGCCCACCACCACGCCCGCATGGACGGGGCCGCCATATTCCCATGTGCGAAAGCCCGTCAGCACATGGCGGGGGATCACCCCGTCAAAGGACAGATCGACCAGCGGCCCCCCGGGCAGGGCGGCAAGCCTCCCCTCGCGCCGGATCCACGAGAAGCCGGCGATCCAGTCGCCCTGCCAGATCGTGCCCTGCCGCGCGTGCAGGACGATGTTGGGCATCTGCGCCTCTTGCGACAGGGGCAGAGCGGGGATGCCATCGACGGCAGGGATACGGGGCGGCGCGCGGCGCGGGGTGTCGGTGCGGATGCGCGCGCCTGCGGAACCGTCTGCGACCAACAGATAGATCGCCCCGTTCTGCATCCGGCGGATATCGTCCGCATCCAGACCGCGCGCCACCGTCACGGCGGCCCCCCCGGGGGCCACGACCCGCAGCCCGAGCGCGCCGAGATAGTCCGCAACCACCGGATCGCGGCTGCCCACGGCGGGCAGGCGCTGAAGGTCGGGGCGGTGGTGCAGCGCGATCTCGACGCTGTTCTGCGCCAGAACGTCACCGCCTGCCACCAGTTCGAACCGGATCGTCAGCATCCGGTTCGGCCCGTCGGCGGGCATGGGAATCGAAAGCCGTCCCGCATCGGCCACATCGAGCGCGGCGCAGGGCGGCACCGCCAGCGCGCCGGACGCGCCCTCCATCCGCCAGTGCAGCGTGGCGGCGGGAAGCGCCCTGCCGCCCGCCGCGACGGACAGGCCAAAGCCGAAGTCGCTGCCCGCAAAGGCCGAATAGCGCCCGATGCGCGGCAGGATGACGACATCGCCGTTGACCGATCCGAAGCGGTGGTGGAACGACCGCGGGTTGCGGTTCATGTCCAGAAGTCCGTTGGCTTCCCAATGCACATCGGTGAATTCGGTGATGACGTAACCCTGGATCGACGGCCGGGCGCGCAGGGACTCGATCTCGTATTTCAGGTTGGCGAACTGGTAGCCCTGCGCGGCCGCGACGAAGCGGTCGAAATCGCCGAAGACGCGCGACAGGCCCAGTTGGGCGAAGCGGTCCTGCACGCCGTGGGGATAGGCCACGCCATCCCCCCACATGCCGCCCGTTTCCATCCACCACGGCTCGGCCCCGCCGATGGCGACCTGATCGGGGTGCGGCAGCCCCCAGACGCCGAATTCCGACACGACAAGCGGTTCGTCCCCGCGCCGCTGCGCGTCGCCGAAGGGGCTGAAGGTCCAGTCCGCCCGCCCTGCGAATGCGGCGGTCAGGGCATCCCATTCGCCGCGCCGTTCGGGGACCGAGCGGTAGTAGTGGAAGTCGTCGATATCGGTTTTCACATGGAAATTGCCGTGGCAGGGCGAGTTGTCCACGACCAGACGCCCCGGATCGCGCTGTTTCAGCCAGTCATAGGTCGCGGCAAGCCAGGCGCGGTGGGCGGGGTCCTCGCGCAGGCGGGTGCCCCAATCCTCGTTGATCAGGGTCCAGATGACGATGCAGGGATGGTTGCCGTCACGGGCAAGCATGCCCTCCATCGTCTCTGTCATCCGGCGGGCCGAGGCGGCGGTGAAGGTGGCGACGTTGGGGATTTCGGTCCAGATCAGAAGCCCCGCGCGATCCGCCGCGTCGTAGTATCGCGGATCGGGCACCTTCAAATGGGTCCGCAGCATGTTCAGGCCCAGTTCGCGGGCCTTGCGGAACTGGTCCTCGATGAACGCGACCGAGGGCGGGGTGCAGATGCCTTCGGGATAGTAGTCCTGATCCAGCGCCGCGCGCATGTAGAAGGGCGCGCCGTTCAGGAAGAACTTGCCGTCGCGCGCCTCGAATCGGCGGAAGCCGAAGTTGTGATCGGTCCGGTCGAGCACCGCTTCGCGGATGATCTCGACCCGCAGGCGGTAGAGCGCCGGATCGTCGGGCGACCACAGCGCCGGCGCATCGACCGCCAGACCTGCGCGGACGGCGGGACCGTCCAGCGCCACATGGGCCAGCGCGACGCGAAGCCCCGAGCGGTCCATGACCGTGACCCGCGCCTCGGCCCCGATCGCCGCGGGCGCGGCATGCAGGACAAGATCGACCTGTCCGGTCATGTCGGCCCGGATCTCTGCCCGTTCCAGATGTGCAGGATGGCGCCGTTCAAGCGTGACAGACTGCCAGATGCCGCCCTGCGGGCCATACCAGCTTTGCTTGCCGTGGGGCATTTCGGCAAAGCCCGCACCGGCGGGCGCGGAGGGGTGGCCATCGGGCAGGTGGCAGGCGACCTCGACCTCGTTCTCGTCCCGCAGAAGCGCGGGGGGCAGCACGCAGTCGAAGGGCAGCCACCCGTTGTCATGCCGCCCGACCGTCACCCCGTTCACCCGCACCTCGCAGATGGCGCTGACCGCGCCGAAGCGCAGCACGACAAGGGCGCCGTCCGCGCGGTCGGGTAGGGAAAAGCGGCGCCGATAGAGCGCATGGCCGAAGGCATGACGCAGGTCGGCGAATTCGGCCTGCCACGGTGCGGGAACCCGCGCGCTGCGCCACGCGCCGTCATCGTGGCGGAACTGCCAGTCCCCGTCGAGGGAAAGCACCTGCCGACCGCCCCGGACCGGTTGTTCCTGCATGGCGTCCCCGCGATTGCGAAAGATTGTGCTGAACTCATCTCACCGGCCATGACCACCCCTTCCCGCATACTCCGTTAAGCCGATTCGCGGGTATGGGCGCAGATCGCAGACGGCCGAGATTGACCGGGATCGCGCGCAAGGCGGGCCTGTCGCGGGCCACCGTCCCGCTTGTCCTGAACGCGGTCGCCCATGCCCGGATCGTGGCGGCCACGCGCCAGAAGGTTCGGGCCATCGCCGCCGAACCGGGCTGCACGCGGCGCGCCGCGCTGCAACGCGCGCGCCTTCGACCCAATGGCGACGGCGCGGAACACGCGGGGATTCCGCCGGTCGCCGATCCGGTGATCCGTGCCTAGAGAAAGCTTTGCGGGTCGATATCCACCGCCAGCCGCAGATTGGCGGGCGGCTTCATCTGGCCGATCCATGCCGCGACCGCCTGTTGCAAGGGCGCGCCCTTGTCGGCCTTGACCAGAAGCCGCACGCGGTGCCGTCCCCTGACGCGCGCGATGGGGGCGGGGGCGGGGCCATAGACCTGCGCCCCGATGGCGCGGATCGGCCCGTCGCGCCGCGCGAGTTCGGCCCCGAAATCGAAGACCTGCGCCACATCGGGTGACGACAGGATGATCCCCGCCATGCGGCCATAGGGCGGCACGCCCGCCGCGCGGCGTTCGGCGGCTTCCGCCCGCCAGAACGCCTCTTCGTCGCCGCCGAGGATCGCGCGGATCACGGGATGTTCGGGCTGGTGGGTTTGCAGCCATGCCGCGCCCTTCCGCCCCTCGGCCCGCCCCGCGCGGCCTGCGACCTGCCGCATCAGCTGGAACGTCCGTTCCGCCGCCCGCAGGTCGGACCCTTGCAGGCCAAGATCGGCGTCGATCACCCCCACCAGCGTCAGCAGCGGGAAGTTGTGCCCCTTGGCCACGATCTGCGTGCCGATGATGATGTCGGCCCCGCCTGCGGCAATCGTCTCGATCTGCGCCTTCAGCGCGCGGGCCGACCCGTAAAGGTCCGACGACAGCACCGCCACGCGGGCATCGGGGAAGCGTTCGGCCACCTCCTCGGCCATCCGTTCCACCCCCGGCCCCACGGCGGCCATCCTGCCTTCGACCTTGCAGGCGGGGCAGGCCACGGGGACGGGCTTTGTCGCGCCGCACTGGTGGCAGACGAGGCGCTTGAGGAAGCGGTGCTCCACCATCCGCGCGTCGCAATCGTCGCAGCCCACCTGATGCCCGCAGGCACGGCAGAGCGTGACGGGCGCATAGCCGCGCCGGTTGAGGAAGAGAAGCGACTGCTCCCCCTGCCCCATCCGCGCGCGGACCTCGGCCGCCAGCTTGTCGGAAATCCAGCGGTTCGCGGGCAGGTTCGCCGCGCGCATGTCGATGGCGGCAAGGCTGGGCATCTCGGCCGCGCCGAAGCGCGCGGGCAGGTCAAGGCGGGCGTATTTCCCCGCCTCCACATTCGCCCAGGTCTCGAGCGAGGGCGTGGCCGAGGCCAGCACCACCGCGCAGCCCGTGATCGCCGCACGCAGCACGGCCATGTCGCGGGCGTTGTAGAGCACCCCTTCTTCTTGCTTGTAGGACGTGTCGTGTTCCTCATCCACCACCACCAGCCCCAGACGCTGGTAGGGCAGGAAAAGTGCGGAGCGCGCGCCCACGACCAGCGACGCCTGCCCTTCGGCCACCATGCGCCAGACGCGGCGGCGTTCGGTCTGCGTCACGCCCGAATGCCATTCGGCGGGCCGCGCCCCGAAGCGGGCCTGCACCCGCGTCAGGAATTCCGCCGTCAGCGCGATTTCGGGCAGCAGCACCAGCGCCTGCCGGCCCGCGCGCAGGGTTTCGGCCACGGCTTCAAGGTAGACCTCGGTCTTGCCCGACCCCGTGACACCCTTCAGCAGCGTGGTGGAATAGGCATCCTGCGCGACCGCATGGACCAGCGCATCGGCGGCGGCAGTCTGGTCGGGGGTCAGCGCCGGCCCGCCCGACGGGTCGAGCGGCGGAAAGGGCAGGTCCTTCGGCGCGTCCTCTTCCGCCACCACCCCCAGCTTCACAAGCCCCTTGATGACGGATGTTCCGCAGGCGGCCTCTTCCGCCAGTTCGCCCAGCGTCATCGGTGCCCCGCCAAAGGCGCGCAGCGCCTCGACCACCCTGTGGCGCGCATCGGTCAACTGGTTCGGCACAGGGCCGGACAGGCGGTAGACCCGCCGCGTCGCCGCCGCCTCGCCCAGTCCGGGTGCGCGGGTGGCAAGGCGCAGCATCGCGGGCAGCGGGGTCAGCGTGTAATCGGCCGCGCGGGCCAGAAAGGCGCGCAACTCCGCCCGCATCGGCGGCGCGTCCAGCACGCGGGCGACAGAGCGCAGCTTGGCTGGGTCCCAATCCCCTTTGCCCTGCCCCCAGACCACGCCCAGCACGCGGCGGGGGCCCAAGGGCACCTCGACGAAATCGCCGTCCCCGCAGCCGCCTTCGGGCGCGCGGTAATCCAGAACGCGGCCCAAGGGCTCGGTCGTCAGGACGCCGACGGTCTGCCCTTCGCTATAGGTCCGTTCGCGCACGCGCCCCCGCCCGACTGCATCTTTCGCCCTGCCGCCATCTGGGGTAAACCCGCCCCCGAGCACCCGCAACCCATAAGGACCGCGCCCATGAAATTCTTCGTCGATACCGCCGACGTCGCCGCCATTTCGGAACTGAACGATCTGGGCATGGTCGATGGCGTGACCACCAACCCCTCGCTGATCCTGAAGTCGGGCCGCGACATCCTCGAGGTCACCAAGGAAATCTGCGGCATCGTCTCGGGCCCCGTCTCGGCCGAGGTGGTGGCGCTGAAGGCCGACGAGATGATCGCCGAGGGGCGCAAGCTCGCCTCCATCGCGCCGAACATCGCGGTCAAGGTGCCGCTGACCTGGGACGGGCTGAAGACCTGCAAGGTGCTGTCGGGCGAAGGCTTCATGGTCAACGTCACCCTGTGCTTCAGCGCCAATCAGGCGCTTCTGGCGGCCAAGGCGGGGGCGACCTTCATCTCGCCCTTCATCGGGCGGCTGGATGACATCAACCTCGACGGCCTCGACCTGATCGGGGATATCCGCACGATCTATGACAATTACGACTTCAAGACCCAGATCCTTGCCGCCTCCGTCCGCACGGTGAACCACGCCAAGGACTGCGCCCTGATCGGGGCCGACGTGATGACCGCGCCGCCCGCCGTCATCAAGTCGATGGCCAACCACATCCTCACCGACAAGGGGCTGGAGCAGTTCATGGCGGACTGGGCAAAAACGGGGCAGAAGATCCTGTAAAAATCATGTAATCTGCCCGCAAATCACCAAGAAGAAGCGGGCAGTGGATATGATTATCGAACAGGATGTGCGCGACCGTCTGATCGCGGAGCCCGAGCTGCTGCTCGAGGACCGCGACGTGATGGCCGCGCTCATCGCCGCCAACGAACGCGCGATGGGCACCAATGTCGTGGACCTGCGCGGCATCGCGATGGAGCGGCTGGAGGCGCGGCTCGACCGGCTGGAGGATACCCACCGCTCCGTCATCGCGGCGGCCTATGAAAACCTTGCCGGCACCAATCAGGTCCACCGCGCGATCCTGCAGATGCTGGACCCGCTGACCTTTGAGGATTTCCTGCGAACCATGGCCAGCGACGTGGCCGCGACCCTGCGGGTCGATTGCGTGCGGCTGGTGCTGGAATCGGTGCAGAACGAGGAAAAGCCCAAGGCGCTGCAAAAGGTGGGCGACGTGCTCTTCGTCGCCGAACCGGGATTCACGGGCGACTATCTGACGGGCGGGCGCAACGTGCCGGTGCGCCCGGTGGTGCTGCGGCAGGTCAAGGGCGACGGCAACGCGCTTTACGGCGACCGTGGCGACTGGATCCGGTCCGAGGCGCTGATGAAGCTCGATTTCGGCACCGGCCGCCTGCCCGGCATGCTGGTGCTGGGCGCCGAGGACCCGCACCAGTTCAAGCCCACGCATGGCACGGACCTTCTGGCCTTTTTCGCGGGCGTCTTCGAACGCACGATGCGGCGCTGGCTGGGCTGATGGGCGACGGGCTGGCGATCAGCCCCGCCGCACGCGACGCGCTGGCGCGCTGGCTGGTGCATCTGCGCGCGCTGGACGGGGCGGCGGAAAAGACCGTCACCGCCTATGGGCGCGACGTGGCAGGATACCTTGGCTTCCTTGCGCGCCATCGCGGCGGGACCGAGGGGTTGGCCGCGCTGGCCGCGCTGCCCGTCTCGGACCTGCGGGCCTGGATGGCGGCGGAACGGGAGCGGGGGCTGTCGGCCCGCTCGCTGGCCCGCGCGCTGTCGGCGGTCAAGGGCTTCACCGCCTGGCTTGCCGATCACGAAGGGGGCGACGCCACCACCGTCCTGTCCGCGCGGGGGCCGAAATACCGCCGCAAGCTGCCCCGCCCCCTGACGGTCGACGGGGCCGCCGCGATGATCGACGGCGTCGCCGATCAGGCGCGCAGCGACTGGATCGCCGCCCGCGACGTGGCGGTGGTGACGCTGCTTTACGGCTGCGGGCTGCGGATATCCGAAGCGCTTGGCCTGACCGGCCGCGACCATCCCCTGCCCGAGGTGCTGCGCATCATCGGCAAGGGCGGCAAGACGCGGCTTGTCCCCGTCCTGCCCGCCGCGCGCGACGCCGTGGCGCGCTATGTCCGCCTCTGCCCCTTCGCGCTGCGGCCCGAGGACCCGCTCTTCCGTGGCGCGCGCGGCGGGGCGCTGAACGCGCGCCAGATCGCGCTGGTGATGGAACAGACGCGGATGCAGCTTGGCCTGCCGCAGACCGCCACGCCGCATGCAATGCGCCATTCCTTTGCCACCCACCTGCTGGCGGCGGGGGGCGATCTGCGCACCATACAGGAACTGCTGGGCCATGCCTCGCTTTCGACGACGCAGGCCTACACCGCCGTCGATGCGGCACGGCTGATGGAGGTCTATGAAAAGGCCCACCCGCGCGCCTAGGCGGTTGCGCGGGGGGGATTTATCGTCCATCACAAGGGCATGCATCTGCGTCTCAAAGCCCTCGGTGTCCACCTTCTGACTGCAACCGGCGCGGTCCTGTCCATGCTCGCCATGCTGGCGGCGGTGGAACAGAAATGGGACCTGATGTTCCTGTGGCTGGTCGTGGCGCTGATCGTGGACGGGATCGACGGCCCCTTGGCGCGCCGCTACGACGTGCAGACGAACTGGCCCACCTATGACGGGGTCCTGATGGACCTGATCGTGGACTACCTGACCTATGTCTTCATCCCCGCCTATGCGCTGTTCCAGCGCGGGCTTCTGCCGGACTGGGCGGCGTGGCTGTGCATCGTGGCGATCGTCTACGGCTCGGTCGTCTATTTCGCCGACACGCGGATGAAGACCAAGGACAAGTCCTTTGCCGGCTTCCCTGCCTGCTGGAACATGGTGGTGCTGGTCCTCTTCGCGCTGACGCCGCCGACATGGGTGACGCTGTTCTTTGTCATCCTGCTGACCGTCGCCATGTTCACGCCGTTGAAATTCGTCCATCCCGTCCGCACCGCGCGCTGGCGCCATGTCACCCTGCCCATGGCGCTGGGCTGGGTGTTCTTCGCGGGCTGGGCGGCATGGGTCGATTTCGCCCCCGAAAGCTGGGCGCATTGGGGGCTGGTCGTGACCTCGCTCTACCTGACCTTTGCGGGCATCGCGCAGCAGATCATCCCCGAACGGGACGTCCGCCGGGTGGCCTGAGGCGGCGGGGCCTAAAGCCGCGTCAGCATCACACCCGCGACGATCACCGCCGCCGCCAGCGCCTTTTCGCCCGTCATCCGCTCGCCAAAGACCAGCCAGCCGATCAGGACGGCGAACAGGATCGAGGTTTCGCGCAAGGCCGCCACCACGGCCAGCGGCGCCAGCGTCATCGCCCAGATCGCCACCGCATAGGACCCGTAGGAGGCGGCCGAGGCAAAGACTCCGAGGCCCCAGCTTTTCCCGTCGCGCGGCAGGATGTCCGCGCCCTTCCATGCCAGCATGACGGCGGTGAAGATCAGCCCGTCCGCGACAAAGACCCAGGCCACATAGGCCACCGCATCGCCCGACACCCGCGCGCCCAAACCGTCGATCATCGTATAGGTCGCCGTGGCGGCGGCCGATCCCAGCGCAAAGGGCAGAAGGCGGCGATCCTCGGCCTGCGAAAAGACCCCGCGCGCCATCAGCGCGATCCCGCAGCCAAGGACGGCGATGCCCGCATATTCATGCGCGGCGATGGCGTCGGTCAGCGTGAAAAAGCCCACCAGCGCCACGATCATGGGCGCCGCCCCCCGCGCGATGGGATAGACGCGGGACAGGTCCCCGCGTTCGTAGGCGAAGACGAGGAAGGACTTGTAGAAGAAATGCGTGCATCCCGCCGCGATGACCCAAGGCCAGACATGCGCCTCGGGCAGGGGGCGCAGCAGGGCGATGGACAGGCCGATCGGCACCTCGGTGATCGACAGGATCATCATCCCGCCCAGCTTGGACGAGCCCACCTTGATCAGCGCGTTCCAGAGGGCATGGAGGAAAGCCGCGCCGAGGACGGCGAGGAAGACGCCAAGGGACAAGGGGCACCTGTCATAGATCCGTTACACAAACGGCTAGACCCGTGGCGCGGGGGCGGCAAGGGGAAAGCGCGGCCTCAGCCCCGCAGCCGCAGCCGGATCGGCCCCGTCGCGGCCAAGGGATCGACGGGGATGCCTTTCTGCGTGGCCTCCACCTCTGCCATCCCTGCCGCGACGCGGCGGATACGGGGCATCAGGGGCCGCCAGTCGGGCGACAGCGCGCGGGCGGGCTCGGACGGGCAGAAGGTCTTGTCCCGCCCCCGCCGGATCGCATGGATCAGGATTTCGGCGCGGATCGCCGCATCGTCGATCACGGGGCGGGCGTCCCCGCCCTGCCCCGTGTCACGCCCCATCAGCCCAGCACGGCGTCGCAGCGCGCGCAGGTCGCGGGGTGGCCGTGCGTGCCCACATCCGGCTTGATCTGCCAGCAGCGTTCGCATTTCGCGCCCGGCGCAGGCTGGAACACCACCGCCACGCCCGCCACATCGGCCAGACGGAAGGCATCCGCGGGCGTAGGGTCGGTCGTCACGGTGATGCCGCTGGTGATGCAAAGATCGGCGAAATCCGTGCTGTCGAGCAGCGATTTCAGGCCCGCATCCACATGCACCACGGGGGCGGCTTCAAGGCTTGCACCGATCACCTTGGCGGTGCGCTGCACCTCCAAAGCGCCCGTCACCACGCGGCGGGCGGCGCGGACCTGATCCCATTTCGCCGCCAGCGCGTGGTTGAGCCATGCCTTCGGCGTTTCGGGGATGTCGCGCAGGTGGATCGATTCCCCCTCTGCCCCGAAGCGCGACAGCCAGACATCCTCGGCCGTGAAGACAAGGATCGGGGCCAGCCATGTGGTCAGGCGGTGGAAGAGGATATCCAGCACCGTGCGCGCCGCGCGGCGGCGGGGCGAGGCGGGACCGTCGCAGTAAAGCGTGTCCTTGCGGATGTCGAAATAGATGGCCGACAGGTCCGTGGTGCAGAAGGCAAACAGCGACTGGAACACGCCCTGGAAGTCGTATTTCGCATAGCCTTCGCGCACGACCGTATCGAGTTCGGCCAGACGGTGCAGCACCCACTGCTCCAGCTCCGGCATCTCGCGCACATCCACCCGCTCGGCCTCGGTAAACCCGTTCAGCGCGCCCAGCATGAAGCGCAGCGTATTCCGCAGGCGGCGGTAGCTGTCGGCCACGCCTTTCAGGATTTCCTTCCCGATCCGCAGGTCCACCGTGTAGTCGGACTGCGCGACCCAAAGGCGCAGGATATCCGCGCCATATTCGCCGATCACCTGTTCGGGGGCGACCGTGTTGCCGAGCGACTTGGACATCTTCATGCCCTTTTCGTCCAGCGTGAAGCCGTGGGTCAGCACGCCGCGATAGGGCGCGCGGCCCTTGGTGCCGCAGGCCTGCAGCATCGACGAATGGAACCACCCGCGATGTTGGTCCGTGCCTTCGAGGTAGAGGTCCGCGATCCCGTCTTCGGTCCCGTCGGGGCGGTCGCGCAGCACGAAGGCATGGGTCGAACCGCTATCGAACCAGACGTCCAGCACGTCGAAGACCTGTTCATATTGCGACGGATCGACGATGCCCGACAGGATCTTTTCCTTGAAACCCTGCACATACCAGACATCGGCCCCGTCCGCCTCGAACGCGGCCTTGATGCGGGCGTTCACCTCGGCGTTCCGCAGCAGGAAGTCGGCGTCATGCGGCTGCGCGCCCTTTTTCACGAAGCAGGTCAGCGGCACGCCCCAGGCGCGCTGGCGGCTCAGCACCCAGTCGGGCCGCGCCTCGATCATCGAATACAGGCGGTTGCGCCCCGTCGCGGGCGTCCAGTCCACCAGCTTGTCGATCGAGGTCAGCGCGCGGGCGCGGATCGTGTCGCCGTAGGTGCCCTTGCCGTCCTCCAGTTTGCGGTCGATGGCCACGAACCATTGCGGCGTGTTGCGGTAGATGACGGGGGCCTTCGACCGCCACGAATGGGGATAGGAATGGCGCAGCTTGGCCTTGGCAAACAGCGTCGCCGTCCCCGCCAGCGCCTTGATGACCGACACGTTGGCGGGGCCTTCCTTGCCATCGGGCAGGATGATGTGCTGGCCGCCGAACAGCGGCAGGTTCGCGCGGTAGGACCCGTCGGGTTCGACGTTATAGGTCATGGGCAGGCCGAATTTCAGGCCGATCTGGTAGTCGTCATCGCCATGGCTGGGCGCGGTATGGACAAAGCCCGTTCCCGCATCATCGGTCACATGATCGCCCGGCAGAAGCGGCACGTCATAGTCCCATTCGCCCGCGCCGCCCTCGATCCCGCGGAAGGGGTGCGCGCAGATGAGCGCCGACAGGTCATCCGTCGACACGTCGCAGAGGCGGCGCACGAAATCCGGCCCCGCGAGCTTTGCCTGCGTGAATGCAGCCTCGGCCAGCTTGTCGGCAAGGATCACGCGGTGGCCGATGGTGGCACTGCTGTCCTCGGGCCGGCCGATGATCTCGTATAGCCCGTAGGAGATGTCCGGCCCGAAGCAGATCGCGCGGTTCTGCGGGATCGTCCAGGGCGTGGTCGTCCAGATCACCACATCGGTGGGCGTCTTGGTAAAGATCGCGTCGGCGGCGGTATGGACGCGGAAGCGCACCCAGACCTGATGGCTGGTGTGGTCGTGATATTCCACCTCGGCCTCGGCCAGCGCGGTCTTTTCGACCGGCGACCACATCACAGGCTTCGACCCTTGGTAGAGCGACCCGTTCATCAGGAAGGTCATGAACTCGTCGGCAATGACCGCTTCCGCGTGATAGTCCATCGTCAGGTAGGGATCGGCCCAGTTGCCGGTGATGCCCAGACGCTTGAACTCCTCGCGCTGCACATCGATCCAGCCTTCGGCGAAGCGGCGGCATTCCTGACGGAAGGCGACCACGTCCACGTCATCCTTGTTCAGCCCCTTGGCGCGGTACTGTTCCTCGATCTTCCATTCGATGGGCAGGCCGTGGCAATCCCAGCCCGGCACATAGCGGGCATCGCGGCCCAGCATCTGCTGGGACCGGACGATGAAATCCTTCAGGATCTTGTTCAGCGCGTGGCCGATATGCAGATGGCCGTTGGCGTAAGGAGGGCCGTCATGGAGGACAAAGGGCGCGCGCCCTTCGGCCTTCCCTTTCTCGCGCAGGCGGTCGTAGATGCCGATCTTGGCCCAGCGGTCCAGCCATTCGGGTTCGCGCTGGGGAAGCCCTGCGCGCATCGGGAATTCGGTTTCGGGCAGGAAGACGGTGGAACGGTAGTCGGGCGTGGCGGCGGTGTCGGCGCACATGGCGGCGGTCCTTCGGGGTCTGGCAAAGGGGGGCGGCGCGGCATGCGCCGGTGAAACGCGGTCTGTCCCGGCGGCTCGTTCAGAGCGCCGGGCCGGTAATTCGTGCGGCTATGGCACGAAGGCACGTTTCAGGGCAGCACGTTTCTGGGCGATGCATCATGGCGCGCTTTATAGCGGCGGCGGTGCCTGTGGTCCAGATGCCCCCGCGCGCTGTCCGGCCCAGCGGTTCAACCAGGCAAGCCCCGCCAGCGACAAGCCGAGCGCGAGGAACGAGAACACCCGCATCAGCCCCGCCAGCCCCGCGGCATCGACAAGGAAGACCTTGGCCACCGCCAGCCCGATCACCGCCATCGCCGCGCGGCGCAGCGCGATGGAGCGCCGCGCGATGCCCTGCCAGAGCAGCCCCCCACCCAGCGCGATCAGCGCGACGGTATAGCTGTAAAGCTCGGCCTGCGTGGTGCCCGCACGGCTGAGGTCGGGCCCCTGCCAGATGTGCCGGATCGCCAGCACGGCATAGACCGCGAGCATCCCCACCCCCGCCCCGAGCAGCACCGCCCGCCCCTTCGGCGGCAGCCACGGGATGCGCCCCCGCGCGGCCAGAAGCAGCGCCGCCGGCAGGGCATAGGCCAGCGCCAGCGTGTTCAGGACGGGCGGGCCGATCACCGGATCGGCCGAGATCAGCGGGTTCAGCACCGTCAGCGCGGCCAGCAGCGCCGCCACGGCGGGCAGCGCGGCCATGGCGGCCAGCACCAGCCGCAGCTGCCGCAGCGGCAGGTCGGGCCGCGCGCGCCACAGCTGGCCCAGCGCCACCATGAGCCACGGCAGGCCCAGCGCGACGGCCTGCCAATAGGTCCCCTCCCCCTCCAGCCAGCGCAGGATCAGCACGTCGGCCAGCAGCGCGGGGGCGACGACCAGCCCCGTCTCCAGCGCGGCGCGGGTGGCAGGGCGGGGCAACGGGCGCACAAGGCCCAGCGCGACAAAGGCCGCCACCGCCGGCGCAAGATGGGACAGAAGGACCGCAGGCAGCGACGCCCCGATCCCCCAAGGCACGCCCGGATCGGCCACAAGGCGGTAGACGATCACCGCCAGCCCCGCCTGCACGGCCAGCCCCATCTCGGGCAGGGTGAAGCGACGGTCCAGCGCGGCGGCAAGGACGACCAGCACCGACAGCGCGAGCGTCAGCGCGGCAGCCGAGGTCAGGACAAACAGCGCCAGCGCCACAAGGACCAGCGCCGACAGCGCCAGATGCGCGGTGCCGGCCCGCGCCCCTGCCGGTTCGTCCCGCGCCACGGCCAGCGCAAGCGCGGTCATCAGCGCGGCCAGCGCGATCACATGCAAGGCCCAGGGGAACGCGCCCAGCGTCGCTGCGGGGACCCACAGCACCTCGGCCAGCGTGACCAGCGCGGCGGGAAGGGCGGCGGCGGCCATCGTCATCAGGCCGTGAAACAGCGTCCCGCGCCGCGCCCGCAGCACGAAGGCCACGGCCATCACGCCTGCCAGCGCAAGAAGGATGCCCAGCGTCAGCGGCGCCTCCGTTTCCGGCGGGCGCAGCGTCAGCGCGGCGGCCTCGAAGGCCGAAAACAGCGGGCCGTATTCCGAAGCCTCGGTCACCGCGCGCAGCAGGAAGGCGGTGGCGGGCAGAAGCGCCAGTTCGTGCAGCGCGGGCGCGCGGTCGGGCCAGAGCAGCAGCAGAAGCGTCAGCCCCGCCAGCAGTCCAAAGGCCAGAAGCGCCGTCCCCCCGTCGGAATCACTCAGCGCCAGAAGCACGAGCGACGCCGCCAGCACCGTTCCCGCCGCCAGCATCAGCGGGAAGGGCACGGACTTGCCCTGCCCCTGCGCCACCTGCACGAAAGACGGGCCCGCCTGGTCGGGCCGCAGGCCGCGCGCCGGAATGGCGATGGCCAGCGGCACCAGACCCGCCACCAGCAGGGCATAGGCCGCCTGCGACAGCCCCGCCAGCAGCAAGAGCGCGCCGCCCGCAAAGGCCAGCCCCAGCGCCAGCACCGACACCCAGCCCCAGCGGCGCAGCGTGTCGATCCCCAGCCCCAGCGCCGCGATCAGGGCGTAATGGGCGACCAGCCAATCCGGCGCCTCGGCCCCGCCGCCCGTCAGGAAGGGGGCGGCCGCCGCCCCCGCCAGCCCCAGCGCCGCCAGAAGCGGCCCCATGACCCAGCCAAGGACCAGCGCCCCGAGGCCCGTCGCCACCAGCGCGGCAAAGGTCGCCTCGCCCCCGATCAGGCCATAGAGGAACCGCGCCGACAGGATCGCGGCAAAGACCGAGATGATCCCCGCGCCGGCAAAGACCGATGGCAGATAGGCCGTCACCGCATCGGGGCTGTCGCCGTGGCGGCGGCGGATCACCTCTCCGCCCGCGACCAGCGCCAGACCGAAGGCCAGCGCCGCCAGCACGCGCAGCGCGGGGGGAAGCCAGCCGTTCTCCATCCCGTACTGGACAAGGAACACCCCCGCCAGCGCGAGCGAGATGCCCGCGACGGCATAGACCCAGTTCTCGCGCAGCCAGTGCGACAGGGCCGATGGCCGCGCGCGCGCGGACCGTGGCACGGGTTGCGCGCCGGTGGCCGGTGCGGGCGGCGTCATGTCCCGCGGGCGGGCGGCCCCCCCTGCGGCAAGGGGGGCGGGGGGCGTTGCCACCGGCGGCACGG
>JBEEOG010000288.1:0-3297 GCA_041191745.1 Pseudomonadota bacterium | reverse complement strand
GGGCGCAGATGGTCGAGGGCGTAGCCGAACCGCGCGGGGATGCCGATCAGCTCGTCCGCCGGACGGCGGCCCGCATGGGCCAGCGCCCAGACCACGGACGAGCGGTTGCCGCTGGCGCAATAGGCAAAGACGGGGCCGTCGGCCGCATCCATGGCCGCGCGCTGGGCATCGACATTGTCCATCGTCAGCGCCCCGCCGATGATCGGATTGGCGATGAAGGACAGCCCCAGCGCCTCGGCCGCGGCGCGCATGGTGTCGGTGTGCAGGTGGGGCGGGATCTCGCCGTCGGGGCGGTTGTCGATCACGACCCTGTAGCCCGCCGCCTTGATCGCGGGCAGGTCCTCCGGCTCGATCTGGGGCGAGACGGCATAGGTCGGGGTCAGCGCGCGGATGTCCATCATCCCTCCTCGGCGGCGGCCAGCGTTTCGATCCGCCGTTTCGCGGCGGGCGCGGCGACCATACCCGCGAGCATGGCAAGAAGAAAGACCATCCCGCCCGTTCCCCCGTAACCGATCGAGGCCAGCGCCGGTCCCGGGCACAGCCCCGCCAGCGCCCAGCCCGCCCCGAAGAGGACCGAGCCTGTGACCAGCGGCGCATCCGCCTTGCCCTGCGCGGGCAGGGGGATGGCATTGCCCAGCACCGCCACCCGCCGCCGCGCCGCCACGCGCCATGCGACCACCATCGGCAGCATCGCCCCGCCCATCACGAAAGCCAGCGTCGGGTCCCAGTCGCCGAAGACGTCGAGCCAGCCCTGCACCTTGGTCGTGTCGGTCATCCCCGACAGAAGAAGCCCCAGCCCAAAAAGCCCCCCCGCCAGCGCTGCGAATAGGTTCCGCATCAGATCACCCCCAGCAGATGGCGCGCGACGGCCATCACCAGCCCGCCCGCAAGGATGTAGAAGACCGTGGCCACGATCCCCCGCAGCGACAGGCGCGACATCCCGCAGACCCCGTGCCCCGAGGTGCAGCCGTTGGCGATGCGCGTGCCGAGGCCCACCAGCAGCCCCGCCACGATCAGGACGGCCCAGTTGCCCGTCACATGCGTCTCGGCCCCGCCGGCCAGCCATGCCACCAGCGCGGGCACCGCCACCAGCCCCGCAAGGAAGGACAGCCGCTCGCCCCTGCTGTCGCGGCCCGAGCCGTCCACCAGCCCGCCCACGATCCCCGATGCCCCCATGATCCGCCCGTTGACCAGCAGATAGGCCGCCGCCGCCGCGCCGATCAACAGCCCGCCCGCCAGCCCCAAGATCCATTCCGCCTGCATTCCCGCCGCCCTTCCTGCGTCCGACCCCTTCGGATTCTGGCCGCAGGATAGGCGGCGGGGCGGGGGAAGCGAAGGGGCTTGATGCAGGTCAAGGCAGGCGCGCCACCGGATGCGCGAGGATGGCAGCCAGAGGGAAAGGAAGCCGCATGACCGCAACAGACATCCGCAAGCGCGACCTTCTGCAACGGCTGGCCGACCTGAAGGGGCGGCTGGCCGGCATCGAGACCGAGCTTGGCCATCACAACAATCCCGACTGGGAGGAACGCGCCACCGAACGCGAGGCGGACGAGGTGCTGGAAGGCATGGGCCTGTCGGGCCAGCAGGAGATCCGCATGATCGAGGCCGCGCTGCAGCGGATGGAGGCGGGCGACTACGGCGCCTGCATGCGCTGCGGCGCGGAAATTGCAGCCCGACGGCTGGACGCGGTGCCCTTTACCCCCTTCTGCGCCCGTTGCGCCCAAGGACAGGAGAAACACGCATGAGCAGACCAGAACCCACTTTCGGCCTTGCGGCGATCGCGGCGGCGCAGGCCATCTCGCTCGATCTTCTGCGCGCCGAGATGGCGGCGCTGGCCATGCTTCTGCCCGGAAAGGCCGACGGGGCGGACGGGGCCGGTGCCGACGGGGCCAGTGCGGACGGGGCCAGTGCGGACGGGGCCGGTGCCGACGGGGACGCGGCGCGGGAAGCCGCGCATGACGCAGCCTTCGAGGCCGGTATCGACGACATGCCGGTCTAGGGACGCTCCGCGCGCCCGAAGCTTGCCAAAGCGCCCTGCTGCCGCCTTAATGGCGGGGTGTGGGCTGGGGAAAGCGGTATGGATCAGGACGCGCGCGGCCGGATCGTGACGGAACGGGACGGGACGGTGCTGGTCCTGACGCTGGCCCATCCGCCCGTGAACGCGCTCTCTGCCGCGCTGCGCCGCGCGCTTCTGGCGGCGCTCGATGCCGCCGCGGGCGATCCGGCCGTTGCGGCCATCGTCATCCGTTCGGGCCTTGCGGGGTTTTCGGGCGGGGCCGATATCGGCGAATTCGACGCCCCGCCCGCAGCGCCCCTTCTGCCCGACCTCTGCCGCGCGGTGGAGGATATGGACAAACCCGTGATCGCGGCGATCGCGGGGGCGGCGTTGGGGGGCGGGCTGGAACTGGCGCTGGCCGCGCACGGGCGCGTCGCCTCCGAAGGCGCGACACTGGGCCTGCCCGAGGTGACGCTGGGCCTTCTGCCCGGCGCGGGGGGCACGCAGCGCCTGCCGCGCCTGATCGGGGCGGAACAGGCGCTGTCCATGATGCTGTCGGGTCGCGCCGTTCCGGCGGTGGAGGCGCTGGCGACCGGCCTCCTCGATGCCGTGGTCGCGGGCGATCCGACGGGGCGGGCCAAGGAACTGGCGCGCGACATGGCTGCCGAGGGAGCCGCTGGGGGCGCCGCCGCCGCCCCGCGCCGCACGCGCGACCGGCGCGAGGGGATGCGCGACGGGCGGGCCTATCTGGCGGCGGTGGACAAGGCGCGGCGGGGGCTGGCCCCCGCGCGCCTGACGGCCCCCGCGCGGATCGTCGATTGCGTGGCGGCGGCGCAGCTTCTGCCCTTCGATCAAGGGATGGATTACGAACGCACCGCCTTTGCCGAATTGCTGGCCAGTGCCGAATCCGCCGGACTGCGCCATGCCTTCCGTGCGGAGCGGCCCGTCCTGCGCCCGCCCGCCGCCTTTGCGGGCGAAGCCCTGCCCGACATCACCGGCGTCACCGTCTGGGGCGCGGCGGGGCGCGGGGCCGATCTGGCGCTGCGCGCGCTGGCCGCGGGCCTGCGCGTCACGCTGGCCGACCCCGCGCGCGACGCGCTGGTGGCGGCACTCCAGACCATCGCCGCGCGGCAGGAAGAGGATGTCGCCGCAGGCCGCCTCTCGCCCGAGGCGCGGGATGCCGACTGGGCGCGCCTTGCCCCCGCCGCCGCGCCCGACCGGCTGGGGGGCGATGCCGTGCTGCTGACCCGCCCCGACGCGCCCCCCGTCGCGGCATCCACGCTGCGGCTGGCCTTCGGCGT
>JBEEOG010000287.1:0-2732 GCA_041191745.1 Pseudomonadota bacterium | reverse complement strand
CCGTCACGCGTCCCACGCCGGTCCGGTTACTGCGCGGCTTTCTGGAGCGCGATCATGTCGTTCAGATAGGCCGAGAATTCGTCGCGCAGATCGGGGCGCGACAGGCCGAAGGCGACGGTCGCCTGCAGGAAGCCCGCCTTGGAGCCGCAGTCATAGCGCTGACCACGGAAGCGGTAGCCGTAGACGCCGCCCGTCCCCACCTCTTGCGCGATGGCGTCGGTCAGCTGGATCTCGCCGCCCGCGCCCTGTTTCACCTTGTTCAGGTTGGTCAGGACCTGCGGCGACAGGATGTAGCGGCCGATCACGGCAAGGTTCGACGGCGCGGTGCCCAGCGCGGGCTTTTCCACCATGCCCTTGGCCTTGACGATGGCGCCCATGTCGTCGCCGATGTCGAGGATGCCGTAGGATTTCGTCTTTTCCGGCGCCACTTCCATCGCGGCGACCATGTTGCCGCCGGTCTGTTCATAGGCCTCGACCATCTGCTGAAGGCAGGGTTTTTCAGCGGCGATCACGTCATCGGGCAGCAGGACGGCAAAGGGTTCGTTGCCAATCAGGCGACGGGCGCACCACACCGCGTGACCCAGACCCATCGGCCGGTTCTGGCGGATATAGGCGATGGCGCCCGAATCCATGTTCGTTTCCTTCAGGATTTCCAGAAGGTCATCCTTGCCCGACTTGCGCAGGCTGCTTTCCAGTTCCGGCGCATGGTCGAAGTAATCCTCGAGCGCGGATTTCCCGCGCGAGGTGACGAAGATGAATTCCTTGATGCCCGCCGCGCGCGCCTCGTCGATCGCGTATTGGATCAGCGGGCGGTCGACCAGCGTCATGATCTCTTTCGGGATCGACTTTGTGGCGGGAAGGAAGCGCGTTCCCAAACCAGCCACGGGAAAGACGGCCTTCGTGACCTTCTTGACTTTCATTTCCTGCACCCAATGCAAAACCCGACATTGCGGGACTTCACCTGCCATCATCCCAGAGTAGCAGCGTTCCCGTTCGGAAGAAACGGATCACGCTGCCGGTAGCGCGGGATTTCACCCTGTGCAAGATTTCCGCAACGGGGCATTCGAAAAGACGCATCAAGGCGGCGGGAAGGTGCCGCTTCATGCATCTTTTCAGGCCATTGCAGCCATCATCGCCTCGATCACGGGCACGTCGGTGGGGTTGTTCAATTCCCAGAACTGGCGTCCCTTCGCGCTCACCTCGACGCAGAGGACATTGCGCCCGTTCTCGAGGAAGCGGAGCTGCTCGAGGCCTTCGAGCCGTTCCAGCGGGCCCATCCGCCAGCCGGGATAGGCGGCCAGCGCGGCGGGGCGGTAGGCGTAGACGCCGACATGGTGAAAGACGGGGGTGGGTTCGTCGTCGCCGTAGCTGCGGCCCGTATACGGGATGACTTCCTTGGAAAAGTAGAGCCCGCGCCCGCCCGCGCCGAAGACGGCGGTGGTGCCGCCCACGCGGCCGTGGCGGCGGTCATCCAGCAGCTTGGCCAGCATCGCGCCTTCGCAGCGCAGGACGGGGGTGGCGATTTCGGCGCCCGGATCGGAGCGCAAGCCGGTGACCAGATCCTCGACGAACCATGCGGGCGTCAGGGGGGCGTCACCCTGCAGGTTCACGACGATGTCGAAGCCCGGCAGTTTCGCCGCCACCTCGGCGCAGCGTTCGGTGCCGTTCTGGCAGTCGGAGGAGGTCATCACCACCTCGGCCCCGAAGGCGGTCGCGTGATCGGCGATGCGGTCGTCATCGGTGGCGACCACGACGCGGTCGGCCCCGCGCACGGCCATCGCGGCCTCCCAGCTGCGGCGGATGAGGGTCTTCTTGCCGTCGGGGCCGTTCAGTTCGACCAGCGGTTTGCCGGGATAGCGGGTAGAGGCATAGCGGGCCGGGATCGCGATGAGGACGGTCATTTCTTCAGCTCCACCCCGGGGGCATAGGCGATGAAATGCGGATTGTCCCAGCCGGGTTTGCCATAGGTCAGGGGTTCATGCGAGTCGAAGCGGACGACATGCCCGCCCGCGCCGCGCAGAACGGCATCACCGGCCGCCGTGTCCCATTCCATCGTGCGCCCGATGCGGGGGTAGAGGTCGGCCTCGCCCGTGGCGACGAGGCAGAATTTAAGCGATGAGCCCGCGCTTTTCGCGTCTTTCACCGCGTAGCGGTTGATGTAGTCGTCGGTCGCCTGATCGCGGTGGGATTTCGACGCCACCACCATCAGCGCGGCGTTGTCGGGCGTGGCCACGCGGATGGGCGTCACGGGGCCGGGGGCGGCCTTGTCGAAGGGTCCCGTTTCCTCGACCGCGGTGCCGTCGGGAAGGGTGTAGAACAGCCGGTCCTTGGCGGGCGCATAGACCACGCCACGCCGGGGCACGCCGTCCTGCACGTAGGCGATGTTCACGGTGAAATCCCCGCGGCGCTGGACGAATTCCTTGGTCCCGTCCAGCGGATCGACGATCAGGAAGCTGCGCGCCGACAGGGCATGGCTGTCGGCCTGTTCCTCGGTGATCAGGACGGTGTCGGGAAAGGCCGCGCGCAGGCCGGCGGCGATGTGGGCATCCGCCGCCTCGTCCGCCTCGGTCACGGGAGAGGCGTCGGACTTGGCCTTCACCGCGAAGTCGGGGCTGTTGTAGACGGCGAGGATCAGGTCCCCCGCTTCCAGCGCCAGACGGCGGATGACGGGGATCAGGCGGTCGAAATCCATGCGGAACCTCGGGCGCGGCGATACGGGCCGCAGTTGAACA
>JBEEOG010000286.1:0-3367 GCA_041191745.1 Pseudomonadota bacterium | reverse complement strand
TCGCCGGATCGGACGGGTCGAGGTCCACGGCGCGGGCCTGTTCCACCACCAGCGTCCAGAGGTCGGCGCGTTCCGGCGCCTCCTCCTCCAGCCCGCGCCAGCGCGACAGCGTGTCCTTCAGGTCCTGCAGCGCCTTGAACAGCCCCGACTGTGCGAGCGGCGGGGTCAGGTGCGTGATCGTGATCGCGTTCGACCGACGCTTGGCCAGCGTCGCCTCGGACGGGTTGTTGGCAGCGTAAAGGTAGATGTTGGGCATGTTGCCGATCAGCCGGTCGGGCCAGCAGGTCTCGGACACGCCCGCCTGCTTGCCCGGCAGGAATTCCAGCGCCCCATGCATGCCGAAGTGCAAGAGCGCATCCGCCCCGAAATCGTCGCGGATCCAGCGGTAGAAGGTCGTCATCGCATGGGTCGGCGCGAAGCCCTTCTCAAAGAGCAGCCGCATCGGGTCGCCCTCGTAGCCGAAGACGGGCTGAAGGCCGATGAAGACATTGCCGAGCTGCCGCCCCAGCACCATCACGCCCCGCCCGTCCGACTGGATGCGCCCCGGGGCCGCGCCCCAGACCTGCTCCACATCGCGCAGCCACGGGGTGCGGGTGACGACATCGGCGGCGGGCACGATGCAATGCACATTGGCGGGCTGGCCATAGGCGGGGCCGGTGCCGCGCAGCACCATCTCGCGCAGGGCGTCCACATCTTCGGGGACATCGACGGTATAGCCCTCGTCCCGCATGGCCCGCAGCGTGTTCAGAAGCGATTCGAAGACGCCCAGATAGGCCGCTGTCCCCGCCGCCCCCGCATTGGGCGGAAAGCCATAGAGGATCACCGCCACCTTGCGCTCGGCCACCTTGGCGCGGCGCAGGCGGGCAAGGCGCGCGGTCTTGTCGGCCAGTGCCTCGATCCGTTCGGGGCAGGGGGCCATGGCGCGCGTGGCGATGGCCTCGGCATTGGCGGCCTGACAGCGCATCTTGCAGCCCGCGCAGCCGTTCAGGTCATGGCGTCCGGCAAAGACGGTCGGGTTCGTCGCCCCGTCGATCTCGGGCAGGGCGATCAGCATCGTGGTTTCCACGGGGCCGAGGCCCCCGCCCGACGCACCCCATTGCCCCAGCGTCTGTAATTCCAGCGGATGGGCCGCGATATAGGGCACGTCCAGGTCCGCCAGCGCGGCCACGGCGGCGGGGCTGTCGTTATAGGCAGGCCCGCCCACAAGGCTGAAACCCGTCAAGGACACCATCGCATCGACGCGGCCCCTGAAATAGGCGTCGATCGCGGGCCGCCCGTCCAATCCCCCCGCAAAGGCGGGCAGCACCGCGATCCCCCGCGCCTCGAAGGCCCGGATCACGCCGTCATAATGCGCGGTGTCGGACGCAAGGATGTAGGAGCGCAGCATCAGAAGCCCCACCGTCGCCACCGCCCCCTTGGGACGCGGCAAGAGGCCCGCATCGGTGACGATCCGCCCCGCAAGATCGGGGTGATAGAGGCCCACATCGGGGTAATCGACCGGCGGTTTCGCGGTCACCCGCTTCCAGTCGCGGTTGGCGGAATAGCGCGACACCAGATAGCGGATCATCTCTTCGATGTTTCCGTCCGACCCGCCCAGCCAGTATTGCATCGACAGGAACCATGCCCGCAGGTCCTGCGCCTTGCCGGGCAGGAAGCGCAGGATCTTGGGCAGGCGGCGCAGCATCTTCATCTGCTTCTCGCCCGACGATCCCGAGGGGGCCTTGGACCCGCGCAGCTTCTTCAGGAGTTGCATCGCGCCCGAAGCGGGCTGCGACATGTCCAGATCGCCCATCTTCGTCAGCTTCACCACCGCAGGGTCCGCAATGACGCCCACGAAGGCGTCCACACGGTCGCGCGCGGCCTGCAGCTGGGGCAGGATGGCGGTGATGTGTTCCTCGATGAACAGCAGGTTCGCCACGACGATGTTCGCGCGGCTCACCGCCTCGCGCGCACGGGCAAGGGCCGCGGGGTTTTCGGCCCATTCGGCGGCGGCGTGGATCGACACCTCCAGCCCCGGAAAATCCTTCGCCAGCGCCGGTGCCACCCGCGCGGCGGGGCCTGCGGCATGGGCATCGAGCGTGATGACGACAAAGCGATAGACCCCGTCGCCCTGATCGGGCGCAGTCATCCGTGCGGACGGGTAGGTGTCATCGCGCATAATGGGCCTTGGCCTCGTAGAGCGTGTCGACGGAAATCTGCGTGACGCCGCGGTCGGCGGCGTATTTCTCGGTGTTGCGCTTGGCCTTGCCGCGCACGAAGAAGGGGATCTTCTTCAACTCGCGTTCGGCATCGGGCAGCCAGACCACCTCGCCCGACGTCGTGACGACGGGCACCGTCGCCTGTTCATTTTCCGTCCCCAAATATCCTGCGGGGGGTGCGGGGGGCGCAAAGCCCCCCGCGTCCGCGGGTTCCACACGCGTCACGGCCTTGCCACCGTGATGGCTTGCGCCAGCGTCGTCGTGGAACTCGAAATCCTCGCGGAACATGGTCAGCAGGTGTTCCTCCAGCCCCATGACGAGGGGGTGGATCCATGTGTCGAAGATGACATTCGCGCCTTCGAAGCCCATCTGGGGGCTGTAGCGGGCGGGGAAGTCCTGCACATGGACGGGGGCGGAGATCACGGCGCAGGGGATGCCCAGACGCTTGCCGATGTGGCGTTCCATCTGCGTGCCGAGGATGAGTTCGGGTTGCAGGCGGGCGATTTCGGCCTCGACCTCCAGATAGTCGTCGGTGATCAGGGGTTCGACGCCATAGGCCTTGGCGGCGGCGCGCATCGGCCTTGCGAATTCGCGGTTGTAGCAGCCCATGCCCACGACCTCGAATCCGATCTCGGTCGCGGCGATGCGGGCGGCGGCCATGACATGGGTCGCGTCGCCGAAGACATAGACGCGCTTGCCCGTCAGATAGGTGGAATCGACGGATGCCGACCACCACGGCAGGCGCAGGCCGCTTTCATCCACTTTCGCGGAAACGCCCGTCAAGGCGCTGACTTCATGCAGGAAATCGCGCGTGGCGCCGACACCGATCGGGACGACCTTGGTATAGGGCTGACCACAGGCGCGTTCGAGGTGGCGCGCGGCGGTTTCGCCGGTTTCGGGATAGAGGAGCACGTTGAAGTGCGCCTGACCCATGCGCGCGATGTCGGCGGGCGAGGACCCCATCGGGGCGGCCACGTTCACGGAGATGCCCATCAGGCCCAGCAGTTTCGTCACTTCGGCCACGTCGTCGCGGTGGCGGAAGCCGAGCGCGGTCGCGCCGAGGATGTTGCAGGTGATGGCCTCGGTCCGGGGCATCGGCTTGGCCAAGGCCTTGACGATCTGGAAGAAGGTCTCGTCCGCGCCGAAATTCTCTTTCCGCTGGTAGGATG
>JBEEOG010000285.1:0-7205 GCA_041191745.1 Pseudomonadota bacterium | reverse complement strand
AGGCCTCGCCCGTGTCGGGTTCGACGACGTTGCAATGCACGCACATCGTCTTTTCCGCGTAGAACGGGTCGATATAGACCGAGGAGGCATCGGGGATCAGCTTCATGTCGGACTGGTCGATCGACTTCCAGCCGGCAATGGACGAGCCGTCGAACATGAAGCCTTCCTCGAAGAAGTCCTCGTCCACGAGATCGGCCACCAGCGTCACGTGCTGGAGTTTGCCTTTCGGGTCGGTGAAGCGGATGTCGACATATTCGACCTCCTCGTCCTTCATCAGTTTCAGAGCATTCGCGACTGCGCTCATACCTTGATGCCTTTCGGTTGGTGTTTCGGAAGTGGGGGCCGTGACCCCCGTTTGGATCAGACCGCGTCGTCGCCGGTTTCGCCGGTGCGGATGCGGATGGCCTGTTCGACGGACGAGACGAAGATCTTGCCGTCGCCGATCTTGTCGGTGCGGGCGGCGCCCACGATGGCTTCGATCGCGGCATCGACCATGTCGTCGGTCAGCACCACCTCGATCTTCACCTTGGGCGGGAAGTCCACGACATATTCGGCGCCACGATAGAGTTCGGTATGGCCCTTCTGGCGGCCGAAGCCCTTGACCTCGGTCACGGAAAGGCCCTGGATTCCGGCTTCCTGAAGGGCTTCCTTCACCTCATCCAGCTTGAACGGCTTGATGATCGCCTCGATCTTCTTCATGGGCCGACTCTCCCCTGCGTGACCTTGTCCTTCGCCCGTTGACCATTTCTGTCGGGCAGGGACAAGAGGCGGAAAGGAGGCGGGCCGCCGGGGCGGGCGAAATCGCGGCATGTGCCTAAAATTTGTGCATGGCGTCGTCTTTGTGGGCGGTTTTGAAACGGAATGGTGAAAAAATGACCGAACTCCTGACCGCGGCGCAGATGCGGGACATCGAGACGGCGGCGATGGGCAGCGGCGCGGTCACGGGGCGGGCGCTGATGGAACGCGCCGGCGCGGGCGTGGTCGCGGCGATGCTGGAGGCATGCCCCGCCCTGCGCGGGGGCGCGCATCGGGCGGTGGTCCTCTGCGGGCCGGGGAACAATGGCGGCGACGGGTTCGTGATCGCGCGGCTGCTGCAGGGGCGGGGATGGGAGGTGGCCGTGTTCCTGCTTGGCGATCCTGCCCGACTGCCGCCCGATGCGCGGGAAAACCATGACCGCTGGGCCGCCACCGGCGCGGTGCACCCCTTGGGGGACGTTCCCGCCGACGCGTTTCGCGGCGCTGCGGTCGTCATCGACAGCCTGTTCGGGATCGGCCTGACGCGCCCGCTGCCCGACGCGGCGCTGCAGGCGCTGGCAGCGGCGCGGCAGGCCGCGGATCGCCCCGACGGGCCGCGCATCGTCGCGGTGGATGTGCCATCGGGGCTGTCGGCCGATACGGGCCGCCCCCTTGGCCCCGTGGTTCCGGCCGACCTGACCGTGACCTTCCATGCCCCCAAGCGGGGCCACCATCTGGCCGATGGTCCGCAGCTGTGCGGGCGGCTGGGGATTGTCGATCTCGGCCTGTCCGGCGCGACGGTCGATGCCCTTGGCGACGCGGGCAGGGTGCGGCTGGTCGAGGGCGCGGCGGCGGGGTTGGGCAAGCCCCTGCGGGGCCACAAATTCGCGCAGGGCCATGCGCTTGTCCTGTCCGGTCCTTCGGGGCACGGGGGCGCGGCGCGGCTGGCGGCGCGGGGGGCGCTCAGGATCGGGGCGGGGCTGGTGACGCTGGCCTGCCCGCCCGCGGCGCTGGCGGAACAGGCCGCGCGGCTGGATGCGGTGATGCTGCGGCCCGTCGCGGATGCGGCCGCGCTGGAGGAGGTGCTGGCCGACGCGCGGATCAACGCGCTGTGCCTTGGCCCCGCGTTGGGGACGGGCGGGCGCGAGGCGGGTCTGGTCGCGGCGGCGCTGGGATTACCCGTCCCGGGCTTGACCCGGGACCTCGCGCCGGACGGCGGGGGCGGCGGGCGTGGAGGCGCCGGATCACGTCCGGCGCGCGCTCTCGTCCTCGATGCCGATGCGCTGACGATCCTGTCGCAAGCCCCCGACCTCTTCGCCGCCCTGCACGGGGCTTGCGTGCTGACACCCCATGCGGGCGAATTCGCGCGGCTTTTCCGTGACATCGCGGCGAAGCTTGAGGCTGCGCCGACGGGGCGGGAGGCGTTCTCGAAGGTCGATGCCGCGTGCGCGGCCGCGGCGCGGGCGGGCTGTGTGGTGCTGTTCAAGGGGCCCGATACGGTGATCGCCGCGCCTGACGGGCGCTGCGCGCTGCATTCGGCCCAGTACGACCGCGCCGCGCCATGGCTTGCCACGGCGGGGGCGGGCGACGTGCTGGCGGGCTTCATCGCGGGGCTTCTGGCCCGCGGCTTCGACCCGTTCGACGCGGCCTGCACGGGGGCATGGCTTCATGTCGAATGCGCGCGCGCCTTCGGCCCCGGTCTGATCGCCGAGGACCTGCCCGACCTCTTGCCCGCCGTCTTTCGCCGGCTGGGCCTGTGACGCGCGGCCATTGCGGGGAACGGCAAAGCCCCTATCTACCTTTCCCTGACGGCCGAACGGAGCGATGCCATGGATTTCAGCCTATTCCTGACCTACCTCGCGGCCTGCGGGGCGGCGGCGGCGACGGGGGCGATGTTCCAGCCGGGCGAATGGTATCGCAGCCTGTCCAAACCCGCATGGACCCCGCCCGACTGGCTGTTCCCCGTGGCGTGGTTCACGCTTTACCTTGCCATGTCCGCCGCCGCCGCGCGGGTCGCCGCGATCCCCGACACGGGGCAGGCGCTGGCGCTATGGTCGGTGCAGATCGCCTTCAACACGCTCTGGACGCCGGTCTTCTTCGGCCTCAGGCGCATCGGTGCGGCGCTGGCGGTGGTGGTGATCCTGTGGCTTGCCGTGCTGGCGACGATGGTGGCCTTTTTCCAGGTGGACCGGATCGCGGGCGCGCTGATGCTGCCCTATCTGGCCTGGGTCACGGTGGCGGCGCTCTTGAACCGGTCGGTCATGTATCGCAATCCGGCCCCGCAGGCGGCAGGCTGAACCCCGCCCGCCGCGGCACGCGCATCGCGATCATGGGCTTGAGCAGGGGCGAGGCGTAGCGGGTCAGATCCAGCGCCTCGTGCACGCCGCGCGTGACCTCTCCCTCCAGCCGCGTCTCGACAAGGCTGCGGGAATAGAAGGGCGCATCCAGCATCGCCATGACCTGACGCGGCGTCGTGCCCGCATCGGCCCGCGTCTCGCGCCGGACGGCCCAGTTCGAGCGGCGGAAACGGGTGAGCGGCGGGGGCGCGATGGCCCGCACCTCGCCCGAAGGCGTGGCCTCCAGCCCCAGACCGAGGGTCGATCCATCCGCCCGCGTGGCGTCATAGAACAGCATCGCGCGGTCCTTCAGGGGAAAGCGCCCCCATGTCCAGAAGCGGAAGTCGGCCTCCAGCGCCGCCGTGCCGAAATTGGCGTCGAAATAGCCATGCCCCTGCCAGCGGTGGCCCTGCGTCAGGTTCACGTCGATATGGGCCAGCGGCGCGAAGGGGCGCCAGACATGGCGGGGATGCAGCGCCACCTCGGCCCGCGTCACGGCGCTGGGCGTCACGACGATCCGCCCGCGCACGGGGGTGACGAAGGGGGGCGCGCCCACCTCGTCCACGTCGATCACCAGTTCCGTGCCGGTCCAGTGCATGCGGCTCGGCCCGATCTCCAGCGTGTCGCGCGACTGGCGCAGGGCGGATCGGCCACGGTCGGTCATGGTGAAGCGCCCGCCGGGCCCGTAGGTGGCCACGTTCAGGCAGACGTGGTTCTGCGGATCGCGCCGCCCGCTCCAGCGGTACCACGGCGAAAAGACCGATCCGATGAACCCTATGACCGAGAGCGCGCGCCCCCCGTCATCCGAGACGCCGTCGACATACCACCACGCATAGCCGTCGGGGGCGACGCCAAGGCGGAAGTCAGGTCCTGCAAGATCGCCCCTGCCGCGTGCTTCGCGGAGAGGGTGGCCATCGGCACCCCCGCCCCCGGATGCGCGCCCCCCCCCGCCAGATAGAGCCCCGCCAGCCCCGTCCGCGCCACGGGCCGGCGAAAGGTCGCCACCGTCCCCTCGGGGCTGAGGCCGTAGATCGCCCCCTGCGAGGCCGGAAAGCGCTTGGCCAGCATCGCGGGCGTCACCAGCCCCGTGCCCTGCGGTGGCGCATCCAGCATCAGGCCGAAGCGGGAAAGGCGGTCGAAGGTCGCTGTCCGGCATGTCGTTTCCTCGTCCTTCGCCGCAGGCAATCCCGCGGGGGCGTTCAGGATGATCTCGAACCGCTCGGGCCCCGCCGCGGCATCCGCAGCGGGGCCGCGCAGACGGTCCTCGGCGCAAAGGTAAAGCGTCGGGGCCACGGGCGCGCGGCCCTGCCCGATCGGGCCGAATTCGGCGTCAGGGTCTTCGGTGAAGAAGACATTGTGATGGATCAGGTCGGGGGCGAGCCGTCCCCGCGCCACCGAGGCGAAGGCCCAGACATGGGCCGACAGGCTGCGCGGGTCGGTGGCGGTGGCGGGCAGGGCGGTCTTCGGCGCCTCGCCCAGAAGCCCCGCCCGCAGCGCCGCCGGATCGCCGTTGAAGACGCAGGCCATGCAGGGCAGGGTCTTGCCGTCCGAGGTCTGCACGCCCGAGACGCGGCCCCCCTCGCGCAGGATGCGCGTGGCGGCGGTGGCGAAGCGGAACTCCACCCCCAGCCGTTCGGCAAGGGCCTGCAGCGCGCGGGCAAGGCCGTGCATGCCGCCTTCGACCGCCCAGACGCCCCGCGCCTCGGCCCGCCAGATCAGGGCAAGGACGGCGGGCGAACGTGCGGGGCGGCCACCGACATAGGTGGCGTAGCGGGCGAAAAGCTGGATCAGGCGCGGATCGCGGAACTGCCGTCCCAGCCAGCCTGACAGCGTCAGGCCGGGGGCGAGCGCGGGCCAGATCGCGGGCCGCGTGGCGACCGCGCGCAGGATCGCAGGCAGGGCGGGGCGCGGCGCGCGCATCACGGGCGCGTCGAAGGCCTGATAGAGCGCCTCGGCGCGGGCATCGAAGCGCAGGAAGGCCTCCGCCTCGCCCGGGCCGAAGGCATCGCGGATCAGCGCGGCATTCCGCGCACGGTCCGTCGTCAGGTCGAGCTGCGTGCCATCGGGCCACCAGTGCCGCGCGAGGACGGGCTGCGCCACCAGCGCCACATGGTCGTCCATCCGTTCGCCCGCCAGCGCGAAGAGGTCGTCGAAGACATCGCGCATCGTCAGCACGGTCGGGCCGCAATCCACGGGTCCGGCCGCCGAGGGCAGGGTGCGGGCCTTGCCCCCCGCGGCGGCGGCGCTTTCCACCACGGTCACGGCATGGCCTGCGGCGGCAAGGCGGATGGCTGCCGCCAGCCCGCCCATTCCGGCCCCGATGACGATGATCCGGTCCTTCGGCATGCCGGCAGTCTGGGGCCGGCCCTTGATATTGTCCACCATGAATTACAACAAAGTGTAAGTTTTGGTTTACACTTGGTCCGGCGGGGTGCAATCTGGCGCGGACTCGCATCCAGAGGGGGCGCAGATGCTGGACGGACGGATCGAGACGGCGGTGCGGGGCGCGGTGGCGCTGGGGCGTGGGGGCGCGGCACCGCAGCGCCTGTCGGGCGCGCTGGAGCATGCGGTCTTTCCGGGGGGCGCGCGCATCCGGCCTACGATCCTGCTGTCGGTGGCCCTTGCCTGCGGCGACGACCGGCCGGTCCTGTCGGATGCGGCGGCGGCGGCGCTGGAGCTGATCCACTGCGCGAGCCTTGTGCATGACGACCTGCCCTGTTTCGACGATGCCGACCTGCGCCGTGGCAAGCCCACCGTCCACCGCGCCTATTCCGAACCGCTGGCCGTTCTGGCGGGCGACAGCCTGATCGTTCTGGCCTTCGAGGTGCTGGCGCGCGCCATGGGCGACCAGCCCGCGCGGGCGGTGGAGCTGATCCGCATCCTTGCCCAGCGCACCGGCATGCCCGGCGGCATCTGCGCGGGGCAGGGCTGGGAGAGCGAGGCGCAGGTCAACCTTGCCGCCTATCACCGGGCCAAGACGGGGGCGCTCTT
The DNA here is from genome assembly GCA_041191745.1 of Pseudomonadota bacterium. Lineage (GTDB taxonomy): Bacteria > Pseudomonadota > Alphaproteobacteria > Rhodobacterales > Rhodobacteraceae > Paragemmobacter. The sequence continues at coordinate 1,143 of JBEEOG010000285.1, read as the reverse complement.
CATCGCGGCCACCCAGATGGGCGCGGTCGCGGCCGGGCAGGAGGCCGAGCCGTGGGAGGAACTGGGCGACCGTCTGGGGGCGGCCTTTCAGGTGGCCGACGATCTGAAGGACGCGCTGCTGACCGCGGACCAGATGGGCAAGCCTGCGGGTCAGGATGCCGCGCATGCCCGCCCCTCGGCCGTTTCCGAATTCGGGGTCGAAGGGGCCGCGCGGCACCTGAAGGACATTCTGGCAGGCGCCATCGCCTCCATCCCGTCCTGCCCGGGCGAGGCGATGCTGGCGCGGATGGTGACGGCCTATGCCGAAAAGCTGACGCCGGTCCATCTGACCGTCGCGCGGGGCTGACATGGCCGAGGTGAGCGCAGGCGACATCCGGCCCCCGCGCCGCCGCGGTTTGGGCCTGCCCGCGCGGCTGGCCCTGTCGCCGCGCTTCCATGCGCTTTGCGCGCGCCTGCCCGTGCTCAAGCGGATCGCGCGGGACGAGGGCGCGGCGCTGTTCTCGGTCGTCTCGGGCTTCGTGCAGTCGCAGGCGCTGCTTGCGCTGGTGGAATTCCGCATCCTGCACCGTCTGGCGGAAGGCGCGGCCACGACCGCCGCGCTGGCCGCGCTGGCGCAGGTGCCGCCCGACCGCATGGCGGTGCTGCTTCAGGCGGGGGCGGCGCTGCGGCTGATCCGCCGCAAGGGCGACGGCTGGCGGCTGACCACGCGCGGCGCGGCCTTCCTGACCGTGCCGGGGCTCGAGGCGATGGTGCGCCACCACCCCGTCCTTTACCGCGACCTGTCCGATCCCGTGGCCTTTTTCAGGGGGCAGACGCAGCCGGAACTGGCGGAGTTCTGGCCCTATGTCTTTGGCGCGGGCGGGGCGGCGGACCCCGCGCTGGCAGAGCGCTATTCCGGCCTGATGGCCGACAGTCAGGGCCTTGTCGCCGCCGATACGCTGCGGATGGTCGATCTGCGCGGCGTGCGGCACCTGATGGATGTGGGCGGGGGCACGGGGGCCTTCCTGTCCGCCGTCGGGCGCGCCTGTCCGGCGCTGGGCCTGACGCTGTTCGACCTGCCCGCCGTGGTGGCAGGGGCCGAGGCGCGCTTCCGCGCGGCGGGCATGGCGGGGCGCGTGGCGATCCGCGCGGGCAGCTTCCGCG
>JBEEOG010000284.1:0-4438 GCA_041191745.1 Pseudomonadota bacterium | reverse complement strand
GCCGGGGCGGTAGCCGGCCTTCTCGATCGATTTCAGGATGAAATCCAGCGCCGAACGGGCCGAGGACAGGTTCGGGGCGAAGCCGCCCTCGTCACCGATGCCCGTCGAAAGCCCCGCGGCTGACAGTTCCTTTTTCAGCGTGTGGAACACCTCCGACCCCATCCGCACGGCATCGCGGATATTGTCCGCGCCCACGGGCATGATCATGAATTCCTGGATGTCGATCGGGTTGTCGGCATGGGCGCCGCCGTTGATGATGTTCATCATCGGCACGGGCAGCACGCGGGCCGAGGTGCCGCCGACATAGCGGAACAGCGGCTGGCCCGTGGCTTCCGCCGCGGCCTTGGCCACCGCCAGCGACACGCCGAGGATCGCGTTCGCGCCCAGACGGCCCTTGTTGGGCGTGCCGTCCATCTCGATCATCGTCCGGTCGATGCCCACCTGATCCAGCGCGTCGAAGCCCACGATCTCTTCCGCGATCTCGCCGTTCACGGCGGCCACGGCTTCCAGCACACCCTTGCCCATGTAGCGCGACTTGTCCCCGTCGCGGCGTTCCACCGCCTCGTGCGCGCCGGTCGATGCGCCCGAGGGAACGGCGGCACGGCCCATCGCGCCGGATTCCAGATGGACGTCCACCTCCACCGTGGGGTTGCCACGGCTGTCGAGGATTTCGCGGGCGTGGATGTCGATGATCGTGCTCATGGGCGGATGGCCTCCTTGGGCTGACGATGGATGCTCTCGCGCCGTCCTTTAGCGGGTCGGGGCGGTCATGGAAAGGGCGCGTTGGCGCGCGGCCCGCTCGCGGGCAAAGGTATAGATGCCCGACCCCACGATCACCGCCGCACCGCACAGCGTCATGACATCGGGCCGTTCGCCGAAGACAAGGATGCCCAGTGCCAGCGCGAACAGGATGCGGCTGTAGCGGAAAGGGGTGATGACCGACATCTCGCCCAGACGGTTGGCCTGCGTCAGCGCCCAATAGGCCGCGATCCCCACGACGGACGCGCAGCCCATCCACAGCATCTGCCACGGCCCCGGCATGTGCACCCCGCCCGAGACCGCCACCATCCCCGCGCCCAGCAGCACGACCGCCATGAAGGCCCAGACCGACAGCTGCATCGTGGTGATCGACTGCGGCACGCGTCGCGTGAACAGGTCGCGCGACCCCAGCCCCACCACCGCGACCAGCGCCCAGAGCAGATCGGGATCGAACCCCGCGAAACCGGGCCGGATCACCATCAGCACGCCCAGAAAGCCCACGACGATCGCCGTCCAGCGCCGCCAGCCCACGGTTTCGCCCAAGAAAAGCGCGGCCCCCATCGTCACGAAAAGCGGCATCGCCTGCGCCACGGCCGACACATCGGCCAGCGGCGCCAGCGTCAGCGCGGTGACGAAGCCGAAGGTGCCCAGCATCTCGCCCAGATTGCGCCCGATAACGGCGGGATGGAACGCCGCGCGCACAAGGACGCGGCTGCCCTGCGCGCGCGCCATCGCCCAGAAGAAGGGGATGCCCACCAGCCCGATCACCATCAGGATGAAGCCCGCCGGCAGGTCCGCCGCCGCCAGCTTGATGAAGGTATCCTCCAGCGCGAACAGCCCCATGCCCAGCACCATCAAGAGGATGCCGCGCAGATTGTCCTTGGCGTGAAAGGTCATGCGGGTGCCGCGCGTCAGCTTTTCTTGACCGGCACGCCCAGAAGCTCCAGACGGTGGCCCACCAACCGGTAGCCCAGACGTTCGGCGATCCGCTCCTGCAGGGCCTCGATCTCGGGGTCGACGAATTCGATCACCTCGCCGGAATTGACGTCGATCAGGTGGTCGTGGTGGTCGCGTTCCGCATCTTCATAGCGCGCGCGCCCGTCGCCGAATTCCAGCCGGTCGAGGATGCCCGCCTCCTCGAACAGCTTCACCGTCCGGTAGACCGTGGCGATGGAGATGCGCGGGTCGATCCTTGCCGCGCGGGCGTAAAGCTCCTCGACATCGGGATGGTCCTCGGCGTCGCCGATCACGCGGGCCACGACGCGGCGCTGGTCGGTCATTCGCAGGCCCCTGGCCTCGCAACGGGCAATGATGTCGGCCATGGCGGCGTGCCTTCGTCCTGTCGGTCCTTTCCTTGGCCTTTAAGCCATCGCGCGCGTCGCGGCCAGACCCTGCCTTGACTTCCCCGCCCCGCGGGCCGAACCGTGGGCGCGAAGTGGAGGAACCGATGAGCCCGCGGCGCGACAGTCTGGATGCCTTTGGCGCGGGGGCGCTTTTCGCCGTGGCGCTGCTTCTGGCCTTCAACCAGATCATCGTGAAGCTTGTCAATCAGGGGTTGCAGCCCGTCTTCTTTGCGGGGCTGCGCTCGGCGCTCGCCGTCTTTTTCGTGGCGGGCTGGCTCTGGTGGCGGGGGCGTCCGCCGCGGCTCGACCGCGCCGACCTCGGGCCCGGTCTGCTGATCGGGGCGGTCTTCGCGGCCGAGTTTCTGTTCCTCTTCCTCGCGCTCGATGTGACGACGGTCAGCCGCGCCTCGGTCCTGTTCTATTCGATGCCGCTCTGGTTCGCCGTCATGGCCCATTTCGGCATCCCGGGCGAGCGGATCACGCCCAGCCGCGCGGCGGGGCTGACGCTGGCCTTCGGCGGCACGGCCTGGGCGATCCTGTCGCGCGGATCGGCGGCAGGGGGCAGCCTTGCGGGCGATCTCTGCGCGCTGGGGGGCGCGTTGGGATGGGCGGGGACCGCCTATATTGCCCGCGCCAGCCGCCTGCGCGCCGCCGGACCCGAGATGCAGCTGTTCTGGATGGTCCTCGTCTCGGCCCCGATCCTCTTGCTGGCCGCCCCCCTGTTCGGCCCCCTGATCCGCGACCTGCAGCCCCTACATTTTGTGGGTCTGGTCTTTCAGGCCTCGGTCGTCGTGGCGGGGGGATTCATCGCATGGCTCTGGCTCCTGTCGGTCTATCCGCCCGCGACGGTGGCGAGCTTCAGCTTCCTCACCCCTGTCTCGGCCATTTTCCTCGGCTGGCTCTTGCTGGGTGAGTCGCTCTCGCTCCACCTTCTGGGGGCGGGGGCGCTGGTGGCGGCGGGCATCTTCCTGATCAACCGTCCCGCCCTTCCGCCACGGTGAATCGCCCCCCGCGCCGGCCGTCCGCCGCGCCGCGAATTCAGACCCGAATTCAACCCGACCGTGCAAGCCCGCACCGTTCAAGGGCTTTTTGCGGACCGTCCCCGACCCGTCCAGAACCTGTCCACAGGCTTGTTCACATCGCCCCCGCGCAGGGGGGCGCGGCGGGGGTGGCCACAGCCCCTTGTGTCCCGAAAATCGTCAAGCACAAAATCAGCGCTGACGGGTAAAATTTTCCGTTGATCGTGCTTCGGAATTACGACACGTTGTCTTGGTGAGCGGCAAGGCCACAACATCTAGTGGCCCACAAGAACGGGCAGGCAAGACCACAGACCGACAGCACCGCAAAGGCTGGGGCCTGCGCCAAGGGGCGCAGGGTGGAACCTGTTTGCCCGAACCTGCCGCGACGGCACGGATGCATGCAAAAGACAGGGCGAAGCCCTGCAGAACCAAGGACGGGGCACATGAAGATCGAACGGAAGTTCACGACCGAAGCGACCGGCGCCTATGGCGCGATGGCCTTCAGCACCACCACCTCGGAAATCCGCAATCCCGACGGCAAGGTCGTCTTCCGCAACGAGGCGGTCGAGGTGCCCGAAGGCTGGTCGCAGGTGGCGTCAGACGTTCTGGCGCAGAAATACTTCCGCAAGGCGGGCGTGCCCGCGCGCCTGAAGCGCGTCAAGGAAAAGGGCGTGCCCGAATTCCTGTGGCGCTCGGTCCCGGACGAGGCCGCGCTGGCCCAGCTGCCCGAAGGCGAACGCTTCACCGGCGAAACCAGCGCCAAGCAGGTCTTCGACCGTCTGGCGGGCGCATGGGCCTATTGGGGCTGGAAGGGCGGCTACTTCACCACCGAATCCGATGCCCGCGCCTATTACGACGAGATGCGCTTCATGCTCGCGCGCCAGATGGCCGCGCCGAACAGCCCGCAGTGGTTCAACACGGGCCTGCACTGGGCCTATGGGATCGACGGCCCGTCGCAGGGGCATTTCTATGTGGACTACCAGACGGGCAAGCTGACGAAATCCGACAGCGCCTATGAACACCCCCAGCCCCATGCCTGCTTCATCCAGTCCGTCAGCGACGATCTGGTGAACGAGGGCGGGATCATGGACCTCTGGGTCCGCGAGGCGCGCCTGTTCAAATACGGCTCCGGCACCGGCACCAACTTCTCCTCCCTCCGCGGCGAAGGCGAGAAACTGTCGGGCGGCGGCAAGTCGTCGGGCCTGATGGGCTTCCTCAAGATCGGCGACCGCGCGGCAGGGGCCATCAAGTCGGGCGGCACCACGCGCCGCGCGGCCAAGATGGTGATCTGCGACATGGATCACCCCGATATCGAAG
>JBEEOG010000283.1:0-2859 GCA_041191745.1 Pseudomonadota bacterium | reverse complement strand
GACGATGGCGCTGCGCAGCATGACCGAATTCCGCCTTCGGGCCCTTGGCGCGGTGGCGCTGCTTGCGCTTCTGCTGGCGCTGCCCTTCGCGGCACGGGCCGAAACGGCCCCGCCCGCCCCTGCGGACGCGCTGGCCACCGCCCCGGCCGGCACCCGCGCCCTGCTCGAGGTGCTGCGGATGGACGAGGTGCTGGGGGTGATGCGCGCCGAGGGCGAGGAATACGGCCGCACGATCGAGGCGGACATGTTCCCCGGGCAGGGCGGGGCGGGCTGGGCGGTCAAGGTGCAGACGATCTATGACGTGCCGCACATGATCGACCGTTTCGGTGGCGCCTTCGGCACGGCGGTGGGGCAGAATCCCGCCGCCATGGCCAAGGCGCTAGACTTCTTTTCCTCCGACCTCGGCCAGCGCATCCTGACGCTGGAGATCGAGGCCCGCCGCGCGCTTCTGGACGACGCGGTCGAGGATGCCGCCAAACTGGCATGGGCCGACCTTGCCGCCGACGAGGGGCCGCGTGCCGCGCTGCTGCGCGACTTCGCCGAAACGAACGACCTGATCGAATCGAACGTGCAGGGGGCGCTGAATTCCAACCTCGCCTTCTTCCGCGGCATGGCCGAGGGCGGCGCGCTCGGCCCCGAGGTGGTCGAGGACGAGATGCTGGCCAATGTCTGGTCGCAAGAGGAAGAGGTGCGCCGCCAGACCGAGGACTGGCTGTTCCCCTATCTCGCGCTGGCCTACGAGCCGCTGTCGGATGCCGATCTCGAAGCCTATACCGCCTTTTCCGCCAGCCCCGAGGGGCAGGTGCTGAACGCGGCGCTCTTTGCCGCCTATGCGGTGCTGTTCGAGGAGATTTCCTTCGCGCTGGGCGGGGCGGTGGCGATTCAGTTGCAGGGGCAGGACATCTGACCGGAAGGGGCGGAAAGGCGGCTTGACTTCGCCTGCCGCCTGACCGATAAGCCGCCATCCCGGCAAGGCGCGAGTCTCGCCGGGCTTTCGTTTTGATGACGTCCCTGGCGGGGCGCGCTGTCCGAAGGCGGGGCCGTTGGCCCCCGAAACGCCGGAAACGGGGCCGCAGGACGCGGATACAGGAAGGAAAGACCCATGTTCGCGGTCCTCAAGACCGGTGGCAAGCAGTACAAGGTGCAGGCGGGTGACGTTCTGCGCGTGGAAAAGCTTGCGGCCAATGCTGGTGACAAGATCCAGTTCAACGAAATCCTGATGGTTGGCGGCGACAGCGTCACCGTCGGCGCGCCGACCGTTGCCGGTGCCGCCGTGGTGGCCGAGGTCATCGACCAGATCAAGGGCGAGAAGACGATCCATTACGTCAAGCGCCGCCGCAAGCACAGCTCGCAGCGGACCAAGGGCCACCGCCAGCACCTGACGCTGGTCCGCGTGACCGACGTTCTGGCGTCGGGCGCCGAGACGTCGGGCATCGCCGCTGCGACCGGCACCGCCGATGCGCGCCGCGCCGCCCACGGGGCTGCCGCCGCTCCGGCCGCTGTCGAAGCCGCTGCCGAGAAACCCCGCCGCGCCCGCCGGGCCGCGGCCGCTGCTGCACAGGAGTAATCCCCCATGGCACACAAGAAAGCAGGCGGTTCCTCCCGCAACGGCCGCGACTCCGCGGGCCGTCGTCTTGGCGTGAAGCTCTATGGCGGGCAGCACGCGATCCCGGGCAACATCATCGTCCGCCAGCGTGGCACCACCTGGTTCCCGGGCGAGAATGTCGGCATGGGCACCGATCACACGATCTTCGCCACCGCCGAGGGCAAGGTGACCTTCAAGAAGGGCCTCAAGGGCCGCACCTTCATTTCGGTCCTCCCCGTCGCGGAGGCAGCCGAGTAAGCCGAACCTTTACAATCGGTTTGTAATGGGGGGATCGGCTGAAAGGCCGGTCCCCCCTCTCGTTTCCGGCGCCGCCGTCGCGGGGTCGGGCGCGGGCGTCACCGGATCGCGGGCTAAGATGGGGCCCCCGATCACCGTTTCTTGCCCCAAGGCCGCCACCGGCCGGACGGGTCTCTGCCTTGTTGGGGCCAGAACTGCCCCCTACATGCGCTTCAGTGGAGGAAGCCCATGACTCTGGACGTGATCGCTGCCGTTGCTGCCGCCGACCTCTCGACCGGGATCATCCCTGCCGGCCGTTTCGTGCTGCGCCCCGTACGCAAATCGGATGCGGGCCTGTTTGCGATGTATGCGGGCGACAGGCGCGTGGCCGAGGCGACGCGCTCCATCCCCCATCCCTTGCCCCCCGGCGCGGCCGAGGCCTTCGTCACCCGCGCGATGCGGGCCGGGGGCGACGAGGCGGTCTGGGTCATGGACGGATCGGCCAACGGTCTGGCCGAGGTGCTGGGCGTGATCAGCCTGAAGCGCATGGACGAGGAGAAGTGGAACCGCGACCAGTCCGAGGTGGGCTATTGGGTGGCGCCCGCCTTCTGGAATACGGGCTTCGCCTCCGAGGCCGTGCGCGCCCTGATCGCCGCGAACCCGCTGAAGAGTCGCACGATCTTTGCCGAGGTGTTCCAGGACAATCCCGGATCGGCGCGCGTGCTGACCAATGCGGGCTTCCAGTATCTGGGCGATGCCGAGACCTTCTCGGTCGCGCGCGGGGCACGCGTGCCCACCTGGACCTACCTGCGCAAGCTGGGCTGAGGGCAGGCGGGGGCCAGCCCCCGCACCCCCGGGATATTTGGGAACAGATGAAGCCTGCGGTCGAAGGCCTGCGTCCTTTGATGGGCTAAGGCTTGAGCATCGGCCTTTTGTCCACTATCGCCTGTGTTGATCCTTACGAAAGCCGCGACCATGAAGTTCCTCGATCTTGCCAAAGTCTATATCCGCTCGGGCGGGGGCGGGTCGGGCTGCGT
>JBEEOG010000282.1:0-4686 GCA_041191745.1 Pseudomonadota bacterium | reverse complement strand
TCTTCATCTGTTCCCAAATATCCCGCGGGGGTGCGGGGGTGCGAAACCCCCGCTCTTGCACGTCAGTCCAGGCCCAGCATCCGCCGGTTCGCGGCGCGGTCGGTGCCTGCGCCCGCGAAGTCGTCAAAGGCCTTTTCCGTCACGCGGATGATGTGCGCGCGCACGAAATCCGACCCTTCGCGCGCCCCGTCCTCGGGGTGTTTCAGCGCGCATTCCCATTCGACCACGGCCCAGCCGCCATAGCCGTATTGCGTGAGCTTCGAGAAGACGCCGCCGAAATCCACCTGCCCGTCGCCAAGGCTGCGGAAGCGGCCCGCGCGGTTCACCCAGGCCTGAAAGCCGCCATAGACGCCCTGCCGCCCTGTCGGGTTCAATTCCGCATCCTTGACGTGGAACATGCGGATGCGGTCGTGGTAGATGTCGATATGTTCCAGATAATCAAGGTGTTGCAGCACATAATGCGACGGGTCGTACAGCATCCGCGCGCGGTCGTGGTTGCCCACGCGCTGCAGGAACATCTCGTAGCTGATCCCGTCATGCAGATCCTCGCCCGGGTGGATCTCGTAGCACAGGTCGACGCCCATTTCCTCGGCATGGTCGAGGATCGGCCGCCAGCGGCGCGCCAGTTCGTCGAAGGCTTCCTCGACCAGACCTGCAGGGCGCTGCGGCCAAGGATAGACGAACGGCCATGCCAGCGCGCCCGAAAAGGTCGCCTGCGCCGTCAGGCCAAGGTTGCGGCTGGCGGTCAGGGCCTTCTTGACCTGATCCACCGCCCATTCGGCCCGAGCCTTGGGATTGCCGCGCACCGCAGGCGCGGCGAAACCGTCGAAGGCCGTGTCATAGGCGGGGTGGACCGCGACGAGCTGGCCCTGCAGATGGGTCGAAAGCTCGGTCACGGCGATGCCCGCCTCGGCGGCCTCGCCCTTGAAGGTGTCGCACCAGTCCTTTGACGCGGCTGCCTTTTCCAGATCGAACAGCCGCCCGTCCCAGCTGGGCACCTGCACGCCGACATAGCCGCAATCGGCGGCCCAGCGCGTGATCGATTTCCACGAATTGAAGGGCGCCGCATCGCCCGCGAATTGCGCCAGAAACAGCGCCGGTCCCTTCATCGTCCGCATCCCTCGTCTCCCTCCCGCGCAGGACCGCCGGCCCTGCTTGCCTTGGCCCCCCTAGTCGGCGGGGCTGTCCAGATATTGCGACTGTTCCGGGGCGCGGCGTTCGATCGCGGCGATGATCGCCTTGGCGAGGAAATGCCCCGCCCGTCCCACATCCTCGTGCAGAACGATCAGTTCCTTGCGGAACCGCACGAGGAAGGGGATCGCCTCTTTCCCGACCGCGTCGAAATCGCGCCCGATCACCGCCCCCGTCCGTTCCGCCCCCGCGACCGAGGCGAGCGTGGCCGTGGTCGATCCCAGCACCAGCCCGTCGGGCGGCGCAGCTTCGGCAAAGCGGCGGGCGACCGCATCCTCGATCTGGCCGCCGGGGCTGTCCGAGGTCACGCCCTCGATCACCTCGAAGGCCACGCCCTGATGCGCGCATTCCTCGGAAAAGCCCGTCACCATGTGGCGCGCATAGGCATGGGCGCGCGGCGGCGGGACGATCATCAGCCGGCGGCGCCCGCGCGCCAGCAGGCGGCGCACGGCGACGCGGCCATAGGCTTCGTTGTCATAGTCGAAATAGGGATGGTCGATCCCCATGTCGGTGCGCCCGTGCGTGGCGAAGGGAAAGCCGCGTTCCTGCATGTAGCGGATGCGGGCATCGTCGGGGCGGGTCTGGTTCAGGATGATCCCGTCGGCCGAACCCGTTTCCACCAGATAGCGGATCGGGGTCATCGGATCCTCGTCGGGAAAGAAGGGCATGACGACAAGGTGGTAGGCCGTGCCCTTGAGCGTGCGGGCGATGGAATAGAGGAGTTGCGAGGTGTGGTTCATCACATCCGCCTCGGTGGACAGGACCAGCGCGATCACGTTGGTCTTGCCCGTGCGAAGGCGCACGCCCGCGCGGTTGGGCCGGTAGCCCAGACGCGCCGCGGTCTCGCGCACGCGCCGCTTGGTCTCTTCGCCGATGTCGGGGGCGTCCTTCAGCGCGCGGCTGACGGTGGCGATGGCAAGGCCCGTCTCGGCGGCGATGGTCTTGAGCGTCGGGCGTTCGTCCGCCGCGACGACGAGGTGACCGTGAAGCGGCGAATCTGTCATCGCTGCTGCCCTTTCTGCCGCGTCGCGGCGCACTGACCTTCTGCGCCGCAACGGAAAAAAACCTGCCGCCCCGCGCATGGCGTGCGGCCCACCACCCGCCGCCGGACCCCCGCCGCGAATCGTCTGCCGACACCACCGGCAAGACGCGCCGGAATCCCCGCGAAGGCAAGCATTTGCAGCATCGGATTGCAGTGCGGAAGGGGCATGTCGGGCGGCACCGGAGCGGGGGTTTCGGGGGCGGGAAAGGGCAGGGATTGCGTTGCCATCAAGCCTCTGCCCTGATGCGGAAACAAGCGAAAAGATTTCTTGCTAGGCATTTCTGAAACGATTTAGGATGCGTCTATAACGATTTAGAAACGGGAGGAAACCGAATGAAGACCCTGAAGCTCGCCACGTGGCTTGCCGCCACCGTGGCCCTGCCGGCCGCGTCCTTTGCGACCGAACTGGAAGTCACGCACTGGTGGACCTCGGGCGGGGAGGCTGCCGCCGTGGCCGAACTGGCCAAGGCCTTCGATGCGAGCGGCGACAAATGGATCGACGGCGCCATCGCGGGCGGCGGCGATACCGCCCGTCCGATCATGATCAGCCGCATCACCGGCGGCGATCCGATGGGGGCCACGCAGTTCAACCACGGCCAGCAGGCGCTGGAACTGGTGCAGGCGGGGCTGATGCTCGACCTGACCGACGTGGCCGAGGCCGAGGGCTGGAAGGACAAGGTCTATCCGCCGTCGCTTCTGGACAGCTGCACCGTGGACGGCCGCATCTATTGCGCGCCCGTCAACATCCATTCGCCCGAATGGCTGTGGCTGTCGAACAAGGTCTATGAGGATCTGGGCATCCCGGTCCCGCAGAACTGGAACGAATTCGTGGCGACCGCCCCGCAGGTCGAAGCGGCCGGAAAGATCCCGCTGGCGCTGGGCGGCCAGCCCTGGCAGTCGAACCTCGCCTTCGGCGCGCTGACCGTGGCCGTGGCCGGTCTGGATGTCTGGAAGCAGGTCAACATCGACAAGAACATGGACGTCGCGGCCGGTGCCGAGATGGCCGCCGTCTTTACCGCCGCCGCCGACGCGCGCAAGCTGGCGGCGAAATCCACCGTGCAGGACTGGAACCAGGCCACCAACCTTGTCATCACCGATCAGGCCGCGGGCCAGATCATGGGGGACTGGGCGCAGGGCGAATTCCAGGTCGCGGGCGAGGTTGCGGGCAAGGACTACACCTGCCTTCCGGGTCTGGGCCTGAACGCCTACCTCTCGACGGGCGGTGACGCCTTCTACTTCCCGAAGCTGGACGATCCGGAAAAGGAAGCCGCGCAGAAGCGTCTGGCGGCGCTGCTCGTCTCGCCCCCCGTGCAGGTGGCCTTCAACCTGAAGAAGGGCTCGCTGCCGATCCGCGGCGACGTCGATCTGGCCGCGGCCAACGACTGCATGAAGAAGGGTCTGGAGATCCTTGCCGGCGGCAACATCATGCCCTCGGGCGATCAGGTCTGGTCGCCGGACGTGCAGACCCAGCTGGGTGACCTGCAGGCCGAGTTCTGGAAGTCCGACATGGCGCCGGAAGAGGCCCATGCCAAGTGGGTCGAGATCCTGAAGACCGGTCTCTGATCCTGCCAAAGTCGGAAGGGCCGTCCGTGACGGGCGGCCCTTCCGCGACTCTGGACAATCCCTTTTCCTTCGCAAGCGAGACCGGACATGGCGGGCAACCCTCGGCGCATGCGTCCCCTGCGCAACATCTATGCCAAGATCGCGGCGCTGCCGATGATCCTGACCACGCTGGTGGTCTTTGTCGGCGGCACGCTCTGGACGGTGACCTATTCCTTCACGGATTCCAAACTGCTGCCCCGCCTGAATTTCGTGGGCTTCGACCAGTACGAGCGGCTCTGGTCGAACAGCCTGTGGCTGACCTCGATCCAGAACCTGATGATCTTCGGCGTGCTGTCGCTGGTGCTGACCATCGGGCTGGGCTTCTTCCTTGCCGTGCTGATGGACCAGAAGATCCGGTTCGAGGATACGTTCCGCACGGTGATGCTCTACCCCTTCGCGCTGTCCTTCATCGTGACGGGGCTGGTCTGGCAGTGGGTGCTGAACCCTGACCTCGGCATCCAGCACGTCGTGCGCGGCATGGGCTGGGAGGGGTTCGAGTTTAACCCGCTGTCGAACCCCGACACGGTGCTTTACGGCCTGCTGATCGCGGGGCTGTGGCAGGGCACGGGCTTTGTCATGTGCATCATGCTGGCGGGCCTGCGCGGCATCGACGAGGATATCTGGAAGGCCGCCCGCGTGGACGGCATCCCGCGCTGGAAGACCTATCTGGTGATCATCGTGCCGATGATGCGGCCCGTCTTCATCACCACGCTGGTGCTGGTCGCATCGGGCATCATCAAGCTTTACGACCTTGTCGTCGCGCAGACCTCGGGCGGTCCCGGCACGGCAAGCCAGGTTCCGGGCATGTATGTCTACGACTACCTGTTCACGGCACAGAACCTCGGTCAGGG
>JBEEOG010000281.1:0-12082 GCA_041191745.1 Pseudomonadota bacterium | reverse complement strand
ACGGGCAGCCAAGCCTGCTTGAGATGGACCTGATCCGCGATCAGGCCCGCCATGTCATGGCTGGAGGAGACGCGGGTGACGATGACGGCGGTGGCGATGGACAGAAGCAGCGCAGGGATCTGCGCCACCAGACCGTCACCGATGGACAGGACGACATAGGTATGCGCCGCCTCGCCCAGCGCGAGCCCGTGCTGCATCGTGCCGATCAGGATGCCGCCGATGATGTTGATGGCAAGGATCAGGATGCCCGCCATCGCGTCACCCTTGACGAATTTGCCCGCGCCATCCATCGCGCCGTAGAAATCGGCCTCGGCCGCCACTTCGGCGCGGCGGGCGCGGGCCTGATCGGGGGTCAGAAGGCCCGCGTTCAGATCGGCGTCGATCGCCATCTGCTTGCCGGGCATGGCATCGAGCGTGAAGCGCGCCGACACCTCGGACACCCGCCCCGCGCCCTTGGTGATCACGACAAGGTTGATGATCACGAGGATGGCAAAGACCAGAAGGCCCACGACGAAATTGCCCGCGATGACGAAATCGCCGAAGGCCTGGATGACCTTGCCCGCGGCTTCGTGGCCCGTATGCCCTTCGGACAGCACCACGCGGGTGGACGCGACGTTCAGCGCCAGCCGGAAGACCGTGGCGATCAGCAACAGGCTGGGGAAGCTGGAGAAATCGAGCGGGCGGTAGGCGTAGAGCGCCACCATCAGGATGACCAGCGACAGAAGGATGTTGGCCACGAAGAAGAAGTCGAGCAGCACCACCGGCAGTGGCAGCACCATCATGGCGATGATGGCAAGGATGGCCAAAGGCAGCGCCAGCCCGCCCAGCAGCCCCGCCACCCCCTGCGGACGCACCGCGCCCGTCATGCCGTTCCCCTTCCGGTCGGGGCGGGTCCGTGGTGGTCGGCCTGTCGGGTCATCTCGCATCCGCTGTCGGAAAACTGTCGCTCGCGCAGGGCGTGCAATCCCTGTGCCAAGCGGGGGGGGGGTGGTTGGGTCCGCGCGCTGGCACGGGGCTTGCAGCCCGTCCCGCGTGATCCGCCCCAAACCCCCGAGGTTGCCCGATGCGCCCCGCCCCTGCCTTCCCGCTCGCCCTGCTGCTGGCCGCCTGTGCGCCTGCCACCGACCACGCGGTCGGGGCGCTGCCGATGGACGCCACCGGCCTGACCCGCCAGCTGGCCGAGGTGAAGGACGGGCTGGATGCCGCCGACCGTCTGGACGCGGCCCCGACTGCGAACCCTTCTGCGAACCCTTCTGCGAACATTTCCGCCAGCCAGCCCGCGGCGGATGCAGGCGTGATGCCGGTCAAGGGGCTGGGGTTCGCCCAGATCGCGGGGCAGCCGGGCAAGACGCTGAACGAAAGGCGCCTGATGGCGATCCGCGCGGCGCGGATGGATGCGCTGCGCGACCTGACCGAACAGATCCACGGCATCCGCCTGTCGGCCACGACCAGCGTGCGCGACGCGGTGGTGACGGATGACCGTCTGGCCGCGGTTGTCGAAGGCACTCTGCGCGGCGCGCGCACGGTGCGGATCACGCCCAAGGGCACCGACAGCTACGAGATCGAGATGGCGATCGACCGCGACACCGTGGCCTATATCCTGCGCGCCCTCAGGGGGCAGGCATGATCCGTGCGCTGGCCCTGCTGGCGGCGCTGCTGCCCACCCCCCTGCCCGCCGCCGAGACGGTCTGGGTCGAGGTGACGGGGCAGGCCTTCCGCGACGGGGCCGGCGATGACGACAGCGCCCGCCGCCGCGCCGTGGCCGATGCGCTGCTGCAGGCGGCGCTTGCAGGCGGGGCCAGCGTCGCGGGGCATACGGTGATGGACCGTTCGGTCGTGACCTCCGATCTTCTGATCGTCCGCCCCGTCGGCCGTGTGCTGGGGCACGAGGTGCTGGCCCTGCGCCGGACCGCCGAGGGCTGGCAGGCCACGATCCGCGCGCGGGTGGGGGCCCAAACGGGCGGGGCCTGCCCCGACCGCCGCCGTCTGGTCGTCACCGCCTATCGCGCGGGCCTCCATGTCTCGCCCCGCGCGCCCGCATGGACCGAACCGCTGGCGGGCGGGATCATCCACGATCTTCTGCGCGCGCTGGCCCGCCACCCGCAGGTGGAACTGGTGCGGACCACGCAGCGCGCCCTGCCCATGGGCGGTGCGGCGCAGGACGGGTTCGACTATGTCGCCCTGACGCGCGGATCGGTGCGCCTGCCCGCGGGGGAACATGCCTTCGTGCCCGAATTGCGGATCGACGTGACGGGCGGCGCGGGCGGGCGCGACCGGCTTGTGATGACGCTCGACGTGATGCTGGTGGGCGGGGACGGCACCGTATTGCGCCAGCGCCTGACGCGCGAGGCGGCGATGCCCGCGCCCTCGCCCTTCGGTCGCGCGGCAGTGCTGGTGGAACCGGACCGGCGCGCCATGTCCGCAGCCCTTCTGGCGGGGGTGGACCGCGCCTTTTCGGACCTGCTGGCGGCCGAGACCTGCAAGCCCGTCAGCGCCATCCTGTCGGTGGCGGGCGGCACGATCAGCGTGCCGGTCGGGCGGCGGATGGGGGTGACACGCGGCTCCATCGCCTTTACCGCCGATGCCGGCCATTCGACCGAGATGCTGGAGGTGGTGGGCCTGTCGGCCAACAGCGCGAGCCTGCGCCCGCTTGACCCCGCGCGCCCCGCCGCCGCCTTTGCCGGCCGCCCCGTGCGCTTCGTGCAGACGGGGCAGTGACGATGTGGCGCGCGGCACTGCTTGCCCTGCTGGCCCAGCCCGCGCTGGCGGCGGGCTATCCCGATGGCCTGCCCGGGGCCGAAGTCGCGCGGCTGGTGTCACGGGCGCTGGAGGCGGCGGGGCTGACGGCCACGGTAGCGGCCCCGCTGCGCGCCTTTCCGGCCTGCGGAAGCGTGCCCGATGTCACCGCCCGCAACGGCGACTGGCGCACGGCGGAAATCACCTGCCCCGCCCCGCGCTGGAGCCGCGCCCTGCGGACCGGCGCGCAAGCGGCAACGGCCGCGCCCGACGCCCTAGCCGCGCCCGCGGCGCCACAGATGGCCGTCACGCTGGCCCGCAGCCTGCCCCGCGGCGCGGTCGTCGCGGCGGGCGACCTGACGCTGGCCCCCGTGGCGGGGCTCGGCCCCGACGACATCTTCACGGACCCCGCCGAGGTGGCCGGACGGCGGCTGAAATCCGCCGTGGGCGCGGGCAGGCCGCTGCTCCTGCGCCATGTCGAACCGCGCTGGCTGGTCCAGCCGGGCGCACCCCTTCTGCTCGAGGCGCGGGCGGGCGGCCTGTCCGTCACCGCCCCCGCCGAGGCGCGCGAGGCGGGGCTTCTGGGCGATGTCGTCCGCGTCGTGAACCTGTCCAGCGGGCGCGAGGTGAAGGCCACCGTGACCGGCCCGAACCGCGTCTCGGCGGGGGCTAACATTCCGTGACGCCGACCCGTCTAGACAGTCAAACGGAGGCTCTCATGGTAGACCCAATCACCGCATCGGGACGCCCGCGCATCGCCAGACCCGGCGAGGATATCGCCCCTGCCACGGGCGGCGCGGCGCAAGTCGCATCCGGCAAGGCTGCGGCCACGAAATCGTCGGCGGATGTCGTCTCGCTCAGCCAGACGGCACAAAGCTTGCCACCCGAACTGTCGGAATCCGGCCCGCCGATGGATCTCGAGATCGTCAAGCGGATCAAGGAAGCCATCGCCGAAGGGAAGTATCCCATCGACCTCGAGGCGATCACCGACAGCCTGTTCCAGGACTTTCTGGAACTGCGGGGCTAGCGCGCCCCCCCACGAACGACAAACGGCCAGAACGGCCAGCCGGAGAATGATATGACCCTTGCCGCCGCGATCTTCCTTGCCACGACCCTGCTGGGCGGCTTTGTGCTGATCCTCGTCGGGGTATGGCGCTGGCGGGCCGAACGGGCGGCGATCCGGGAGAGCGAGGCCGAGGCGCTTCTGGGCAGCCCCGATCCCGCCGTGCTGCTGGCCGAACGGCTGGAGGTGCTGCTGACCGGCCACGAACGGCGCATCATCGAAGCGGTGGACGGCCTACGCGACCATCTGGGCGACCTGAAATCCGACGTGGAATGGCTGGCGGGCGAACGCATGATCGAACAGGCGATCCAGATGGCCCGTCAGGGCAGCGATCCCGAAGACATCGGCCACGAACTGGGCATGTCGCGCGACGCCGCCGCCACCATCGCCCTGTTCCGCAAGCACTGACCCGCGGCGGACCCGCGGGCGGATCGGCCGGCACCCGCAGGCGGTCCATCCTTTGGGATGTATTCTGACCATCTGTATATGGTGCGATTTGCTGTCTGCACGGTTGCACATTCCATAGTGGATGGCGGGCGACAGATTTGGCGGACACCGATCCTGGCATTTTTTTCGAGTTGCTTCCGGACCCCGCCGCCATCATCGACGCGTCGGGTCGTTTCCTGTTCGTCAATGCCGCTTGGGATGACCTGCTGGGCTGGCCGCGCGATCAGGTGATCGGGCGGCCCTATCTCGACTTCGTCCATCCGGCCGATACCGAAGACACCGTCGCCACCGGCGCGCGGCTGGACGCCGGCAACCGCGTGGACCGCTTCGTCAACCGCTACCGCACCGTCACCGGCGCGTGGCGCGACCTGCAATGGAGCGCACGGCGCGACCCTGAAACGGGCCTGACCCATGCCACCGTCCGCGACGTGACCGAGGACCGCAGCGCCATCACCCGTCTGGCCGAGATCGAGGCCGTCTCGGGCGTCGGAAGCTGGGAGGCCGACCCCCAGAACGGCGCGCTCTACTGGTCGGCCCAGACCTGCCGCATCCACGACCTGCCCGAGGATCATGTGCCGGAACGGGATCAGGCGCTTTCCTTCTTTCCGCCCGAAGCGCGCGACCGTGTCGCCGCAGCCTTTGCCCGCCTGATGGAGGACGGCACGGGCTACGACCTTGACCTGCCCTTCGTCACGGCAAAGGGGCGGCACCGCTGGGTGCGCGCGACGGGGGCTTCGGAAGCTTGCGGGCGGCGGCTCGTGCGCGTCTATGGCACTTTTCAGGACATCACCCGCAGGGTCGAGGACCGCGAGACGCTGCAGCGCCTGTCCTCGGTCGCGGCGCATACGAACAACCCTGTCCTGATCGTGGACGAGGGCGCGCGCATCGTCTGGGTCAACCCCGCCTTCGAGCGGCGGTCCGGCTATGCGCTGGCCGATGTGGCAGGCCGGCGCGCCGATACGCTGCTGCATGGCGAGGATACCGATCCCGCCGCCGCCGAACGGATCGACAGATACGCCCGCGCGGGCAAGCCGCTCAGGATCGAGGTGAAGAACCGTGCCCGGTCGGGCGAGGTCTACTGGGTCGATCTGGACATGCAGCCGCTGTTCGACGCGCGCGGGGCACGGCGCGGCACGATCACGGTGCAGACCGACATCACCCAGCGCAAGGCCCTCGAACAGGCGCTGGAAGAGGAACGCAACCGCCTGCAATCCACCCTGCGCGCCGTGCCGGACATGCTGTTCGAAGTGGATGCCGACGGCCGTTTCGTCGGGTTCCATCCGGGCTTCGGGACGGGCAGCTATGCCGCGCCCGAGGCCTTTCTGGGCAAGCGGCAGGACCAGATCCTGCCCCCCCATGTCGTGGCCGTGGGGCAGGAGGCGATGCACGAGGTCCGCCTGCACGGGCGGTCGGCGACCAAGCGCTACCGGCTGGACGGCGACGGGCGGGAACGCTGGTACGACCTGACCGCCACGGAACGCGTCGCCGACGGCCGCGACCCGCGCCCGGGCTACCTGTTCCACGTCCGCGACGTGACCGCGCAGGTGCTGGCCGAAGCGCAACTGCGCTACCGCGAAGGGCTGCTCGAAGGGTTGTTCGACCTCTCGCCCATCGGCATCGCGCTGAACGATCTGGAAACGGGGCGCTTCGTGGATGCCAACGGGGCGTTCCTGTCGCTTCTGGGCCTGACGCGCGACGCCCTGACAGGCCTGACCATGGGCGATGTCGTCCCGCCGGAATTCCGCAGGACAGAGGCGCTCGCGATGAAGCTGTTGCGCCGCAGCGGGCGCTACGGGCCGGTGGAACTGGAACTGGCCGATCCGCAGGGCCACCGCTTTCCCGTGATGCAGAGCGGGGCGCGGATCACAAGCACGGAGGGGCGCGATCTGGTCTGGAGCCTCGTCGAGGATATCCGCGACCGCCGCGAACGCGAACTGCGCCTGCGCACCGCCGAACGCGAGGCCATCGCCTCGCGCCAGCGGCTGTATGCGGCGGTGGAAAACCTGCCCGACGGTTTTGTCTATTACGATGCCGATGACCGGCTGGTGATCGCCAACAGCCGCTACCGCGAGATCTATGCCGCCAGCGCCCCCGCCATCGTCGAGGGCGCGAGCTTCGAAAGCGTGCTGCGCTACGGGCTCGCGCAGGGGCAATATGCCGATGCCTTCGGCCGCGAGGAGGCATGGCTGGCCGAACGCCTGCGCCTGCACCGCACCCAGGACGCGCTGATCGAACAGCGTCTGGGCAATGGCCGCGTGCTGCGGATCTTCGAACGCCGGACACCCGATGGCGGCAGCGTCGGCCTGCGGGTGGATGTGACCGAGCTTTACGACGCGCGCGAACGCGCCGAAGAGGCCAACCGTGCGAAATCGCTTTTCCTTGCCAACATGAGCCACGAGATCCGCACCCCGCTGAACGGCATCCTCGGGATGGCCGAGCTTCTGTGTTCGGACCTGCAGGACGCCGAACACCGCCGCCTTGCCCGCACGATCCGCGAAAGCGGCGAGGCGCTGCTGACCATCCTGAACGACCTGCTCGACATGGCCAAGATCGAGGCGGGGAAGCTGGAACTGGAAGAGGCGCCCTTCGATCCGCAGGCCGTCGTGCGGCGGGTGGAGGCCGTGCATCACCTGCGCGCCAAGGCCAAGGGGCTGGTGCTAAAGTTGCAGACGGTCGAAGGGTCCGGCGGGCTGCGAATGGGCGATGCGCACCGCGTCATGCAGGTCCTGCACAACCTGCTGTCGAATGCGGTGAAGTTCACCGAGAACGGGCGGATCACGCTGTGTGTGGACGCGCGGGCGGGGCGGCCCCTCGTCTTGCGTGTGACGGATACGGGGATCGGGATGACGGGCGAACAGGTGAACCGCATCTTCCACGATTTCGAACAGGCCGACCGCAGCGTCACGCGCCGCTATGGCGGGACGGGGCTTGGCATGTCGATCGTCCGGCGTCTGGTAGAGCTGATGCAGGGCGAGGTCCGCGTGGAAAGCGCACCGCGACAGGGCACGACCGTGACCGTCACCCTGCCGCTGCCCGAAACCCGCGCCCGCCCGCAGCCCGGGGAGGCCCGCCGGACCGACGCGCGGCTGGCGCGGCTGGTCGGGATGCGGGCGCTGATCGCGGATGACAACCCGATCAACCTGCAGATCCTTTCGGCCTTCCTCGGCAAGCTGGGGATCGGCTGCACCACGGCGCAAGACGGCCGGCAGGCGGTCGCGGCCTTTGCCGCCGGCACATTCGACCTGATCTGCCTCGACATCTCGATGCCCGAACTGGACGGGGTCAGCGCGCTGGGCGAGATCGACCGCATCGCCGCCGCATCGGGCCGCCCCCGCCCGCCCGCGCTGGCGGTGACGGCGAATGCCATGTTCGACCAGATCGAAACCTATCTGGCGGCGGGCTTCGACGGGCACCTGCCCAAGCCCCTGCGCCGCGATGCGGTGGCGCAGACGATTCTGTCGGTCCTCGCCCCTGCGGAAGATCGCTAGGAAAAAGGCGGTCCTCTCCGCGCTTCCTTGCGGGCATTCGGGAAAGGACAGGATTTTCTTTCGCCTTTTTCGATTACTGACGAAGATTGTTCGTAGATCATCTGTCCACACGCGAAACATCGCCAAAACCTTTCCCGCAAAGCCCGTATTCTTTCCCCATTCGGCAAAAGGGTGCGGACAATGAAGATCGTGGTTCTCGGCGCGGGCGTGATCGGTGTGACCTCGGCCTGGTATCTGGCCAAGGCAGGCCACGAGGTGACGGTGATCGACCGCCAGTCCGGCCCCTCGCTGGAAACCAGTTTCGCCAATGCGGGCGAGGTGAGCCCCGGCTATTCCGCCCCCTGGGCCGCGCCGGGGATTCCCGCCAAGGCGATCAAGTGGATGTTCATGAAGCACGCCCCCCTGATCGTGCAGCCGCGCCCCGATCTGGCCAAGATGGGCTGGCTGGCGCGGATGCTGGCGAACTGCACGACGGATGCCTACAAGCGCAACAAGTCGCGCATGGTGCGGCTGGCGGAATATTCGCGCGATTGCCTCGCCGATCTGCGCGAGGAAACCGGCCTGCGCTATGACGAACGCATGCAGGGGACGCTGCAACTCTTCCGCACGCAGAAGCAGGTCGATGCGGCGGAAAAGGACATCGCCGTGCTGCGGCAGGACGGCGTCCCGTTCGAGGTGCTGGACCGCGACGCCTGCATCCGTGCCGAACCGGGCCTGAAGGGCGCGGCGGGCAAGATCGCGGGCGGCCTGCGCCTGCCGGGGGATGAGACCGGCGACTGCTTCAAGTTCACCAACGGTCTGGCCGCGCTGGCCGAAGCCGCGGGCGTGACCTTCCGCTACGGCGTGTCGATCGACGGGCTGGAGGCCGAGGGCGGCCGCATCACCGCCGTCCGCACCGGCGCGGGCCGCGTGACGGCAGATGCCTTCGTGGTGGCGCTGGGATCCTATTCGCCCTTCCTCGTGAAGCCCTTGGGCCTGTCGCTGCCGGTCTATCCGGTCAAGGGCTATTCGATCACCGTCCCGATCGTGGACGAAGGCCGCGCCCCTGTCTCGACCGTGATGGACGAGACGCACAAGATCGCCATCACCCGTCTGGGCGACCGCATCCGCGTGGGCGGCATGGCGGAAATCGCAGGGTTCGATCTGTCGCTGAACCCCAAGCGCCGCGCCACGCTGGAACATTCGGTCGAGGATCTGTTCGGCGGCGCGGGCGACCAGTCGCGCGCCACCTTCTGGACGGGCCTGCGCCCGATGACGCCCGACGGCACGCCCGTGGTGGGGCGCACGA
Source organism: Pseudomonadota bacterium (assembly GCA_041191745.1). Classification (GTDB taxonomy): domain Bacteria; phylum Pseudomonadota; class Alphaproteobacteria; order Rhodobacterales; family Rhodobacteraceae; genus Paragemmobacter. Next base: position 3,060 of record JBEEOG010000281.1, on the reverse strand, counting down.
AGATCGCCAACCTGTTCCTGAACACCGGACACGGCACGCTGGGCTGGACGATGGCGGCGGGGTCGGGCCGCGTGCTGGCCGACATCGTGTCGGGCCGCGCGACCGAGATCGACGCCACCGACCTTGGCCTTGCCCGCTACGAGGGTTCGGCCAAACGGCAGGCGCCTGCGGTCAAGCCGGTGGCCGTGGCGGGGTAATCCGCCGAGGCCTGCCCGCTTCGCAGGCAAATCTGCCCGATCCGGTAACAGTTTGAAAGAAAACGCCGCCCGATGTGAGCGGAGTGGCAACCCCGCCGGTTGAAACACGGCGGGGTTTGTTTACCTTCGGACCATCCCCAGCCGAAATGCCAAGGGCGCCCCGCACAGACGGGACGCCCCCTTTGACTTACGAAAGAGGCCCGATGCCCCACGAAACGCCCCTGATCATGACGCTTGCCGCCGGTCTTGGCCTTGCCTTCCTTCTGGGGCTGGTCGCGCAACGGCTGAAGCTTCCCCTGATCGCGGGCTATCTGGTGGCGGGCATCGCCATCGGTCCCTTCACCCCGGGCTATGTGGCCGACCAGAAGCTGGCCACCGAACTGGCCGAGGTGGGGGTGATCCTGCTGATGTTCGGGGTGGGGCTGCATTTCTCGCTGAAGGAGTTGCTCTCGGTCCGCAAGATCGCCGTGCCGGGCGCGCTGGCGCAGATCGGCGTGGCGACGGCGGCGGGCAGCTTTCTGGGCTGGCTTGCGGGCTGGGGCATCGGGGCGGGGCTGATCTTCGGGCTGGCGCTGTCGGTCGCCTCGACCGTGGTGCTGCTGCGGGCGCTGCAGGACCGCGAGCTGGTGACCACCGAACGGGGCCGCATCGCCGTGGGCTGGCTGATCGTCGAGGATCTGGTGATGGTCATCTCGCTGGTGATGATCCCGCCCCTTGCGGGCGTCCTTGGCGGGCGCGCCGCGCCGGTGCCCGAAGAGGCGGCCGAGATCGCGCAATACGGCCTGTCGCCCGTGCTGGCGACGCTGATGGTGACGGCGGTCAAGGTCGGGGCCTTCGTCGCGCTGATGCTGATCGTGGGGCGCAAGCTGATCCCCGCCATGCTGCATTACGTAGCCCATACCGGCTCGCGCGAGCTGTTCCGGCTGGCCGTCCTTGCCACGGCCCTGTGCGTGGCCTTCGGATCGGCCAAGTTCTTCGGCGTCAGCTTCGCGCTGGGGGCGTTCTTTGCCGGCATGGTCATGGCCGGATCGACCCTGTCGCAGCAGGCCATGCGCGAAACGCTGCCCCTGCGCGACGCCTTTGCCGTCCTGTTCTTCGTCTCGGTGGGCATGCTGTTCAACCCCGCCATCGTTCTGTCGGACCCGTTCAAGCTGGTCGCCGTGGTGGCGGTGATCGTGCTGGTGAAATCGGTCGCCGCCTACGGCATCGTGCGCGCCTTCGGCCATGACAAGGGCACCGCGCTGACCATCGCCACGGCGCTGGCGCAGATCGGGGAATTCTCGTTCATCCTGATCGTGATGGGGGTGCAGCTGTCCATCGTGCCGGTGGCGGCCAAGGATCTTGTCGTGGCGGGGGCGATGATCTCGATCCTCCTGAACCCGATCCTCTTCCGCGCGCTGGACCGCTGGATCGCCCGCCACCCCGAAGAGGCCGCCGCCTGCGTCGTCCCCGCGCCCGCCAAGGCGGCGTGACGCTCAGCCCCAGACCTGCCAGATCAGCCGCGCGGCCATCGCGGTCGAGGTGATGACGAGCAGCGGCTTGATCAGCCCCGCGCCCACCCGCATGGCAAGGCGGGCGCCAAGGCTTGCCCCCGCGATCTGCGCCAAGGCCATGCCGGAGCCCACCGCCCACCACATCGACCCCGACGGCACGAAGACCAGAAGCGAGCCGATGTTGGAGGCGAAATTCAGAAGCTTGGTATGCGCCGTGGCCTTCAGCACGCCGTAGCCTGCCAGCATCACGAAGCCGAGCATGAAGAACGACCCTGTGCCGGGGCCGAAGAACCCGTCATAGGCCGCGATCAGCGGCACGGCGGTAAAGGTGAAGACGGCAGGCCGCATCCGCTGCACGCGGTCGGCATCCCCGATCCCCGGCTTCAGCGCGAAGAAAGCCGCCACCGCGATCAGGATGACGGGCATGACCAGACGCAGCACCTCGGCCGGGATCAGATGGGCGGCCAGCGCGCCCAGCCCCCCCGCCGCGCCGCTGACCAGCGCCATCCCCGTCTGGTCGCGCAGCCGGACATGCCCCGCCCGCGCATAGGCGACCGTCGCGGTCGCCGCGCCGAAGGTGCCCTGCAGCTTGTTCGTGGCCAGCGCCTCGACCGGATTTGCCCCTGCGAGCAGAAGCGCCGGAACCGTGATCAGCCCGCCACCCCCCGCGATGGAATCGACGAAACCGGCGACGAAGGCGGCAAGGATCAGCAGAAGGGCGAGATGCGTGGCGATTTCGAACATGGCGCCCATCTGCCCGTGCGCGCCGTGCGAAGTAAAGACCCGCCGCACCGCCAACAGGCTTGGCGCGCAGCGGGGCGGGCAGTAACGTGACGGGCACGGGGTGGTGCAGGAGGGGGCGATGGTCGGCAGGGTCTGCGGTCTAGTGACAGGTGCGGTGCTGGCGGTTTCGGCGGGGGCCGCGATGGCCGAGCCGCGCTTCCGCATCGACGGATCGGTGCTGATCTACGACACCGGCAATCCCGTCGATGCGACCGTGATCACCGACGGCACCCCGCCTGCGGATACCGTGGGCGAGATCGCCTACGAGGATGTGGGCGTCCTGCGGTCGATCCTGCAAAGGAACGGCGACCGGATCGAGACGCTGCGGCTGACCTCGGACGGCGGGTTCATCGAGGCGGCCTACGAGATGGCCGACATCATCACCGATTACGGCCTTGCGACCGAGGTGCAGGGCGAATGTGCCAGCGCCTGCGCGATCCTCTTTCTGGCCGGTGATCGCCGGACCCTGCAGCGCGGCGGCCGGATCGGGTTGCATCCCGCCAACTGGGCGGTGGATTCGCTTCGCAACTACTACCGCGACGTGCAGGCCGATTACGGCTGGGAGGACGAATTCGCCTTTGCCGAAT
>JBEEOG010000280.1:0-47936 GCA_041191745.1 Pseudomonadota bacterium | reverse complement strand
CGTACTATGTGCGTCAGAAAATGAAATTGTCTTATCCTGAGTAGCCCAAAGCTTAATCAAATTATAAAAAACGAAGTCGCGCGTAGCGTTCGCGCCCAGAGGTGATGGGCTGAACGGTTCGCTCACGTAAAATGCGCAATAGTTACTGTTTCTCACGACCACCTAACCTCCAAGACTAACAATGGTACAACTTTAGGCTATCTACCTCCGATTGCAAGTCCCACCCACCTTCCCGTCGCCCAGCACCCCGTCAGCAGATACCCCCCCGTCGGGGCCTCCCAGTCCAGCATCTCGCCGCAGGCGAAGACGCCCGGCAGGGCGCGCAACTCCAGCCTTTCGGTCAGGGCGGTGCGGGGGATGCCTCCGGCGCTGCTGATGGCTTCCTCCAGCGGGCGGGGGCCGGTCAGGGGGACGGGCAGGTGTTTGACGGCTGACGCTGCGGCCAGACCCCGCCCGAACTCCATCACCAAGGCGACCGATACGGGCGGCAGGCCCAGTTTCCGCAGGCGGTTGGCCAGCGTCTCGCCCGCGCGCATGCGGGACAGGCGGGCGGTGACCTCGGCCTCGGGCACGTCGGGCATCAGGTCCAGCGCCAGTGCGGCCCCGTCGCGCAGGGGGCGGCTGACGGTGTAGATGCCGCCCCCCTCCACCCCGCGGGACGAAAGGACGAACTCCCCCCGTTCGCGCAGGTCGCCCACCACCAGCGCCGCGCCCTTGACGGGGGTGCCGAACCATTTGGCCATGTGCGGCGACCATGCGACGGAAAAGCCCATGTTGGCGGGGCGGAAGGGCGCGACCTCGACCCCCTTGTCGCGCAGCCAAGGCACCCATGCGGCATCCGACCCCAGCCGCGGCCAGCTTGCCCCGCCGAGCGCCAGCACCGTCTTCGGCGGATGCAGCACCACGCGGCCCTGCGGCGTGTCGAAGGCGAAGCCGTCGCCGTCGAAGCCTGTCCACCGCCAGCGCGTCCGCACCTCCACCCCCTGCGCCGCCAGCCGCGCCAGCCATGCGCGCAGCAGGGGCGATCCTTTCATGGCGACCGGAAAGACGCGCCCCGACGATCCGGTGAACACCTCTTGCCCCAAGGCGCGGCACCAGTCCTGCACCTGACGTGGGCCGAATTCGGCCAGCATGGGGGCCAGCCAGCCGGTATCGTAGCGGGTGGCGAAAAGGGCGGGGTCTTCGTCCTTGGTCACGTTCAGCCCCGACTTGCCCGCCATCAGGAACTTGCGCCCGACCGAGGGCTTGGCTTCCGCCACCACAACCCGCAGCCCGCGCGCGGCCATGGTTTCCGCCGCCATCAGCCCCGCAGGCCCCGCCCCGATCACCAGCGCGTCCATCTTGCCCCCCGCGGCCCTTGCGCCATCATCGGCGGATGGACCCGATCTGCCCCCTCTGCCTGCGCCCCATCCCCGAGGGCGCCCCGCAAAGCCTGCACCACCTGATCCCGAAGCTGAAGGGCGGCAAGGGCGGGCCGACCATCCTTGTCCACCACATCTGCCACAAGGAAATCCACGCGCGGTTTTCCGAGGCCGAACTGGCCCGCCACTTCAACACGTCCGAAGCGATACGGGCGGATGCGCGGATGGAGCGGTTCCTTGCCTGGATCGCCAGACGCCCGCCCGAATTCATCAGCCGCGTGCCCGGCGGGCGGCGCAGGCGCTAGCATCGGAACAGCCGCTTGATCGCGCGGGAATGGTCCGCCGTGGCGGCCAGCACATCGGCGCAAAGGGCGCGGGTTTCGTCGCGCAGCGCGCCCTGCGGGACGACTCGGTTCACGAGGCCCCAAGCCAGCGCCTGATCCGCACCGATCCGCGCACCGGCGAGGACGATCTCTTTCGCCCGCGCGGGGCCGACCAGCGCGGCAAGGCGCGGCGGGTCGGACGGCTGGGGCAGGTAGCCGCGTTTCATGACGGGGTAGAAGAATTCCGCCCCCTCCACACAGATCCGCAGGTCGCAGGGCAGGGCAAGGTGAAAGGCCCCGCCCGCCAGCGTGCCGTTCAGCGCCGCCACCGTCAGGCAGGGCGCATCGTCCAGCCGTGCCGAAAGCCGCCCCCATTCCGGCGCCGCGCCAAGCCCCTGCGCCATACCGTCCAGATCGGCACCGGCGGAAAAGACCTTGCCCTCGCCCGTCAGGACCAGTGCCTTGGCCCCGCCCGCCACGGCCTGCGCCACCGCGTCATCCAGCGCGGCAAGCATCCCTTGCGTCAGCGCATTGGCCTTTTCGGGGCGGGCGAGCACCAGCCACCACAGGTCACCTTCCCGCTCCAGCCGGATCACGGGATCAGCCCCACGGCGCGGCGCACTTCCTCGTCGCGCAGCCGGACATCGCGGCCCAGCCACGGGTCGGCCGCCGCCCCGCACATCCAGACCAGCGCGCGGGCGGGCCATTCGGGGGGGATGTGGTCTTCCCATGCAAGCCGGCTGACAGGGTTGATGCCCGATGCCCTGATGACGCGCTGCATGTCCGTCGCCACCGTGCCCGGCGACAGGCCGAGGACGCGGATGCCGTGCGGGCCTTCCTCCAGATGGGCGGCCTGCGTCAGCATCAGCGCGCCCGCCTTGCTGGCGCAATAGGCGCTCCAGCCTTCCAGCGCGGATGTCGCCGCACCGGAGGAGACGGTGATGATCGTGCCGCCCCCCTGCGCCCGCATCGCGGGGATCACGGCCTTCATCCCGTGAAAGACGCCCTTCAGGTTGATGTCCTGCGTGCGGCCCCATGCGGCAGGGTCGGCATCGGCAAGCCGCGCGATCGGGTCGATCACGCCCGCATTGTTCACCAGAACGTCGATCCGGCCCCAGCGGTCCAGCACGGCGGCAACGGCGCGTTGCACCTGATCCCAGTCCGACACATCGCAGGACAGGGGCATGACCAGCCCCTCTGCAGCCGCAGGCTGGCGCGACAGGGCCGCGACGCTTGCGCCCGCGCCGGAAAAGGCCCGCACCGCCGCCGCCCCGATCCCCCTGTTCGCCCCCGTGATGACGACGACCTTGCCTTCCATCGCTTCCTCCGCCTGCGGACCCTGCCCTGCCTAGCGCAAAGCGCACCGGCAGGTAATCCCTTGACCCGACTCTGCCGGCAGCGGATGCTCTTCGCCGCTGCATTTTTTGAAAGGGTAGTCATCATGCGGGTTTCGGGCCTCCTCGCCTCTTCCGCCCTCGTTTCGGGCGTGCTTGCCGCGCCCGCCTTTGCCATCACGCCGGCCGAAGTCTGGCAAAGCTGGCAGGACCTGTCGGCCAGCTACGGGCAGACGGTCACGACCGAAAGCGTCGAACAGGACGGGTCGAGCATCGTGGTGACGGGTCTGGTGCTGGTGCAGGAAGACGAGGGCGCGAGGGTCGAAGGCCGCGTGGACCAGATCACCTTTGCCGACAACGGCGACGGCACGGTCGGCGTGACGATGTCAGACAGCTTCCCCCTTACCATGACCGTGACCGAGGAGTCGGGCGATCCCGTCACCGTTTCGGTCACCGTCAATCAGCCGGGGGCCGAGATCACGGCCTCGGGCGATCTGGCGAACACGCGCTATGATTTTGCCATGCCGGAACTGACCGTCGCGCTGGACCGGATCGAAGGCGTGGATGCCGACGCGCTCGATCTGGTCGCGCAGGCGAAGCTGACCGAGGTGGCGGGCAACTACCTGTTCGGCGGTCCCGAGGACAAGCGCACGCTCGATTCCAGCTTCACCGCAGCGTCGATGAACCTGACGCTGACGGGCAAGGACCTCGACCCCAGCCCGGCCGAGGGCGAAGAGGCCGGACCGACGGATATGAACTTTGCCCTCGGGATGGCCGATCTGTCGGGCAGCACCACCGGCACGATTCTGAGCCCCGCCCTGATGGCCGACCTGCAGGCGGCGATGGCGGCGGGTCTTGCGGCGACGGCCAGCTTCGCGGCAGGGGCCACGACCTATGACATGACCATTGTCGATGCCACCGGCACGACCACGATCGCCGGCACGGGCGAAAGCACCAGCGTCGATTTCGGGCTGGACAGCACCGGCATCCGCTACGGCACGGCGGCAAAGGTGGTGGACATGACCTTCTCCACCCCCGACCTGCCCTTCCCCGAGGTGAAGCTGTCCTATGCCGAAGCGGCGATGAACCTGCTTGTGCCGCTGGCGCAGACCGAAGCGCCCGCCGATTTCGCCTTTCTGACCAAGCTCGTCGATCTGACCGTGTCCGACGAGGTCTGGGGCATCTTCGATCCCGGCGCGGTGCTGCCGCGCGATCCGGCGACGATCGTGATCGACACCAAGGGCAAGGCCAAGGTGACGGCCGATCTGGCAGACCCTGCCGCCATGAGCGGCGGCGGCGCACCGGGCGAGTTGCACGCGCTCGACATCACCGAACTGCGCGCCAAGATGGCGGGGGCAGAGCTGACGGGCGCGGGGGCCTTCACCTTTGACAATACCGATCTTGTCACCTTTGGCGGGATGCCCGCGCCGACCGGCAAGCTGGACCTGAAGCTGGTGGGCGGCAATGCGCTGATGCAGAAACTGGTGACGCTTGGCTTCCTGTCGGAAGAGGACATGATGGGCGCGAACATGATGCTGTCGATGTTCGCCAATCCCGGCCCGGGCGAGGACGAGCTGACCTCGGTGCTGGAATTCAAGGACAAGGGCTTTTACGCCAACGGCCAGCGCCTGCAGTAATCGCCCGCGCTGCGAAAGGCGCCCGCGACGGGGTTCGCGGGCGCCTTTTCCCTTGCATCGCTTGCAGGCGGGCGCAGGGCGGACTACCTCGGTCTGGCAAGGACAGGAACCCGCCATGACCGTTTCGCTTTCCGATCTGACCGACCGCCTGCTGGATGCCGCGCGCAAAGCGGGGGCCGATGCCGCCGATGCGCTGGCGGTTTCGGGGGCCTCCACCTCGATCGACCTGCGGCAGGGGCGGCTTGAGACGGCCGAACGGTCCGAGGGGACAGAGGTCGGCCTGCGCGTGCTGATCGGCGGGCGGCAGGCCTGCGTGTCGGCCTCTGACCTGTCGGAGCGGACCTTTGCCGCCTTGGCCGAACGCGCCGTGGCGATGGCGCGCGAAGCGCCCGAAGACCCCTATGCAGGGCTTGCCGATCCGGCGCAGATCGCGGCGGGCTGGGACGCGGCGGCGCTGGAAATGACCGATGACGCACCCGAACCGTCGCCCGCAGAACTGGAACGGGATTGCCGCGCACTGGAATCCGCCGCGCTGGAAGCCACGGGCATCACGCAGGTCGAGGCAGGCGCAGGCTATTCCCGCCGCGCCATGCATCTGGCCGCGACGAACGGCTTTTCGGGCGGCTATGCACGCACCTCGCGCAGCCTGTCGGTCGTGGCCTTCACCGGCGAAGGCACGGGGATGGAGCGGGACTGGGCGGGCGAATCCCGCACCTTCCAGGCCGATCTGCCCGATGCGGCGGGGGTGGGCCGCCTTGCCGCCGAACGCGCGCTGGCGCGGGCGGGGGCGGTCAAGCCCGTGACGGGGACATACCCCGTGCTCTTCGACGAACGCATCGCCTCAAGCCTGATCGGGCATCTGCTGGGCGCGGTGAACGGGGCCGCCGTCGCGCGCGGGGCAAGCTGGCTGCGCGATGCGCTGGGCCAGCAGGTTCTGCCCGCGGGGCTTTCGGTGATCGAGGACCCGCACCGCCCGCGCATCTCGGGCAGCCGCCCCTTCGATGGCGAGGGCATCCCGACCCGCCGCCGCGCCATCGTGCAGGATGGTATCCTGACGGGCTGGACGCTGGACCTTGCCACCGCGCGCAAGCTGGGGATGCAGACGACGGGCAATGCCTCGCGCGGGACGACGGCGCCGCCGTCGCCGTCGTCGTCCAACATCGACCTGACGGAAGGAACCCGCACGCGCGACGACCTGATCCGCGACATGGGGACGGGGCTTCTGGTCACCTCGATGATCGGATCGACGATCAACCCGACCACGGGGGATTATTCGCGCGGGGCATCGGGTTTCTGGGTGGAAAACGGCCAGATCGCCTATCCGGTCAACGAATGCACCATCGCGGGCAACCTGCGCGACATGCTGCTGCGGCTGATCCCCGCCAATGACGCGCGGGCGCATCTGTCCACCCGCGTGCCGTCCTGCCTGATCGAAGGGATGACCCTTGCCGGCGCCTGAGGCCGATCTGGCCCTGCTGGTCGACGCGGCCCGCATCGCGGGGGACGTGGCGCTGCGCTACTGGAAGCAGAACCCGCAGGTCTGGGAAAAGCCCGGTGACGAAGGGCCCGTGACCGAAGCCGATTACGCCGTGAACGAAGCGCTCGAGGCGCATCTGCGCGGCGCGCGTCCCGCCTATGGCTGGCTGTCCGAGGAAAGCGCGGATGATCCCGCGCGGCTGGATTGTGAACGGGTGTTCATATTGGACCCGATCGACGGCACCCGCGCCTTCATCAACGGCGAGGACAGCTTCACCCATTCCATCGCCGTCGCCACGGGCGGGGTGGTGACGGCGGGCGTCGTCTTTGCCCCCGCGCTGGACCGGATGTTCGCCGCCCGTGCCGATGGCTCCGCCACGCTGAACGGCGAGGTGATCCACGCCGCGACGCGCGACCGGCTGGAGGGCGCGACCTTCCTGACACCGGCGGTCAGCCTGAAGCCCGAATTCTGGCCCGGTGGCGTGCCGCCCATCACGCGCACCTTCCGCCCGTCGGTCGCCTATCGCCTGTCGCTCGTGGCGCAGGGGCGGTTTGACGGCATGCTCAGCTTTCGCAACGCATGGGAATGGGACATCGCCGCGGGCAGCCTGATCGCGGAACGCGCGGGGGCCAAGGTGACGGATCGGGGCGGACATGTGCTGCGGTTCAATTCGCCCACGGCACGGACGAACGGGCTGATCGCCACCAACGCGCCCCTGCATGCCGCGCTGATGGCGCGGATCGCCTGAAAGACAAAGGCCGCCCCGGGGGGCGGCCTTTTCCGTTTCACTTCCGCTTCGGCGGAACGAAGCGCTTCGAGGTGTCGCGCGCATCCGCCTTGGGGGCTGCGGGGCGGGCAGGTTTCGCCCCGAATTTCGCCCCTGCCGCCTTGGGCTTGAAGGGGCGACCTTCGGAGCCTTCGGCGCGGGGCTTGAAGCTGCGGCCCTCGCCGCCTTCGGTGCGGGGCTTGTATTCACCGCGCGGCTTGGCGGGACGGTCTTCCCACGCGCCTTTCGGCTTGGCCGGACGGTCGCCGTCGCGGCGCGGGGCGTCGCCATGGCTTTTGAACCCGCCCGAACGCGCGGGGCGGTCATCACTGCCGCCACCATGCGACTTGAAGCCGGCCGAGCGGGGGGCATAGGGCTTGCGGTCGCCATCGTCGCGCTTTTCCCAAGGCTTGCGATCCGCGCCGTCGCGGGGGGCATAGGGCTTGCGTTCGCCATCCCCGCGCGGGGCATAGGGCTTGCGATCCCCGCCTTCGCGCTTTTCCCATGGCTTGCGGTCGGCGCCGTCGCGGGGGGCATAGGGCTTGCGCTCGCCAGCCTCACGCGGGGCATAGGGCTTGCGGGGGCCATCCTCGCGCTTTTCCCACGGCTTGCGGTCGCCGCCTTCGCGCGGGGCATAGGGCTTGCGCTCGGCCCCTTCGCGCGGGGTGTAGGGCTTGCGGTCGCCACCCTCACGCGGGGCATAGGGCTTGCGGTCCTCGCGTGCGGCATAGGGCTTGCGCTCGCCATCCTCGCGCGCGGGGCGGGGCTTGTAGGCGCGTTCCTCGCGGGCGGGGGCGGCACCTTCGTCATCCTCGACGATGCGGGGCGGCTTGCCCGAATAGCTGGGACGGTCGCCCCGATCCTCGCGCGCCGGACGCGGAGAGACACGGCGTTCGGGACGCTCGCCCCGTTCGGGGCGGTCGCTGACACGCGGGCGTTCGGGGCGGGACAGGTCCGGCTCGCCCTCGATCCGTGCCATCGCAAGCCCCGGTTCCAGTTCGACTCCCTGCCCGAAGCGGCCCGCCTGTTCGGCGGCGATCTGGACATAGGTCACATCCTGCTGCACGCGGATCGCGCCGATGCCGTCCTTGGCGATGCCGCCCGCCTCGCAGATCTTGGGCAGCAGCCAGCGCGCCTCGGCCCGGCCGGAATGGCCGACCGACAGCGAATACCACACCGCCGCGCCGAATTCGCCGCGCGGGCGGGGAACGGTGGTGGCGGCAACCGAAGGGGGAACGGAATCCGACAGCTCCTCGGGGGCGGAGCGCGCCTCGCGCCACATCCGCACGAAGGCGGCGGCGACGGTTTCCGCGCCGTAACGCACCAGCAGGGCATCGGCCATGTCGGCCTCGTCGCCCACGGGCTGCTGCAGGGCGGGGTGTTCCATCAGGCGCAGGTCATCCTTGGCCTGCACCTCGTCGGCGCTGGGCGCCTTGCCCCATTCGGCCGAAATCTTGGCGGCCGAGAGGATGCGGTTCGCCTTCTTGAACTCTGCCGGCGGCACGATCAGGGCCGAGACGCCCTTTTTGCCGGCGCGGCCCGTGCGGCCCGAACGGTGCAGCAGGGTTTCGGGGTTCGATGGCAGGTCGGCATGGATCACCAATTCCAGCCCCGGCAGGTCGATGCCCCGCGCGGCGACGTCCGTGGCGATGCAGACCCGTGCGCGGCCATCGCGCAGCGCCTGTAGCGCATGGGTGCGTTCCTGCTGCGAAAGCTCGCCCGACAGCGCCACGACCTGAAAGCCGCGATTGCCCATGCGGGCCATGAGGTGGTTCACATTCGCCCGCGTCTTGCAGAAGACGATGGCGGTCTGCGCCTCGTAGAAGCGCAGCACGTTGAAGATCGCGTGTTCGCGGTCGCGCGATGCGACCGAGAAGGCGCGGTATTCGATATCGACATGCTGCTTCGATTCCCCCTGCGCGACGATGCGGAGGGCGTCCTTCTGGAAGGTCGCGGCCAGCTTTTCGATTTCCTTCGGCACGGTGGCCGAGAACATCAGCGTGCGGCGGTCTTCCGGCGCGGCGGCGAGGATGAATTCCAGATCCTCGGCAAAGCCCAGATCCAGCATCTCGTCGGCTTCGTCCAGCACCACGGCCTTCAGTTCCGACAGGTCGAGCGAGCCGCGCTCGATATGGTCGCGCAGGCGGCCGGGCGTGCCCACGACGATATGCGCGCCCCGTTCCAGCGCGCGGCGTTCGTTGCGGTAATCCATGCCCCCCACGCAAGAGGCGAGCTTTGCCCCCGCATCGGCGTAAAGCCATTCGAATTCGCGGTGCACCTGAAGCGCCAGTTCGCGCGTCGGCGCCACGACCAGCGCCAGCGGCTTGTCGGCGTAAAGCAGCCTGTCCTGCCCGCCCAGCACATCGGGGGCCATCGCGATCCCGAAGGCGACGGTCTTGCCCGACCCCGTCTGCGCGGACACCAGCGCGTCGCGCCCCGCCACTTCGGGCGCGAGCACGGCCTGCTGCACCGGCGTCAGGGTTTCATAGCCCTTGGCCGAAAGGGCCGCAGCCAAAGGCGCGGCAATCATCATGTCTGTCATGTCTTTTCCTGAAGGGGGGGCCATCCATCGGCCGCCCGTGAAGCACCAGTCGAAGCGGCACCTCATGTTCCCCATGACAGGCCGGCCTCCCTGCCGCCTGCCGTCGGAATCCCTCGGGCCGTCCGGCGCACATAACGGAAATATGCGCAGAATGAAAGCGATGGTTTCGCCCGCACCGCACACGCGGCCGTCCGGCCTGCGCGGCGCGGCGGCAGGGCGCTTGAGGCGCGGCCCCGCGATGGTTAGGTTGCGCGCCGAGTGCATGTCCAGAGACCGGAGCCCATGATGACCCAGCGCCTTCACCTTGTTTTCGGGGGCGAACTTGTGACCCCGCAGAAGAACGTCTTCCGCGATGTCAGCCAGATCCACATCGTCGGCATGTTTCCCGACTACGATTCCGCCTTCAAGGCGTGGAAGGCCGAAGCGCAGCGGACGGTGGACAATGCCCACATGCGCTACTTCATCGCCCATATCCACCGCCTGCGGGACGAGGCGCAGGCCGGTTCCTCGACCGAGGAACTGGGCGGCTGAGCCCGTCGCCGCAGATGGCCTATTCCATCGGGCTGACGCTTTACAACCTGTCCAACCGGCGCGAGACGGGGCCTGTTCCCGCGCGCCCGCCGCGCCCTGACGGGCGGCTGGTCTGGTTGCATGCGCCCGCGCCCGAGTCCGTCCGCGCCATGCAGGAACTGGCGCGGCGGCTGCAGGAGGAGGACGGGATCACCGTCCTGATCACCGGAGCGGAGACGCCCGCGGGTGCGGGGGCCTTCCTGTTCCAGCCGCCGCCGCCCGACACCGCCGCCGATGCGCGCGCCTTCCTCGACCACTGGCGACCCGAGATCGTGGTCTTCGCCGATGGCGAGATCCGCCCCGCCCTGCTGCACGAGGCGATCCAGCGCCGTCTGCCCCTGCTGATGGTGGCCGCGCGGCAGCCCTATCTCCTGCGCGACCGCGACGGGTGGTATCCCGGTCTGGTGCGGGGGCTTCTGCCCGCCTTCCGCAACGTGCTGGCGCTGGACGAACCCGCCGCCCGCGCCTTCCGCAAGGCGGGCGCGCCCGCCGGACAGGTGGAAATCGCGGGCCGGATGGAGGAAGCCAGCGCCGCGCTGCCCTGTCTGGAGGCCGAGCGCGCCGCGCTGGCGAAGCTTCTGGCGACGCGCCCCGTCTGGCTGGCCGCCGCCCTGCCCGAGATGGAGGAAACCTCGATCATCGCGGCGCATCGGGCCGCGCTGCGGCTGGCGCACCGGCTGCTTCTGATCATCGTCCCGCAGGATCCCGCGCGGGCCGAGGCGCTGGCCAAGCGGCTGGAAGAGGAAGAGGGCTGGACCGTCGCCCTGCGATCCGCCGAACAGGAACCCGACCCCGAGACCGAGGTCTACATCGCCGACAGCGCATCGGAATACGGGCTGTGGTATCGCCTTGCCCCGATCACCTATCTGGGCGGCAGCCTGCTGGGCGCGGGTTGCGTGCGCGATCCGCTGGAACCCGCGGCGCTGGGTTCGGCCATCCTGCACGGGCCGCGACCGGGCGAGTTCGGGTCGATCTTCGGGCGGCTGGGGGCTGCGCGGGCGGCGCGGGCCGTGGGATCGGGGGCCGATCTGGGCGACGCGCTGGGCGACCTGCTGGCCCCCGACAAGACGGCGCGTCTGGCGCAGGCGGCATGGGCCGTCGCGTCCGAAGGGGCGGATGTGACGGAACGGGTCATGTCCCTGATCCGCCGCCTGATGGATGGAGAGATGTGATGCGGCCGCCCGCCTTCTGGCAGACCCCGCCCGACCGCCCCGCGCTGGCCGCGCGGCTTCTGGCGCCGCTGGGCTGGGCCTATGCTGCGGCCACGGCGCGACGGGTGGCGCAGGCGGGCCATCGCGCCAACGTGCCCGTGATCTGCGTGGGCAACCTGAACGCGGGCGGCACCGGAAAGACGCCCACCGTGATCGCGCTCTTGGAGCGGTTGCAGGCGCGGGGGATCGCGGCGCATGTCGTCTCGCGCGGGTATGGCGGCGCGGTCGAGGGGCCGGTCAGGGTGGACGACCGCCGCCACACCGCCGCCGATGTCGGGGACGAGCCGCTGCTGATCGCGGCTTTCGCGCCCACATGGGTCGCCAAGGACCGCGCCGCAGGGGTGCGCGCCGCCGAAGCGGCGGGGGCGCGGGCCATCCTGCTGGATGACGGGTTCCAGAATCCGGCGGTAGAGAAGCACCTGTCGCTGGTCGTCGTCGATGCGGCGCGGGGCTTCGGGAACGGGCGCTGCCTGCCTGCGGGGCCGCTGCGCGAACCCGTGGCGGCGGGGCTGGCGCGGGCGGACCTTCTGCTGTCGATCGGGGATGACGCGGCGCAGGCGGCGTTTGCGGCGCAGTGGGGCGGCGCGACCGCCGGACTGCCGCGCCTGACGGGGTGGCTTCAGCCCCTGCAGATGGGGATGGACTGGCAGGGCCAGCGGGTCATCGCCTTTGCGGGCATCGGGCACCCTGACAAGTTCTTTGCCACCCTGCGCGGCGAAGGGGCCGAAATCGCCCGCGCCGTGGCGCTGGATGACCACCAGCCCCTGACCGACGCCCTGATGGCGCGGCTGGAGGGCGAGGCGCGGCTGACCGGCGCGCAGCTTGTCACGACCGAAAAGGATGCCGTGCGCCTGCCTGCATCCTTTCGCATGAAGGTGCTGACCCTGCCCGTGCGGCTGCGGCTGGCCGACTGGGGGCCGATGGATGCCGCCCTTGCACGGATCGGGCTTTAGACTTCCCCTTGGTGTTCGCCCAGCTTCGGCGCGGGGCGGTCCAGCGACAGCTCTGCGTCCGAGAAGGTGAAGGGCGAGCGCACGCCGGGGATGCCATCGGGCGCGATCCGCATGCCGCGCGCAACGGTCTGCGGATCGGCGAAGACCCCGGCCATGTCGTTGATCGGGCCTGCGGGCACGCCCTGATCCTCGCAGGCGGCCAGAAGGTCGGCCATCTTCCAGCGCAGCGTGGCTTCGGTGATGCGGGCGGTCAGGGCGGCGCGGTTCTTCACGCGGTCGGCATTGGTCAGGTAATCGGGCGCCTCGGCCATGTCGGCCAGGCCGAGGATGGTGCAGAGCCTGCGGTATTGCGCGTCGTTTCCGGTGGCAAGGATGATCCAGCCATCCGCGCAGTCGAACACCGCATAGGGGGCAAGGTTCGGATGGGCGTTGCCCATCTTCTGCGGCGCGACACCCGTCGCCAGATAGTTCATCGACTGGTTCGCCATGATGGCGGTGGCCACATCCATCAGCGCCATGTCGATCTGCTGCCCGCGCCCCGTGGCATGGCGCTGGTGCAGCGCGGCAAGGATCGCGGTCGCGGCATAGACGCCGGTGAAGACATCGGTCACCGCGACGCCCACCTTCTGCGGCTGGCCGTCGGGTTCGCCCGTCACGCTCATCAGCCCCGCCATGCCCTGGATGATGAAATCGTATCCCGCGCGGTGGGCATAGGGGCCGGTCTGGCCGAAACCGGTGATGGAGCAATAGATGAGCCGCGGGTTCACCGCCCGAAGCGCGGGCCAGTCGAGGCCGTATTTCGCCAGCCCGCCCACCTTGAAATTCTCGATCACCACATCCGCATCGGCCACGAGGGCGCGGACATAATCCTGCCCCTCGGGCGTGCGGAAATCGCAGATGACGGATTTCTTGCCGCGGTTGGTGGCGTGGAAATAGGCCGCCGACCGGTCACCGTCGCGGTCGATGAAGGGCGGGCCCCAGCGGCGGGTGTCGTCGCCTTCGGGGGCTTCGACCTTGATCACCTCGGCCCCCAGATCGGCCAGCGTCTGGCCCGCCCAAGGGCCGGCCAGAATCCGCGCCAGTTCGACGACCTTCACCCCCGCAAGCGGCGCGACCATGATCACTCGGCCAGTTCGGCGTCGATCAGCGCCTTCATCTCGTCATAGGACATGTTGGAATGCAGCGTGCCGCCAATGACGAAGCTGGGCGTGCCCTGCAGCCCGTCGGCGGTGGAGTTCGCCTGATAATGCGCCACCATCGCTTCGGCCTTGGCGCCGTCCTGCATGCAGGCATCCATCGTCGCGTCATCCATGCCCGCCGTGCGGCCGATGCGCTTGAGGTTCTCGACCACCACGGCCGGATCATCCGACGCGGCCCATTCCTGCTGCTGGGCAAAGATCATGTCCACGATGCCGAAATAGCGCATCTCGCCGCCGCAGCGGGCGATCATCGCGGCCCAGAGGCCGTAGCGGTCGAAATAGACCTCGCGGTAGGTGAAGCGGATCTTGCCGGTGTCGATGTAATCGGCCTTGAGCTGGGGATAGACCTCGGCATGGAAGGACGCGCAATGCGGGCAGGTGAATGAGGCGTATTCGATCACCTCGACCGTCGCATCGGGGCTGCCCAGCGAGAAATCCTTGATCTCGATCGCGGCGGGGGCGTCGGCGGTGCCGCTTTCCTGCGCGGTGGCGGGGACAAGCCCCAGAAGCGAGACCGTCAGCGCGGCGGCGAGTTTCTTCAGCATGTTCTTCTGCCTTTTCATGTCTTGCGGCGAGTTAAGATGTTTTGGGCCAGCGCTTCAAGGGCAGCGCGGAAGCCTTCGTCATGGATCGGGGCCACCGTCTCGGCGGCGCGGGCGGCGATCTGGGGGTCGGGCGCGGGGGCGGCCTTCGGCGCGGGGGTGAATTCCGCCTGCCCTTCGGCAAAGCCCACGGGCGCGGTCTGCGTCAGCACGATGCGCGAGATGGCGGCATAGCCGTAGATGGCGTTGACCCTCTCGCGCAGCTTGTCCTTTTGCATCTCGACCAGCGTGGCATTGGCGCCCTGCACCAGCAGGGTCAGCGTCGCGCCCAGCCCGTCGCGGCCATAGCCGATCTTCACGGGGCGGGTGACGCGGGCAAGGTCTTCGCCCGCCACCTCGGCCCAGTGGGTGAGCAGGCGGGTGACGGCGAAGCCCCGCTGCTCGCCCGCCGCGCGGATGCGGTCGCGCATCAGCGACGACGCCGCCTCGAACCCGCGCTGGCGGCGGGCGGGGTCGGGCGGGGGAAGGGGCTTCTTCGTCATCTGGTCCTGATCCGCTTTGGCCCCTATCTTATGCGGGCAAGGGGCGCGGGGGCAAACGGACGCGCGCGAAAGGCCAACAAGAATGCGTGACGCGACCGAGAGCGGGCTGCCGCTGCCCGCCCTTCTGCTGGACTGGTACGACCGCAACGCCCGCGTCATGCCGTGGCGCGTCTCGCCGCAGGACCGGCGGGCGGGGGTGCGCCCCGATCCCTACCGCGTCTGGCTGTCCGAGGTGATGCTGCAACAGACGACCGTGGCGGCGGTGCGCGACTATTTCCGCCGCTTCACCGACCGCTGGCCCACCGTGGCCGATCTGGCGGCGGCCGAGGATGCGGCCGTCATGGCCGAATGGGCGGGGCTTGGCTATTACGCCCGCGCCCGCAACCTCTTGGCCTGCGCGCGGGCGGTGGTGCAGGGTCACGGCGGGGTGTTTCCCGCCACGCGCGCGGGGCTGCTGGGGCTGCCGGGGATCGGGCCCTATACCGCATCGGCCATCGCGGCCATCGCCCATGACGAAGCCGCCACCGTGGTGGACGGCAATGTGGAACGGGTGATGTCGCGCCTGTGGCTGGTGACGGACCCGCTGCCCGCCTCGAAGCCGGAACTGACGCGGCTGGCGGCCAGCCTGACGCCCGAAACGCGGCCGGGCGATTACGCGCAGGCGGTGATGGATCTGGGCGCCACGATCTGCACCCCGCGCAACCCCGCCTGCGGCATCTGCCCGTGGCGCGACCCCTGCCGCGCGCGGGCCGAAGGCGTGCAGGCGACCCTGCCGCGCAAGGCGGCAAAGACGGCAAAGCCCGTGCGTCACGGCACGGTCTGGCTGGCGCGGCGGGCCGATGGCGCGTGGCTTCTGGAGCGGCGGCCCGAGCGCGGGCTTCTGGGCGGGATGCTGGGCTGGCCCGGATCGGACTGGGACGGCGCGGGCGGTCCCGCGCCGCTGGCGGCCGACTGGCGCGAGGTGGGCGAGGTGCGCCACACCTTCACCCATTTCCACCTGATCCTGCGCGTCCTGCGCGCCGATGTGGCCGATGCCGCCCCCGCGCGCGGGCAGTTCCTGACGCGGGACGACTTCCGCCCCGCCGATCTGCCCACGCTGATGCGAAAAGCCCATGACCTTGCCGCTGCGGCGATCTGAGCGTTGAGAAGGGCCGCATCCCCGCTAGAATGACGCCGGTATTTGTGACGGGGTTTAGGGATGCTGTCTGCAACAGGCACGGCTTCGCTGCGCGATGCATTGCCCTTCTGGCTGTCGCTGCTTCTGGTTCCGGTCGCCGTCACGGGCGCGCTGCTGGGTGGCTGGACCGCGATCCTGCTTCCCCTCTGCTCGTGGGGCCTGTTCACGCTGCTCGATGCGCTGACCGGCAAGAACGAGGAAAACCCCGACCCTTCGCAACCCGACGAGGGGCTGTTCTGGTATCGCCTCGTGACGCTGGTCTGGTTTCCCGTGCAGTTCGCGCTGCTGGTCTGGCTGTTGTGGTATGTGCCGCGTGCGGATCATCTGGGGATGGCGGAAAAGATGGCGGTCTTTTTCGGCATGGGGGTGATCTCGGGCACCATCGGGATCAATTACAGCCATGAACTGATGCACCAGAAAAGCAGGCTGGAACGCTGGCTGGGCGATCTGCTTCTGGCGTGCGTGCTTTACAGCCATTTCCGCAGCGAACATCTGCGGGTGCATCACCTGTATGTCGGCACGCCCCGCGATCCGGTGACGGCGCGCTACAACGAAGGCTTCCACCGCTTCTTCCCGCGCGTGCTGGTCGCCTGCCACAAATCCGCATGGAAGGCCGAAGCCGCGATGCTGGCGCGGCGCAACCTGCCGTGGTGGCACCGCAGCAACCCCTACTGGCGCTATGGCCTGCTGCAGGCGGCGATGCTGGTGCTGGCCCTGTCGCTGGGCGGATGGGAGGGGCTGGGGCTGTTCCTGTGGCAGGCGGCGGTGGCCGTCTGGCAGCTGGAGCTGGTGAACTACGTCGAACATTACGGGCTGACGCGGCGGCATCTGGGCGAGGGGCGGTACGAACATGTCCTGCCGCGGCACAGCTGGAACACGTCGATGAAGGCGTCGAACTGGCTCTTGATCAACCTGCAGCGCCATTCCGACCACCATTACAAGCCCGACCGCCGCTTTCCGTTGCTGCAGACCTATGACGATGCCGATGCGCCGCAGCTGCCCTACGGCTATCCGTTGATGACGCTGGCCGCGATGATCCCGCCGCTGTGGAAGCGGATCATGAACCCGCGGGTCAAGGCGTGGCGGCGGCAGTTCTACCCCGACATCACCGACTGGCACCCGTATAACAAGGCGCTCAATCCCGCGCCGCGCTAGGGGCGGTCAGGGGGCGTAGGCCTTCAGGAACAGGCGCAGGGCGTGGCCCACGCGCTGGCGCAGGTCGTTGGGATCGGGCGCGCAGCCGCCGCAGAAGCGCCGCTCGATCGCCTGATAGCCGAACCAGAGCGAGACGAGGTCCTGCGCCATGACCTGCGGGTCGCCTTCGCCGATCTCGCCACGGTTCTGCGCCTCGGCCAGCAGGCGGGCGAGGATGTCGTGCACACGGCCCGGCCCGTTGTCGAAGAAGCGCCGCCCCAGTTGCGGATTGCGCTGCGATTCCAGCGCGACGGTCCGGTCGAGCGCCAGATGGCAGGGCTGGGTCAGGCAGTTGATCAGCTCTTCGCCAAAGGTCGCCAGACGCAGGGGCAGCGGGCCGTCCACCTGCGCGGCGCTGCTGATCCGGTCCGAGATGCGGTCAAGCTCGCGTTCCAGAAGCGCGTCGAAGATCGCCTGCTTGTCGCCGAAATGGCCATAGACCGTGACCTTGGACACGCTCGACCGCGCGGCGATGGCCTCGATCGGCACGCCGTCGATCCCGCGTTCGGCGAAGAGGGCACGGGCCGCGTCGAGGATCGCCTCGCGCTTCTCCATGTCCTTCGGCCGTCCCGGTGCCCTGAGTGCCGTCATCGAATCCCCGCACAGGGCCATCTCGTGCCCCTGCGCGAAGCCTAAGGTTCCGTCGTGACCGAAACAAGTCATCGCCATCCTTCCCATGCGAAGGACCGGCCCCTTGCGGGGGCCGGCCTGTCATCTGTCCTGTCCGAAGGGATCAGTCGTCGGCGGTGGGCTGCATGGCCACCAGCTCGGCCAGCGTGTAATCGGCCGGATTGACACCCGCGATCGCCGCGAGCTGCGCCTTGCCGGGGGTCACGAGCCCGCTTTCGCCCTGACGGTTGGCACCCGACAGGTAGTAGTTCACCTTGGCGGTGTCATCCTCGCGCTGGGCGTCGATGATGGTGACCAGCTCGTTGGCGGTGTAGAGCCCCGGCTCCACCCCGGCGAGGCGGGCAAGCTGCTCCAGCCCCGCGTTGTCATTGGCCGAGGCCGACCCGCGGTTCGCGCCCGACAGGTAGAAGTTCACCGCGCTGCTGTCATTCTCGCGCTGGGCTTCGATGATGGCGATCAGTTCGTTGCGGCTGAATTCGCCCGGCTCCACACCGGCAATGCGCGCAAGCTGTGCGTCACCCGGGTTGACGCCCGAGGTGGCCGAGGAGGCAAGCGCCGCGCCCGACAGCGTGGCGAGGATCAGGGCAGAGGTCACGAGGGTTTTCATTTCAATCGTCCTTTTCGATGTGCGCCCCGTCGGGGGCATTGGGTTTCGTCGGCAAGCATCGACCGGCCCCGTCCGGCCATGTGCCGGTCGGGCATCGTCAGCGGCGATGCGGTTGGATCAGTCTTGCGGGCGGATATGTCGCCCAGGGGAGCAGTGTGTCAGATCAGTTTCTTCAACATGTCATCGGCATCTCCGTCGTCGCTTGCCTTGCCGACCAAGATATACTGAACGACACCGTATGCAATCTATAAAATGAACGTGATCGTTCAGTAAACTTCTCGAGGCCCCCTTGAATTCGCGCCAGAGCGTACAAAAACGCGCACGAATGGGCCGAAACGGGCCGGATCGGCGCGCCCATGCACAGAACCCTGTGCAGAAGTGACGGCTTCATCCCGTCAAAAGTGTAAGAATTTCGGGCCGGATGAACACGTCTCACAGCGGCGCGAGTCGCCGTGTCCGCCGCTTTACCCGCATCGGGGGGCAGAATCGGGGCCGCCGTGCCGAAGCGGGGCGGGGCGCCGGCATCCCCGCCGCAAGACGAAAAGACCCCGCCATGTCGGACATGGCGGGGCAGTGGCACCGCGGGCGGAACCACGGTGCAGGCGTAATCGTGAAACCTTCAAGGGAACTCAGTGGCGGGCGCCGCCCTGATCGGAGTCCATCTCGGCCCTGATCTGCTGGCGCAGGATGTCGATCGGGATCATCTTGCCGTCGCGCTTGAAATGCCAGTAGGTCCAGCCGTTGCAGGACGGCGCGCCTTCGTAATGCGCGCCGACCTGATGGATCGACCCCTTCACGTCATTGCCGACCAGCGTGCCATCCGCGCGCACCTTGGCGCTGTAGCGGCTGCCGATGGAATAAAGCTCCTCGCCCGGGCGCAGCATCCCGCGTTCGACCACCTGACCGAAGGGCACGCGCGGTTCGGCGCGCTTCGATCCGGTGATTTCCAGCGCCGAGGCGTCGAACTTGCGGATGCGGCCGATGCGTTCGGCGGCGGCCTTGCGGTAAGCCTCCTCACGCTCCAGCCCGATGAAGTCGCGGCCCAGCATCTTGGCCACCGCGCCCGTCGTGCCCGTGCCGAAGAACGGGTCCAGCACCACATCGCCGGGATTGGTGGTGGCCACGATGATCCGGTGCAACAGCGATTCCGGCTTCTGCGTCGGATGGGCCTTGTCGCCGTTTTCGTCCTTCAGCCGTTCATGGCCGGTGCAGATCGGCAGAACCCAGTCCGACCGCATCTGCACGCCGTCATTCAGCGCCTTCAGCGCCTCGTAGTTGAAGGTGTATTTCGATCCTTCGTCGCGGCTGGCCCAGATCAGCGTCTCATGCGCGTTGGTCAGGCGCTTGCCCTTGAAGTTGGGCATCGGGTTCGACTTGCGCCAGACCACGTCGTTCAGCATCCAGAAGCCCGCATCCTGCAACGCGGCACCGACGCGGAAGATGTTGTGATAGCTGCCGATCACCCAGATCGCGCCATTGGGCTTCAGCAGGCGGCGCGCGGCGGCCAGCCAGTCGCGGGTGAACTTGTCATAGGCCGCGAAGCTGGAAAACTGGTCCCAGTGGTCATCGACCGCATCCACCTTGGAATTGTCGGGGCGGTGAAGCTCGCCCTTCAGTTGCAGGTTGTAGGGGGGGTCGGCGAAGATGAGGTCGATGCTGCCCGCAGGCAGGCTGTTCATCAGCGCAATGCAGTCACCGGCAAGGATCTGGTTCAGGGGAAGCTCGGGCGCTTCCACCGCTTTCTGTCGTGTCATCGTCTCTGCCTCTCGTCCGGCATCTTGTGGCCGGTTCGTTGGGCAAAGGATGATTCAGGACCGATTCGCCGTCAAATTCTTTTTTGAATCAACCACTTACAGAAACATCTTGATACAAGATGTTGTGGACCGGCCTGAACGAACGCCTATGGTGTGGGGTCAGCCCGAGATTTAGGAGCGCCGCCAGATGGGCCGGAGTCGGGTATCCTGCGTTCACCTCCCAGCCGTAGCCGGGGTGCTGTTGCGCCAAATCCACCATGATCCTGTCGCGCGTCACCTTGGCGACGATGGAGGCCGCGGCGATGGACAGGCAGCGCGCGTCGCCCTTCACCACCGCCTCGGCCCCGCAACACAGGGCGCGGGGGATCATGTTGCCGTCGATCAGCGCGTGGTCGGGGCGGGTGGGCAGTCCCGCCACGGCCCGTTCCATCGCCAGATGGCTGGCGCGAAGGATGTTCAGGCTGTCGATCTCTTCGACGCTGGCATGGGCGATGCAGACCTCGGCGCAGTCCATGATCTCGGCAAACAGCGCCTCGCGCCGTGCGGCGGTCAGGGCCTTGGAATCCGCCAGCCCCGCGGGCACGCGCCCGTGCAGGCGCACCGCCGCCGCGGTCACGGGGCCCGCCAGCGGGCCGCGCCCGACCTCGTCCACGCCCACGACGACGCTCAGCCCGCGCGCGAGGGCGGCGGTTTCAAGGGCGAAATCGGGAGCGCGGGCAGGCGGCATGGCATCCTGATAGCCGCAAGCGCCGCCGCGCGGAAACCGAAAAAAGAACGGGGCGGAGGCTGCTCACCCCCCCGCCCCGCACCGGACATGGCAGGCAAGGGCGCCATGCCCGGATCACGGTCAGTGCCGGCGGGGCGGGCGGAAGCCGCCGTCGCGCAGGCAGTCGGCCGTATAGATGTAATCGGGCCGCCCGTAGATTTCGGCCGGACGGGCGCACCATGTGGGCAGGTCGCGCAGGCCACGGTCCAGCATGCAGGTTTCCGCATAGATCGTGGTGCGCGTCCGGTCGCCCGCAAGGGTGATGCCGCAGGCGGCGGGCACGCGGCGCGTGGCCACGGGCTGGGGCGGCGGATGGATTGCGGGCGGGGGCGCGGCGCGGCGGTCCCGCGCATTGGCCGCATGGGCGATGATGCCGATCACGGCGATGGCCGCCAGCGCCTTGGCCAGATCGTCATCGGCCCGTGCGGGCACCGCCGATCCGGCCATCAGGCCCAGCACCGTGGCAAGGATGGTGACCGCCGCGACCATGCGCCGTGCCGGCTTGGCCTGCGGGGCGGGCAGGCTGCGGGGGGCCAGCGCCGTTTCGGCCAGCGTGGGGGATATGTGCATCAATGCCTCCTTTCGGTCGGGGATCCTCGGGCGGGACTTGTGTCCTGCCCTTGCGAACCGGATGGGGAAAGCCTGGCCGCTGCCGTGGCCGACAGGCAATAACGCCCGCCTGCTATCGGATATCAGGGGGCGGGGCGCGTCATTGTCATTGCCTAGCGCGCGGCTGCCGCGCAGGATGCCGCCTGTCGGACATCAGGAAGATTGCCATGCTGCGCCTGTGCCTTTCCATGTGTGTTCTTGCGGGCCTCGCCTCGCCTGCCGCCGCCGAATGCTTTGCCGATTACAAGGCCAAGCAGGACGATCCCCTGCGCCTGCATTACGGTGTGGCGCAGGTGTCGGACGCGGCCTGCGCGAATGGTGCGGGGCAGGCGGAAGCGGAACTTGCCCCGCGCCTTGCCTCGGGCGGGTGGACGCTTCTGAACGTGGTGTCGGTCTTCGGGCCGGAGGGGTTGGGCGAAAGGAAAGGCAGTGCAGGAGAATACTTCCTCCGCTTCTGACAGCCTGAAGGCGGGCAACCGCGTCGTGGCTTTCGGCATCGCCGCCGTGGTGGCGATCCTTGCCGCGGCGGCGCTGTTCCTGTTCCTGTCGCTGCCCGATGCCAATGCCTTCAACGCGCGGGTGGAACGGCTGTTCGTGCAGAACGACGACCTGAACACGCTGGCCGAGATCAAGCTGCTGGAAATCCTCGCCCAGTCCGGCACCGCGTTTTCCCAGGTGCTGGTCAGCTACCGCATGGTGATCTTTGTCCTGCTGGTGTTTTCCAGCGCGCTGCTGATCGCGTCGCTGGTGTTCCTTGTCACCATCATCGCGCTGAACCGCCGGATTTCCGCGATCCAGCGGTCGGGGATACAGGTGGCCAGCCTGATGATCAGCCGCGAGGGGCGGGCGGTCTATATCAACGACATGGAGTTCAGCCTGACCGAGGCCGCGCTGGAAACCCTGTCGGTTCTGGCCGAGGCGCGGATGGATGACGAGGTGCTGACAGGTGCCCAGATCGAGGCGGTGATCTCGGGCCGGAACGAGGCGGATTGCGACGAGGCGGCAGGGGCCACCCGCGTGAAGCGCCTGCGCGACGCGCTGGGCAACCAGTTGGTGTCGGAGCTGCTGGTGAAGACCATCGCGCGGCGCGGTTATGTTCTGGCCGTGGGCAAGGACGCGATCCGGATGGTGTGATGAGCGAGTTTCCCGAAGGTGTCGGGCCGCATGAAGGGCGCGAACTGGACCTGATGCGCCTTCGCCAAAAAGATGTGGCCATGTTCGTGGGTTACGAGCCGGAAGGTCTGGACGCGTTCCTGTCCGAAGGCGGCTTTGCCAGTTTTTCCGATACGCGCCATGTGGGAGACAACCGTTATCCGGTTCTTTTTGTCTATCGCGATGGATACGAGGCTGCGGCCCGGCGTCTTTGTGATCTGACACGTAATCCGCCCAAGGGGTTTGAAGCGGATCATGAGCATGAGGTGGGCCGAATTCTGGGCTACACAACGCAGCAGGTTGAGGCCTTTCTTGCCCATGCAAGGCGACAGAACGCATAACATATGTCTGAGGGGCGTGTCGTAGCTGAGTCGTCCTCCGCGGCGCGGTTATGTTCTGGCCGTGGGCAAGGACGCGATCCGGATGGTGTGACGGGTCATAGGAACCCGATCCAGCGCCCCGCGAGCAGGACCGACAGCCACAGGAAGGCCGACAGAAGCGCCAGCACGCGCAGGGCGGGTGGGGCGCTGCCTGCGTCCATCGCGCGTCTCCAGAGCGCCGGGTGCCCGGCCAGCGCCGCATTGGCCAGCGCCAGGGCGAGCAGCGCCAGCTTGATCCGGAAGGCCGGGTTCGTCACGTATTCGGCCGGGTTCACGCTGAAGAGCGCCGCCCCGGTGACGACCGCCAGCCCCGCTCCCAGCATCGCCGTGCCGCGCAGGAAGGGCGCGACCACCGCCAGCGGCACGCGCCCGAAGGCCCCCGCCAGCCGCAGGTCCAGCGGCAGCACCGATCCCAAAAGCAACCCGATGCCGAGGATATGCGCCGCGTTGACCGCCAGATAGGCCGTGCCCGATCCGCGCAGGACCGTAGCCAGAGGCAGCGCGGCGATCCAGTCCAGCATCAGCCGCCGATCCGTTCGGGGTAGAAGTCGTAGGCCTTGCCCGCCAGCGTGATGCGCACGGCCTTCATCACCCGCTCCGCGGGGTCGCGCGCGCGGTTGCCGAGGATCGTGACCGCATCGCCCGCCTTGGCCACGTCTGCGGTGAAGCCCGCCCGGTCGGTCCGCCCCGGACTGCCCAGTTCGATCGTCCAGACCTGCCCGTCGGCATCGGTCACGGTCAGTTCGGGATGGGGCGGGGCCAGCGAGACGGAGGTGATAACCGCCGCCATCTCGGTCTGTTCGGGTTCGGCCCATGACCAGCCGTGATGGGCCAGAACCGGCGGCGCCAGCGTCACCGCCGCCCCCGCCAGCGCGGAAGCCAGAAGCAGGGCGCGAAAGGGGGCAGGTGTCATCATCCGCGGTCTCCGGTCCGGTGTCCTGCGGCGACAGGTGGTGCGGGGGCCCGCGCCGGGAAGGGGGCCTCACCGGATGGTGAGGGCCGGCCTGTCGTCGGCCTGTCACGGGCGGGTCTTACAGGGCTTGCATAGGGGGGGGTCTGGCCCTAAATAGCGCCGCTCTTCTCTTCCCTTTGGCCCCGGGGGGTTTCGGATGATCCAGACGCCGTTCTACCTGATCGACCGGGCGAAACTTTCCCGCAACATGGCGATCATGGACCAGCTCCGTCAGGGGTCGGGCGCCAAGACGCTCTTGGCGCTGAAATGTTTCGCGACATGGCCTGTCTTCGACCAGATGCGCCAGCACATGGATGGCACGACCTCCTCCAGCCTCTATGAACTGCGTCTGGGGCGCGAGAAGTTCGGGAAAGAGACGCATGCCTATTCGGTGGCATGGTCGGACAGCGAGATTCAGGAAGCCGTCGGTTACGCCGACAAGATCATCTTCAACTCCATCGGCCAGTTGGAACGCTTCGACAACCAGTCGGCCAGCATCGCGCGCGGGCTGCGGCTGAACCCGCGGTTTTCGACCAGCGGTTTCGACCTGGCCGATCCGGCCCGCCCCTTCAGCCGTCTGGGCGAATGGGATGCGGCAAAGATCGAACGGGTGATGGACCGGATCAGCGGCTTCATGATCCATTACAATTGCGAGAATGACGATTTCGACCTGTTCGACCGCCAGCTTGGCCGGATCGAGGAGGAGTTCGGTTCCCTTCTGGGCCGCCTGAAATGGGTCAGCCTTGGCGGCGGCATCCATTTCACGGGCGAAGGCTATCCGGTGGACCGTCTGGCCGCGCGGCTGCGCGCCTTTGCCGACCGTTTCGGCGTGCAGGTCTATCTGGAACCGGGCGAGGCCGCGATCACGGGGGCCGCATCGCTGGAAGTCACGGTGCTGGACATCCTGAACAACGGCAAGGATCTGGCGGTCGTCGATAGCAGCGTCGAGGCACATATGCTCGACCTGCTGATCTACCGGATTTCGGGCAAGATGGATGTGCAGGGCGACCATCCCTACATGATCTGCGGCAAGTCCTGTCTGGCAGGCGATGTGTTCGGGGAATTCAACTTTCCCAGCCCCCTGAAGGTGGGCGACCGGCTGAGCATCGCGGATGCCGCCGGTTACACGATGGTCAAGAAGAACTGGTTCAACGGGGTGAAGATGCCCGGCATCGTCATCAAGGAACTGGACGGCACCATGACCGTCGCGCGCGAGTTCGGTTACGACGATTTCGTCGGGAACCTCGGCTGATTTTGCCCGATACGGGCGCTTCCCTCTGTCCTTGAAGGAGACGGTTCGAAGTGAAACGGAATGTCCTGATCATCGGTGCCGGTGGTGTCGCGCAGGTCGTGGCGCATAAATGCGCGCAGAACAACGACCGTCTGGGCGATCTGCACATCGCCAGCCGCACGGCGGCGAAATGTCAGGCGATCATCGCGTCGGTCCATGACAAGGGCGCGATGAAGGTGCCCGGCGTGTTTCAGGCGCATGCCGTCGATGCGATGGACAGCGCTGCCGTCGCCGCGCTGATCCGCAAGACGGGCGCGCAGATCGTGATCAACGTGGGCTCTGCCTTCGTCAACATGACGGTGCTGGAAGCCTGCATCGAAACGGGCGCGGCCTATATGGATACCGCGATCCACGAAGACCCCGCGAAGATCTGCGAAACGCCGCCTTGGTACGGCAATTACGAATGGCAGCGCCGCGACCGCTGCAAGGCCGCGGGCGTCACCGCGATCCTTGGCGTGGGCTTCGATCCGGGCGTCGTGAACGCCTGGGCGCGGGTGGCCGAGGATGAATTCCTAGACACCATCACCTCGATCGACATCGTGGACATCAACGCAGGCAGCCACGGCAAGTGGTTCGCCACCAATTTCGACCCCGAGATCAACTTCCGCGAATTCACCGGCACGGTCTATTCGTGGCAGGGCGGCGCGTGGCAGACGAACAAGATGTTCGAGGTGGGCAAGGTTTGGGACCTGCCCGTGGTGGGCGAACAGAAGGCTTACCTCACCGGCCATGACGAGGTGCATTCCCTGTCGGCGCGCTACAAGGGGGCCGACGTGCGCTTCTGGATGGGCTTCGGCGAACATTACATCAACGTCTTCACCGTGCTGAAGAACCTTGGCCTTCTGTCGGAAAAGCCCGTCAGGACCGCCGAGGGGCAAGAGGTGATCCCGCTGAAGGTCGTGAAGGCCGTGCTGCCCGACCCCGCCAGCCTTGCGCCGAACTACACGGGCAAGACCTGCATCGCCACCATCGCGAAAGGCACCAAGGACGGCAAGCCGGCCGAGGTGATGCTCTACAACGTGGCCGACCACAAGGAAGCCTATCTCGAGGTCGGGTCGCAGGGCATCAGCTACACCGCCGGCGTCCCCCCCGTCGCCGCCGCGATCCTGATCGCGGATGGCATCTGGGATGTGGGCCATATGGCGAATGTGGAGGAGCTGGACCCCAAGCCCTTCATGAATCTTCTGAACGTCATGGGCCTGCCCAACCGCGTGAAGGATGCGGCAGGGGATCGCGCGCTGGAGTTCTGAGGGTTTCGCTCTGCCGGTTGCTTACACACGAAAAGTGTGTAAGCCTTTTCGCCAGAGGTGACCCATGCCCGCAGCAGCCCGTGAAAAGCAGCGCACCAACGTGACTCTCGACGCCGGCAATCTTGCGACCGCCCGTGCGCTTGGCCTGAACGTATCGGCCATCAGCGACGAGGCTTTGGCGCTTGCAGTGAAGCGCGCGAAAGCGGCGGTCTGGCACGAGGAAAATGCCGAAGCCATCGAACAGCGCCGCCGCTGGATCGAAGCCAACGGGATGCCGCTATCGGAATACGCGGTCTTCAAGGCCCGTTGATGACGCAGTTCTGCGTCTATCGCTTGCCATCCGGCGCGCTTGTGATGGACCTGCAATCCGACTTCATGGACCTTGCGACCCGCGTTGTCGCGCCGCTCTATCCGCTTCGGGATGACCTCGCCCCGATGCGAAGGCTGGAGCCGGTTCTAGAGGTCGAGGGAAGCCGCTACGTCCTTCACACCGCCGAGATGACTGCAGTTCCCGCCAGCCTGATAAAGACCCCGCCCGTCGCCGCGTTCACGCAATTCGATTACGAATTGCGCGCGGCGCTGGACATGGTCTTTTCGGGGTTCTGACCGCCCGTTACCTCACCCAGCCCACCAGATTTTCCCCGATCACCGCGCAGAGCGCGTCGATATGGGCATCGTCGTCGTTCAGGCAGGGGATGTAGGTGAAGGTCTCGCCGCCTGCATGTTCGAACGCCTCGCGGATTTCGCCGTTGATCTCTTCCAGCGTCTCGATGCAGTCGGCGGAAAAGGCGGGGGCGATGACGGCGATGTTCTTCTTGCCCTGCTTGGCAAGCTCGGCCACGTGTTCGACCGTATAGGGCTTCAGCCACTCTTCCGGCCCGAAGACGGACTGGAAGGTGGTGTCGATCGACCCCTTCTCCCATCCCAGCCGTTCGCGCAACAGGCGCGAGGTCTTGGCGCATTGGCAGTGGTAGGGGTCGCCTGTCATCAGATAACGCTTGGGCATCCCGTGATAGCTGGCCACCAGCACATCGGGCCTCACCTCCAGCCCCGCATAGGCGCGTTCGACGGATTGGGCCAGCGCCTCGATATAGGCGGGGTGGTCGAAATACTCCGGCACGGTGCGGACGGAGGGCTGGCGCTTTTCCTTCATCAGCGCGCGGAAGAACTGGTCATTCGCCGTGGCCGAGGTGGCGCCCGCGTAATGGGGGTAGAGCGGGAAGAACAGGATCTTCTCGCAGCCGGCATCGACCATCGCGCGCACCTTCGACTCGGTCGAGGGGTTGCCGTAGCGCATGCAGAAATCCACCATCACCCCGTCGCCATGCATGGCGGCCATCGCGGCGGCGATCTTGCGGGTCTGGTCCTTGGTGATCGTCATCAGGGGGCTTTCGCCCAGATCGTGGTTCCAGATCGATTTGTAGTTGGCCCCGGACGAGAAGGGGCGCTTCGACAGGATCACCAGTTGCAGAAGCGGCTGCCAGACCCATGCGGAATAGTCGATCACCCGCTTGTCCGACAGGAACTCGTTCAGATAGCGCCGCATTGACCAGTAGTCGTAATTGTCCGGCGTGCCGAGATTGGCGAGCAGCACCCCCACCTTGGCGCGGCGCACGCGCGGATGGTCGGCGGGCGCATGGGCAAGACGGCCCTCTCCGGGCGCGACCATGCCTTGCGCATCGGGCGATGCGGCGGGCGGGGTCAGGGATTTTGCATCCAGCATCTTGGCATCCTCGGGC
Organism: Pseudomonadota bacterium; assembly: GCA_041191745.1. GTDB lineage: Bacteria > Pseudomonadota > Alphaproteobacteria > Rhodobacterales > Rhodobacteraceae > Paragemmobacter. The sequence goes on along the minus strand of JBEEOG010000280.1, from coordinate 19,978 downwards.
ATCAGGGCTTGGCGCGGGACATAAAGGCTATTCGGGCGGGGTCAACCGTCCGTCTTGCGGTCAGGAAGCCGCAGTTCCGCCGTTCCCAGCGCATCGGCCAATCTTTGGGCAGCCGATCCGGGGCGCAGCGGCTTTTGCTGGCTGGCATCGGGCGCCCATCCGGTCAGGGCCACGATCTCGAACGTGGCGGGGATGCGGCCCTGCGGGGTGGCGTGGGTTTCGGCATAAAGCTGCACCGCGCGGGCCATCACCGCGCGGCGGGTGGGGCGGCGCAGGCGGGCATCCAGAGCGTTGCCCTCGCCCATCGCGCGCAGGTCGTGCATCAGGTGCAGGGGGTCGCGGTATTCCACGCGCTTCGCAAAGCTGTCGGCCACGGGCAGGGCAAAGCCCGCGCGTTGCAGAAGGCCGCCCAGATCGCGGATCTCGCCCATTGGCAACACGCGGGGCGACAGGCCGCCCGTCACCTCGGCCTCGGCCTGTGCCAGACAGGCGCGCAGTTCCGCCAGCGTCTGCCCGCCAAAGAGGAAGCCCAGAAACAGCCCGTCGGGGCGCAGCGCGTGGCGGCATTGCACAAGCTGGCCCACGGGATCGTTGGCCCAGTGCAGCGCAAGGGCATGGATCACCAGATCATGCGCGCCCGTCTGCAGGGGCAGGGTGTCGTCATCCGCCACCACCGCCCAGCCGTCGCGCTGCCACAGATGCGGGAAACCCGTCACCACGGCGGGGGACGTAAAGGTTCTGTTAACCTCGGCCAGTCTTTCATCCACCTCGGCCATCACCTCGTCATGCAGGAACAGCGCGGGGGCGCGCAGGGCGCGGGCGCGGTGGCGCAGCAGGGCGGCGCGGTCGGTCAGGCGGGGCGGGGTCTGCATGGCGCGGACCATAGGCGGAAGGGGCGGGAATGCAAGCGATGCAGGCGGTGTTGCATCTGGTCTACCCGCCGCAATGCCTGTCCTGCGGCGGGCTGGTGGGCAGCGATTTCGGCCTCTGCCCCGATTGCTGGCGCGAGGCACCCTTCTGCACCGGCCTTGTCTGCGATGCCTGCGGCACGCCCCTGCCGGGCGAGGAGGACGGCACACCGGTCCATTGCGACGACTGCCTGACGCTGGGCCGCCCGTGGCTGCGGGGGCGGGCGGCGATGCTTTACAGCGGCACGGGGCGCAAGCTGGTGCTGGCGCTGAAACATGCCGACCGCACGGACCTTGCCCGTCCCGCGGCGGACTGGCTGATGCGGGCGGCGCGGCCGGTCCTGCAGCCCGACATGCTGGTCGCACCCGTGCCGCTGCACTGGTGGCGGCTGTTCCGCAGGCGGTACAATCAGGCGGCCCTCCTGAGTGCGGGGCTGGCGCGGCGGGCGGGGCTGGACCATTGCCCCGACCTCCTCACCCGCGCCCGCCATACCGGATCGCAGGACGGGCGGGGGCGGGACGGGCGCTTTGCCAATGTGCAGGGCGTGTTCCGCGTGCCGCCCCGCCACCATGCGCGGATCAGGGGGCGGCATGTGCTGCTGGTCGATGACGTGATGACCAGCGGCGCGACCCTTGCCGCCTGCGCCGAAGCCGCGCTTGCCGCGGGCGCAACGGCGGTATCCGTCTGTGTCATGGCCCGCGTTGCGAAGGATGCCTAAATCCCTATAGTTCCATCCGAACCGCAAGGATTGCCCCCATGAAGCCCGTCGAAATCTACACCACCCCCACCTGCGGCTATTGCGCCGCGGCCAAGCGCCTGCTGTCCAAGAAGGGCGTCGAATACACCGAGATCGATGTCAGCCGCGACCCCGCGCTGCGCGATGCGATGGTGGACCGCGCGAATGGCCGCCGCACCGTGCCGCAGATCTTCATCGGCGGCACCCATGTCGGCGGCTGCGACGATCTTTACGCGCTGGACGGGGACGGCAAGCTCGATCCGATGCTGGCCAACTGATGCGCGCGGGGCTGGTGCAACTGACCGTCACTGACGATCCGGCGGAGAACCTGCCGGAAACCGTGGCGCTGGTCCGTGCCGCCGTGGCGGGGGGCGCGGGCTTCGTGCTGACGCCGGAATGCACCAATGCCCTGTCGTCGAACCGCACCCGCCAGCGCGCCCTGTTCCGGCCCGAGGAGCAGGACGAGACGCTGGCCGCGCTGCGGGACGAGGCCGCGCGCGCGGGCATCTGGCTGCTGGTCGGATCGCTGGGGGTGCTGACGGATGATGCGGATGGCCGCTTTGCCAACCGGTCTTTCCTGATCGGTCCCGATGGCACCATCGCCGCGCGCTACGACAAGATCCACATGTTCGACGTCAACGTGTCGGAAACCGAGGTCTACCGCGAATCCGCAGGCTACCGCCCCGGCGCGCGGGCGGTTCTGGCCGAGGCGCCCTTTGCCCGCATCGGCATGACGGTCTGCTACGACATCCGCTTTCCGCACCTCTACCGCCGCCTTGCGAAAGCGGGGGCCGAGGTCATCACCGTTCCCGCCGCCTTCAACCACATCACCGGCGCGGCGCATTGGGAAACCCTGCTGCGCGCCCGCGCGATCGAGACGGGGTGCTACATCCTCGCCCCCGCGCAGACGGGCTTCCATGCCGAGCGCGAAGGGAAGGGCCGCCGCACGCATGGCCACAGCCTCGTGGTCGCCCCGTGGGGAGAGGTGCTGTCCGACGCCGGAACCGAACCGGGCGTGAGCTTCGCCGACATCGATCTGGCCGAGGTCGCAAGGGCCCGCGACCGCGTGCCCGCGCTGGCCCATGACAGGGATTTCACGGGGCCATGAGCGAGCGGAACGAGGATATCGCCGTCGCGCTGTTCGGCGAATTGTTCATGGCCGACCAGCTGGCGCGCAACCGCATTTCCAAGGTGCTGCCCAAGGGGATGGAGCTGTCGCATTTCGGCGTGCTGAACCACCTTGCCCGCGTGAACGACGAACGCACCCCCGCGCAACTCGCCCGCGCCTTCCACGTCACGCGGGGGGCGATGACGAACACGCTGGCCAAGCTGGAATGGGCCGGCCACATCCACATCCGCCCCGACTGGGACGACGCGCGGCGCAAGTTCGTGGCGATCAGTCCGGCGGGACGGGCCGCAAGGGACGCCGCCGTTCAGGCCGTGGCACCGCTGATCGGAGAGGTCGTGCAGGCGCTGGGCGCGGATCGGGTGCGGGCGGTGCTGCCGGTGCTGCGGGAGATGCGGACGAGGCTGGAGGGGGAGGGGTGAGTTTTTTTATGACCAAGGAAGCGCAATCTTCGGCACGGTGCAAATTATACCTACCTTATATTTTTTAATGAGGGCATTCGGATGACAAAAAGTATAGCAGAAAAACAGATTGTCCTTCTGAAACTTATCCACGAGTTTGACACGGCCCCAGACTTTGGAAAGACCTTCGTTTCAGATGCGGATTCTTTGCCTCAGAAATGGATAGCGCGGGTTGGTGCGCTCATGAAGCGTTCTGGAATAGCGCATGAAGTGAGTTTCAGAGCTTGGACTAACACTTCTGTTCAGTACTGGGGTGTCTCGCGCGATAGTCTGCGACGATTAATGGCATCGTTGATAGAAGAAATAAAGCTGGAACTAGAGCTCGATGGAGATCAATACTTAGGCCAAGTATATGACGCAAATCGACAATTTGACTTCTTCAGAGACTTAAGTGCGATTTTGGGCGATGCAAAAAAAGAGGTCTTTGTTATTGACCCATATTTGGACGGTCATGCTTTTTCTACGTATCTCACACCTGTTTTAGGCAAGGTTTCGATTCGTGTGTTGTGCAGTCGCTATGCTGATGAGGTTCTTGGTGCAGCAAGAGCTTATACCAACCAGTTTAATTCAGCGCCCGAAATCAGGAAGTCCAAAGAAATTCATGATCGGCTGGTCATCATCGACAAGTCTGACTGCTGGATTGTGGGTGGTTCCATTAAGGATGCTGGGAAAAATCCGACATACTTGATTCCTCTGCATCCAAGCATTGCTCCGGAGAAGCTAAAGATTTACGAAGGGCTCTGGTCAAGCGCGTCAATTAGCTAGCTGCGCTTCCCCCACGCCCCCCACCGCGCTATCCTACCGCCTCCCCAACCCCACGAGGCCCCCTTTGCGGTTCGGCATCCTTCTCGACCTCTGGCAGCTTTCCGACGAGAAGGAACTCGACATCATGGCGGCGGGGATCGCCTTCTACGGCTTCCTCGCGCTCTTCCCCGCGGCGGCCGCGATCATCGCCATCGCGGGGTTCTTTGCGGATGCGGCCTATATCCGGGCCGAGCTTGAACTCGCCCGCGGCTACCTGCCGCCCGATGCGTTCGACCTGATCGCGGGGCAGGTGGAATCGCTCCTCGCGCTGAACCGATCCAACCTGCAACTGGCCACGGTCGTCTCGCTCGGCATCGCGCTCTATTCGGCGCGGGCGGGGGCGGCGGCGCTGATGCGGGCCTTGAACGCCATCCACGGCCTGCCCAACCGTGCGGGGCACTGGCACCAGTTGCGCGCCTTCGTGCTGACCTTCGTCATGGTGGGGCTGGCGCTTCTGGGCATGATCGCGGGGGTGATCGGGCCGGTGATCCTGGGCTTCCTGCCGCTCGGCGTCTACGAGGCGCTGGCGCTGGAGGGGGTGCAGATCCTGCTCTCGCTGACCATCGTTGCGGTGGGCATGGCGCTGATGTACCGCCTTGGCCTGAACCGCGAGATCTACCATCCGCTGTTCACGCGCGGGGTGCTGGTGGCGGTGATCATCTGGGTCGCGGCATCGCGGGGCTTCGTCGTCTATCTGAACAATTTCGACACCTACAACCGCATCTACGGCTCCATCGGGGCGGTGGTGGCGCTGCTGATCTGGCTGTACCTGTCGGGCTACGCGATCCTTCTGGGCACGGCGGTCGATGCCGCGCGGGCGCGCAAGAAGAAGCTGCGCGGTCAGTAGTCCTTGTCGAAGAAGATGCCGATCCCCGTTTCGCCATCGGCCTGCGCGCTGCCCCGCAGGGTGATGCCGTCGGTCAGGTCGAGGTTGAGGTTGATCTTGCTTTGCCCGTCGGCCCCGACCGAGACTTCGGAATAGAGGTTCTCGGACAGGTACTTCCCCGCCGTCAGCGCGGCAGAGCCGTCGTCCCCGGTGCGGATGTCGAGGTCGTCGAGCCCGAAGCCCTGCCGCAGCCGCCCGAGGATGCCCACCCCCCCGCGCCCCGCCAGCGTGGCCACCGCATTGGCCAGCTGCGCCGCCTGCAGGGGCGACAGCGTGTCGAGCCCCCGCCCGAACAGCAGGCGCGACAGCACCTCCTCCTCGGGCAGTTCTGGGCTGGAGGTGAAGCTGACCCGCGGTTCCGTCGCCGGCCCGTCGATGCGGATGGAGGTGGCGATGCCGTCGCTTTCGGTCGTCGCCACGATGCCCAGCATGGGGATGAGGTTGCCTTCCAGCACCAAGGTCGCCTCGGTCAGGTTCAGGCGGCGGCCGAGGATGTCGAGCCGCCCGCGCACAAGGCCGAAGGCCCCCGACGGCACGATGGCGGCCGTGGTGCCGCGCAGGACCACCTCGCCCCCCAGTTCGGCATCGAGGCCCCGCCCGCGCAGGAAGATGCGGTTCGGCGCGGAAATCTGCAGGTTCAACCCGAAGGGCCGCGCCTGCGCGCCGCCGGTCGCGCCCTTCACCCCCAGAAGCCCCGCACGGGCGCGGGTGGCGCGCACCTCGGCGGGTTCGTTCACATGGCGCAGGTCGGGCAGGTCGCCGATGCCGCCGATGCCGGTGGAGGGGATCTGCAACTCTGTCTGGCCGAGACGGACGCGCCCCGCGATCATCGCCCCGCCCGCCAGCGGGCCGCTGACCGTCAGCCGCCCGTTTGCGGTGGTCTGGTAAAGCTGCGGGTCGCGCAGGACGGCGTTTGTGATGTCGATGGCCAGATCGCCGTCGAAGGGCGGGGTCAGCCGCACGCTGCCCGCCACGCCCAGCGTCCCGCCGGTATTCAGGCGGCTTGCCGCCTCGATCCGCGCCGCGCCGCCCGACAGGCGGGCCGTCGCATCGACCCCTTCCAGCGCAAAGGCAAGGTTCGGGTCCGCGATGCGCCCGCCCGACAGGCCGATGGTCCCCGACAGCGACGACAGCGCCACGGGCCCGTCCAGCGCAAGGTCGAAGCGCAGGGGTCCGGAAATCAGCCGCCCCGACAGGAAGGGCGCGGCGAGTGCCGCCTGCGCGCTGCCCCGCGCGGTCAGCTTCGCCCGCGCGTCCGGCCCCAGCCGCCCCGCGATGCGCGCGTCGATCCCCCCCGGCCCCGTGGCGGTAAGATCCAGATCGAAGCCCGCGCCCGCCTCGGTCGCGGTGCCGCCGATCGTCACGGGGCCGGGGAAATCGGGGGCGAGAAGCGCAAGGTTGGCCAGCCGCGCCGACAGGTCGATGCGCCGCAGCGCCTCGGTCACGGTGCCTGTGGCGTTCAGGGAAAGCTGCGGGTTCTGCAGGCGGGCCGTATCGATGGCGATGGCGCCATCCGTCAGCGTCAGCGCGACATCCAGCGTGGAATTGCCCTGCAGCAGCCTGTCCGCCTGCGGCTGGCCGATGCCGAGCGCCGTCCCCGTCGCATCCAGCGTGATCCGCGCGCGTTCGGGGGTGCCCGTCAGCCGCGCCGCGCCGGAAAGCCCGCCGCGCAGGCCCGATTGCAGGACGCGCAGGTCGGGCAGGGACAGGGTGGCCGACAGATCGCTGCCGCTGCTGGACAAGGTGCCCGCGGCCTGCGCCACCAGCGACCCCGCCGCGATGTCGAGCGCATCGAGCCGCGTGCCCGACTCGTCCCGTTCCACGTCGAGCCGCAGCCGCGACGTTCCCGCCAGCAGCGCATCCGCCTGCGGCTGGCCGATCCGCAGCCCGTCGCCTTCGACCTGCGCGGTGATGTCGAAATCGCCCGCAAGGGGGCTGCCGCTTCCTTCGATGCTGACCCGCCCCGCGCCGCCAAGGTCGCGCCCCGCCAGAAGCGACAGGCGCGACAGGTCGTCCATCCGCGCCTCGGCCCGCCCGCGGATGCGCAGCGCGGTGTCCAGACCTTCGATCTGGCCGCCCAGCCGCAGGGCGTAGTCCTGCCCCGCCAGTTCGACACGCGGCAGGCGCAGGCCGTCGGTGCCCTCTTGCGCCCAAAGGAGGGCGCGCCCGCTGATGCTGTCGCCCAGCGCGCGGGCAAGGGCGGGGTCGGCGGGGGCAAGGCCCGTCGCCGCGACATCCACCGTCGCGCCAAAGGTCGCGCCGACCGCAAGCCGCGCGATCCGCCCCGATGCCTGCAGCGCCAGACGCCCGGCATCGAAATCCGTGCGGTCCAGCGCGTCGATCACCGCCGTGGCGCGCCAGCCCTCATCCTCGGCCGCGTCGTAGTGCAGGCGGATCGTGGCCGCGCGCAGGCGGGTCTGGTCCGCGCCCGAAAACGGCAACAGGACAGGCGTGCCATCCGGCAGGCCGATCCGCCCGTCGATGTCGAAACGCTGCGGCAACCCGTCCGAGGCGATGTCGATCCGGCCCCTGATGTCGATGGCCTGCGCCCGCAGGTCGAACTCCTGAAGCGCGACATCCCCTGCCGCGCCCCGCCGCCCGCTGGCCGTCAGGCGGATGTCAGTGCCGAAGAATTCGGCATATTCCGGCAGGAACAGCGGGGCGAGGTTGCCTGCCACGTCAAGATCGAAGGCGCTGCCGCCGTCATCCCCCGCGCGCAGGGCCGCCGTTCCGGCAAGGCGTTCCTGCCCGTCCGTCGCCAGACGGAGCCGCGCCACGAAATTGTCCAAAGGCGCGCTGCCCGACAGCGTCAGGTCCGTCGCGGGCGCGCCGGGCAGGTTCAGAAGGCGCGCCGCGATGCCGCCCGCCGCCTCGCGCGCGGACAGGTCCAGCGTCAGGTTGCGCGTCTCGTTCACGAAGCCCGCGGTCAGCGCGATGCGCGACGGCGGGCCGTCATCGGTGCGTTCGATGGCCAGCCGTGCCATCCCCTCGCCCCCCGCAAGCGACAGGGCGGCGTCGATGCGCCCCTCGATCCGTTCGCCAAGGATCGGCGCGCCCAGAACGATGCGTTCGGCGGCAAGGCGGCCCACATCCACCGAAACGGGCAGGTCGGGCAGGGCGAACCCCCCTGCCTCGGGCGCGGGGGCGGTCGCGGGGGCTTCGGGCAGGCGGGACAGGATGATCTCTTGCGCCGACAGTTCCGACACCTCGACCCGCCCCGACAGGAGGGCCGAGCGTGACCAGTCCAGCACCACCCCGTTCAGCGTGATCCAGATGCCCGCATCATCGGCGATGGTCAGGCTGTCGATACGGGCGCGCGACGACAGCGCGCCCGAAAATCCGGTGATCGTCACCTCGCGCCCGATGCCGGAGAGGTTGTCTTCCAAGAGCGCGGTCAGGTAGCCGCGGTCATCGTCCTGCGCCGTGGCGGGGGCGGCCAGCGAAATGGCCAAGGCAAGGGGAAAAAGCGCGCGTTTCATCAGAAGGCCTGCCCCAGCCCGACATAGACCTGCACCCCGTCGCCGGTCGTGCCGCCCACGGGGGCCGCGATGTCCAGCCGGACGGGGCCGAAGCCCGTGTCGTAACGCAAGCCCAGCCCCGCGCCCGCGTGCCAGTTCTCGCCGTCGTCGAGGAAGGTTTCGACCCCGATATGGCCCGCATCGGCAAAGGCCACCACGCCGATGCGGTCGCCCAGCTTCACCCGCGCCTCGACCGATCCGCCAAGGAAATAGGCCCCGCCCGTGCGGTTCGCGCAGCTGGCGCAGCGCAGGACGTTGACGCCCAGCGACTGGTAGGGCTGGCCGCGCACCGTGCCGCCGCCACCCGAATAGAACAGGTAGTCGCGCGGGGTTTCCAGAAGCGACGGGCCATAGATCGCGCCCAGTTGCAGCCGGCCCGCCAGAACCACCCCGTCCTCTGCGCCGAAGCCGCGATAGGCGCGGGCATCGGCCTGCAACCGCACCCCGCTGCCCGTGGTGCCGAAGCCGAGGAAGGGCCGCACTTCCGCATCGAGGTAGAAGCCCCGCGTGGCGTTCACCGTGCTGTCGCGGCGGTCCCAGATCACGCCCACCGGCAGGGTGAGGTTGCGGTAGAGAAAGGGGCGATCCGGATCGTCGCCGCGCGACCAGTCGTAGCCAAAGGCGATCCGTCCGGTCAGTTGCCTTGAAAAGATGTGGCTGAACCCGATCGAGATGTCGAATTCGTCATACCGGTCGTCCACGTCATCGACATGGCCGATGGCGCTGGCGAAGGTCAGCGTCGTGTCGGGGGTCAGCGTGGCGGGGCGGTCGACGGTGACGCCAAGACGGTAGTCGATGCCGCCTTCCTTGGCCCCGATATTCTCGACCGCGCCATCGACGCGCAGCCGTTCCGCCCCGCCCAGAAGGTTGCGGTGCAGCCAGTATCCCGACAGGTTCAGGCCCTCGAAACTCGCCACTTCGGCGCCAAAGCTGTAGCGGCGGGGCTTCTCCTCGACCACGGTGGCTTCGATGTCCAGAAGGTCGGGGGCGCGGATGCGCTCTGCCTCGGTCAGCGCGACAGAGCGGAAAACGCCCGTGCGCCGCAGCCGTTCGGCGGCAAGGTCGCGTTCCTCGGGCGAATAGACCGCGCCCGCGGGCAGGCCCGCGATCTTGACGATGCGGCGGGTGGACATGCGGTCCTGTCCCGTGACGGTCAGCGTGCCGAAGCGCAGGCGCGGGCCCGCATCCAGCCGAACATCGGCCGACAGGGTGGCATCGCCGTGATCGGCCACGATGTCCTGCGCCGCGACGCCCGCCTTGGCATGGCCCGCCGCGCGCCAGCCGTCGATGCCCGCCTGCGTGGCCGACAGGACCGCGCCGGAACGGGCGATCTGTCCGCGCGCGAATTCGGGCGGCAGTCCGGTGCCGGGGGCCAGCGGGGCCACGGTCGCGCGGCCGAAGTCGAAGCGCGGGCCGGGGGTTACCGTCACCTCGATCCGCCCGATGCGGTCGGGCGCGTCGAGCGGGGGGATCGCCGCCGCCTCGCGCCCGTCGATCAGGATGCGGATCGTGCCGGAATAGTAGCCTTCGGCATAAAGCGCGCCCAGAAGCCGCCCGTAATCCGACCGCGCGGCAGCGAACAGGTCCTGCGCGTCGGTCTGGTCGTCCGCCACCGCCGCCGCAAGGGCCGAAGCCGCGCCAAGCGCATCGCGCAGGCCCTGGTCGGCGGACGGCGCGCGCAGCACGAGGTCGTCCAGCGCCGCCACGGGCCCGGCCGGTGCCGACAGGGCCAGTGCCGCCGCCAGCCATGCGCTGCCGAAGCGGAAGGGGCGCGACGCGGCTGGCAAGCTGTCCTCCGGAAGGTTCATACTGCGAGTATCGCAACCTTGCGGCAGGGCTGCAATCGGGCGATCCGTCCCTGTGGCAAAACCTGCCTACTGGGCCGCCAGTTCCCGCACGGGGGCAAGCAGCCCTTCGGACACCACGCTCAGCGCCAGCGCCGCCGCGCCATGCGCCCAAAGCAGATCGCCCCAGGCGTGGATTTCGATGGGCGGTTTCGGGCGGCCCGTCTGGATGGCGAGGTTTTCCATCTCGGCCAGCGTTTCCTGCGCGTAGAGGTAATCGTAACGCATCCGTTCGCCCGACAGGATGATCAGCGCGGGATCGAACAGGTTGATGACATTGGACAGCCCCACCGCCAGATAGCGCCCCGCGCGGCGAAAGATCGACCGCGCCGCGGTGTTGCCCGCCTTGGCGTGGTCATACAGGCTTTCCAGCAGGACGCTGATCGACTGGCCTTCGCGGTGGGTCCAGTTCAGAGCCGTCGTCGCCTCGCGCGCCAGCGCGTAGTCGGCGATGTAGGCTTCCAGACAGCCGCGCTGGCCGCAGCGGCACAGCGCGCCGTCGAGCTGCACCTTGGTGTGGCCCAGCTCCATCCCCAACCCCTGCGCGCCGCGATAGATGCGGTGGTTGATCACATAGCCCATGCCCACGCCATGCTCGATGGTGACGACGGCAAAGTCGGCCAGCCTGCGCCCCGCGCCGAACCACAGTTCGGCCAGCGTCACGAGGTTGGCATCGTTGTCCACCGCCACGGGCAGGCCGATGCGGGCCTGCGCGGCATGGGCCAGCGGCACGGCGCGGTCGGTCAGGACGGATGACCACATCACCGTTCCCGACTGCGTATCGACAAAGCCCGGAACGCCGATGCCCACGGCCGACAGGTCCTGCCGCGCGATGCCCGCCTTGGCGCAGACGCGGTTCAGAAGGTTCTCGACCGCGTCGAGGATGTCAGAGGTCGTCATCGGCCCGGGGCGGCGGGGCACCACGTCGTCGGCGATCAGGTTGCCCGCGAAATCGACGATCACGGCGGTATGTTCACGGTCCGACAGCTTCATGCCCGCCACGCGATGGGCATTGGCGCGCACACCCAGCGCCACGGCGGGGCGGCCACGGCCCTGATCGCCCTCGCGCGGGGCGGCGACCTCCTCGATCAGGCCCGCCTCGATCAGTTCCTGCGTGATGGTGGTGACCGAGGCGGGGCTGACGCCCAGATCCTTGGCCACCTGCACGCGGGGAATCAGCCCTGCCGCGCGGACCCGTTCAAAGACCTGCTGGCGCAGCGGGCGCAGCGTATCGGTCAGCGGCGGAATCAGCGGTCCGCATCCCCGTCGGGCATCATGGGCCCCATCGGCAGGCGGCGGCGGCAGCATTTCTTCGGTCCTTTAACAAAAAATGGGCAGTCTGAACCCGTTTGCATGCAAATGCCGCGAGGTTTTCGCTGCGGTGCGGCACGGAACTGCCCGTTTCTTCATCGCTGCCAGCTTCCCAAAACATTTTTATTTTGACAACTGAAATTATTCGCGCCAATTTCCCGCACGTACCGACGAATCCGTCGGACCGGCCATACGCTGGCCGCATCCATAGGGAGGATATCAATGCGTAACGCAGTCCTCGTCGCCGTTCTGGCGACGGTCGGCTTTTCCTCGGCAGCGCTCGCGGAAGGCAAGGTCATCGGCGTGTCCTGGGCGCAGTTCCAGGAAGAGCGCTGGAAGATCGACGAAGCCGCGATGAAGGCCGCCATCGAAGCCGCCGGCAACACCTACGTCTCGGCGGACGCGCAGTCCTCGGCCGAAAAGCAGCTGTCCGACATCGACGCGCTGATCGCGCAGGGCGTTGACGCCCTGATCATCAACGCCTGGGACAAGGACGCCATCGGGCCGGCGATCGAGAAAGCCGCCGCCGAAGGCATCCCGGTCGTCGGCTACGACCGTCTGATCGAAGACAACCGCACGTTCTATCTGACCTTCGACAACGTGGGCGTCGGCCGCATCATCGCGGAATCGGTGTTCGCCGTGGCGCCGAAGGGCAACTACGCGATCATCAAGGGCGACCCGGGTGACCCGAACGTCGGCTTCCTGCGTCAGGGCATGGAAGAAGTCATCGGCGCGGCCGTTGCCGCTGGCGACATCACCATCGTCGGCGAAGCGAACTCGGACGGCTGGAAGCCCGAGAACGCCCAGAAGAACATGGAACAGATCCTGACCGCGAACAACAACGCGGTGGATGCGGTTCTGGCGCAGAACGACGGCATGGCCGGCGGTGCTGCCGCCGCGCTGGCCGCGCAGGGCCTGAACGTTCCGCTGGGCGGCCAGGACGGCGACCTCGCCGCGATCAACCGCGTGGCGCGTGGCACCCAGACCGTTTCGGTCTGGAAGGACGCCCGCCAGCTGGGCAAGGCCGCGGGCGAGATCGCCTCGGCTCTGGCCGGTGGCGCGACGGTCGACTCGATCGAAGGTGCGGTGAAGTTCTCGGGCGGCGAGAAGGGCGTTGAAATGAACGCGATCCTGCTCGACCCGACCCCGATCACCAAGGACACGATCGGTCTGGCGATCGAAGCCGGCCACATCAGCAAAGAACAGGCCTGCGAAGGCGCCCTGCCCGAAGTGGCGGCCTGCCAGTAATCTGGTCTGACCAAAGGATGCCGGCCCCGCGCGGGCCGGCATCCCCCTTACCCCACGATCCCTGCCGGGCTCTGGCCCCGCCCGCCGCGCAGCGTTGCGCCGCATCCGTCGCCGCATCGATGGCGCGACCGATCCCCCTCAACTCCAAGGACGGGACATGACCGACACACCCAATTCACCGACGTCGCAGGCGCAGAACGACGGGGGCTTCACCCGCTTCCTGCGCGCGACCGAGATCGATCCGCGCCTGCTGGGCATGATCGGCGCGCTTCTGCTGATCTGGTTCGCCTTCGAGGCCTATTCCGTCCTCGCGCTCGACCGCCCGTCGATGCTGCTCGGCGCGGCACAGGCCGAGGCGAACGGCTTCCTGACGCCGCGCAACCTGTGGAACCTGTCGGTCCAGACGGCCTATATCGGGATCATGGCGACGGGTATGGTGCTGGTCATCATCACCCGCAACATCGACCTGTCGGTGGGTTCCATCATGGGCATGGTCGGCATGTACATGGGCCTGTTGCAGGTCGAATGGCTGACCCCCGCGCTGGGTCTGGGCCATCCGTCGATCTGGATCATCACCGTCCTGTTCGGCGTCGCCATGGGCGCGCTGATCGGCGCGCTGCAGGGGGGCATGATCGCCTATCTGGGCATCCCGTCCTTCATCGTCACGCTGGGCGGCCTGCTGGTCTGGCGCGGGGCGGCCTTCCTTGTCGCGGGCGGCAAGACCATCGCACCGCTGGACGAGACCTTCGCCCTGATCGGCGGCGGTTCCTTCGGGGCGCTCGGCCCCACCGGAAGCTGGATCTTCGGCGGTATCGCCAGCCTGTTCGTCGTCTGGGCCATGATCAACGGGCGCAAGTCGCGCAAGCTGCACGGCTTCCAGCTGCGCCCGATGTGGGCGGAATGGACCGTGGGCGGCATCATCATCGCCGCGATCCTTGGCACGACGGCGCTGTTCAACTCCTACATCTGGCCGCGCGGCAACATCCAGAAATACTACCAGACCATCGGTCAGGACCTGCCCGCCTGCGCGCAGGACAACGACACGATCTACACCGACGTCTGCGCCACCTTCGGCCACGGCTACGCCTATCCGGTGCTGATCATGATCGTCGTGGCGATCCTGATGACGATCCTGATGACCCGCACGCGGTTCGGCCGCTATGTCTTTGCCATCGGCGGCAACCCCGAAGCGGCAACGCTGTCGGGCATCAACACCCGCGCCATGACGGTGAAGATCTTCACCCTGATGGGGGCGCTGGCCGGCATCGCCGCCGTCATCGGCTCGGCCCGCCAGAACTCTGCCACCAACGCGATGGGCAACCTTGACGAGCTTTACGTCATCGCGGCGGCGGTCGTGGGCGGCACCTCGCTGGCGGGTGGCGTGGGCACGATCTACGGCGCCATCATCGGCGCGCTGATCCTGACCTCGCTGCAGACGGGCATGGTGCTGATCGGCTTCGGTGACGGCTCCTACCAGCGGATCGTGATCGGCGTCGCCCTCGTCGTCGCTGTCTGGCTCGACATCGTTTACCGCAAGCGCATCAAATAAGGGGACAGAGCAATGGTAAACAGAACCGGAACCCCCCTGGTCGAGATGCGCGACATCTCGATCTCGTTCGGCGGGATCAAGGCGGTCGATCATGTGACCGTGGACCTTTACCCCGGCGAGGTCGTGGGCCTTCTCGGCCATAACGGCGCGGGCAAGTCGACCCTGATCAAGTGCCTGTCGGGCGCCTACCGCCCCGATTCCGGCGAGATCCTGATCAACGGCGAGAAGGTGGAGATCAACAACCCCCGCGACGCCCGCGCCCAGAACATCGAGACGATCTACCAGACGCTTGCGCTGGCGGACAATCTGGATGCGGCGTCGAACCTGTTCCTCGGGCGCGAGATCGTGAACAGCTTCGGCTTCGTGGACGAAACGAAGATGGAGGCCGAGACGCGCAAGATCATGGCGCGGCTAAACCCCAACTTCCGCAAGTTCAACGTGCCGGTCAGCGCGCTTTCGGGCGGCCAGCGCCAGTCGGTCGCCATCGCGCGGGCGGTCTATTTCAACGCCAAGATCCTGATCATGGACGAACCCACCGCCGCGCTTGGCCCGCACGAGACGCAGATGGTGTCGGAACTGATCCAGGAGCTGAAGGCGCAGGGGCTGGGCATCTTCCTGATCGAACATGACATCCACAACGTCATGAAGCTGTGCGACCGCGCGTCGGTGATGAAGAACGGCCAGCTTGTCGGCACGGTCAATGTCGATGAAGTCACCGACGAGGACATCCTCGGGATGATCATCCTCGGCAAGAAGCCGGCAAAGGCCGCGTGATGTATCTCGGCCTCGATCTCGGGACGTCCGGCCTGAAGGGCGTGCTGATCGACGACGCGCAACGGGTGCTGGCGGAAGCCAGCGCCCCCCTGACCGTCCAGCGCCCGCACGAGGGCTGGAGCGAGCAGAACCCCGCCGACTGGATCGCCGCCGCCGAGACGGTGATGGATGCGCTGTCGGCACATGGGCTGGGCGCGGTGCGCGGCATCGGGCTTTCGGGCCACATGCATGGCGCGACGCTGCTCGATGCCAAGGACGAGGTGCTGCGTCCCTGCATCCTGTGGAACGACACCCGCAGCCATGAAGAGGCCGCCGAACTGGACGGCGATCCGCTGTTCCGCCGCGTGACGGGCAACATCGTCTTTCCCGGCTTCACCGCGCCGAAACTCGTCTGGGTGAAGCGGCACGAACCCCGCATCTGGGAAAAGGTCGCCAAGGTCCTGCTGCCCAAGGATTACCTGCGCCTCTGGCTGACCGGCGAACATGTGGCCGAGATGTCGGATGCCGCCGGGACAAGCTGGCTGGATACGGGGCGGCGTGACTGGTCGGACGATTGCCTTGCCGCCACGGGGCTTTCGCGGGCGCAGATGCCGCGGCTGGTGGAAGGATCGGCCGTGTCGGGCGGGCTGCGCGACGCGCTGGCCAGCCGCTGGGGCCTGCCGAAGGGCGTGGTCGTGGCCGGTGGCGGCGGCGACAATGCGGCGTCGGGCATCGGCGTGGGCGTGGTGCGGGCGGGGGATGCGTTCATCAGCCTCGGCACCTCGGGCGTGCTGTTCGCGGCGAATGACGGCTATCAGCCCGCGCCGGAAACGGCGGTGCATACCTTCTGCCATTCGCTGCCAAATACATGGCACCAGATGGGTGTGATCCTTGCCGCCGCCGATGCGCTGAACTGGTATGCGGGGCTGGTGGGGGAAAGCGCGGCCAGCCTGACGGGTGGCCTGGGCGATCTGAAGGCGCCCGCCAAGACCCTGTTCCTGCCCTATCTGGGCGGTGAACGCACGCCCCTGAACGATGCCGCGATCCGCGGGGCCTTCATCGGGCTGGACCATGCGACCGACCGCGCCGCGGCGACGCGCGCGGTGCTCGAAGGCGTGACCTTTGCCATCCGCGACAGCCGCGACGCGCTGGCCGCGACCGGCACGCGGATCGACCGTCTTCTGGCGGTCGGGGGCGGGTCGCGGTCGGACTATTGGCTGCGCGCCATCGCCACCGCGCTGGACGTGCCCGTGCATCTGCCCGTCGCGGGTGATTTCGGCGGGGCCTTCGGGGCCGCGCGCCTTGGCCTGATGGCCGCGACGGGCGCGGGGGCCGAGGTCTGCACCCAGCCGCCCATCGCCCGCACGGTCGAACCCGACCGCGCACTGACCGCTGCCTTCGACGCGGGCCATGCCCGCTACCGCGCCGCGCAATCCGCCATCCGAGGACTGACATGACCGATTTCTTCAAGGGCATCCCGCAGATCAAGTTCGAAGGGCCCGACAGCACGAACGAATTCGCCTTCCGCCATTACGACGCGGACGAGGTGGTCATGGGCAAGCGGATGGAAGACCATCTGCGCTTTGCCGCCGCCTATTGGCACAGCTTCGCATGGCCGGGCGGCGACCCCTTCGGCGGCCAGACCTTCGAGCGCCCCTGGTTCGGCGACAGCATGGCGCTGGCCAAGCTGAAGGCCGATGTCGCCTTCGAGATGTTCGATATCCTGAACGTCCCCTTCTACTGCTTCCACGATGCCGACGTGCGCCCCGAAGGCGCGACCTTTGCGGACTCCAAGCGCAATCTGGAAGAGATCGTCGATTACCTTGGCGAAAAGCAGGCCAGCCACAAGACGCAGCTTCTGTGGGGCACGGCCAACCTGTTCTCGCACCGCCGCTGGATGTCGGGTGCCGCGACGAACCCCGATCCGGACGTTTACGCCTATGCCGCTGCGACGGTGAAGGCGAACATGGACGCCACGCTGAAGCTGGGCGGGGCGAACTACGTCCTGTGGGGCGGGCGCGAGGGGTATGAAACCCTTCTGAACACCGATCTGAAGGCCGAACGCCAGCACGCCGGCCGCTTCCTGCAGCAGGTGGTCGAATACAAGCACAAGATCGGCTTCAAGGGCACGATCCTGATCGAACCGAAGCCGCAGGAACCGTCGAAGCACCAATACGATTACGACGTGGCGACCGTTTACGGCTTCCTCGTCGATTTCGGGCTGGAGAAAGAGGTCAAGGTCAACATCGAACAGGGCCACGCGATCCTTGCAGGGCACAGCTTCGAGCATGAGATCGCCACGGCGGCCGCGCTGGGCATCTTCGGCTCCATCGACATGAACCGCAACGATTACCAGTCTGGCTGGGATACCGACCAGTTCCCGAACAATCATGCGGAAAAGGCGCTGGCCTTCTATGAAATCCTGCGCGCGGGCGGGTACAGCACGGGCGGGACGAATTTCGACGCCAAGATCCGCCGCCAGTCCCTTGACCCCGAAGACCTGATCCTTGCCCATGTCGGCGGGATGGACACCTGCGCCCGCGCGCTGAAATCCGCCGCCGCCCTGCTGGAGGATGGCGCGCTGGAGAAAGCCCGCGCCGACCGCTACGCCGGCTGGAACAGCGCCGCCGCCAAGGCCATGCTGGAAGGGTCGCTGGAAGAGGCCGCCGCGCGGGTGACCGCCGAAAAGATCGAACCGCAGCCGAAGTCGGGCCGTCAGGAGCGGCTTGAAAACCTGTGGAACCGGTTCGTCTGATCCGGTCGGATTGATGTGAACGGGGCGGCGGTGCCACGCGCATCGCCGCCCTTTCCGTTTTGGCCGGGCCTTCGCGCCTGCAATCCCGGTTGGACGCAGGCGGTCAGCCGCCCTCTTTCATGTCGAGTTGTCGGCGCAGGGTGTCGATGATCTGCCGCGCCCCCGCCGTCCCGAATAGCCGCAGGGGCAGCAGCATACCATCGGGCCGTTCGACCGGACGGTAGGGGCTGCGGTGCAGGGTGCGATACAATGCGAATTCCTGCGATCGGGTCAGCCCCGTTGGCCTGTCCTTGGGCAACCAGAATGCAATCAGCGGCTTTCCTGCCGTCTGGCGCACGGGATGGATTGCGGTGATATGGTCCTACGGAATGCGAAATCTATCGAGGCCGACGCGGTACTCCACTCCGTCCGGACCGACCTCCAACGTGCCTGAGGCAGCCTTGGGCGGGATTCGACGCCACCCTGCCCATGCCAAGGTCATTGCGACAGTCAGAGCGGTGACCCAGCCGCCGTAGAACATGGCCAACACGGTCGCGGATGTGCTGCCATTTCCTTCGATCCGTCCAGGGATGAATACAAGCCAGATCGCGGATGCAGCCATCGCAAGAGCGGGCAATCGGGCCAGCCAAAGGGCCCTCTGGCTGACACGAAAGCGGGCCACCTGTGCCTGCCCGTCCGTCACTGACGGATCGGTCATGTCCTTCGTCCTTTCGGTCTGTCGTCCATCACGTCACGGCGTCGGCGCAGTCGCTGTCGCAATGGCATGCTGGCGCCGCAGAACGTCCACGACCTCGCCTGACGTCTCCTTGTGCAGGCTGAACAGCCGCAGCGGAAGCAGCACGCCATCCTCCCGTGCCACGGGACGGTAAGGGCTTTTCAGATGTGCAATCTCGAGGAGTGTCTGGCGGCTGGCGTTCGGGGGGTCGGGGTCGTCACGGGGCAGCCAGACCGCAAGGATCCGTCCTTTTGGCGGCCTTGTGATCGGATACACGCTGGCGATCTGCGACCAGTCCAATCGGACATGATCGGGACCAACCCGATAGTCGACCCCGTCCGGCCCGATGCGCAGCGTACCGCCTGTCGCACCGCGCGGGATGCGCTTCCAGCGAAACCAGACAAAGGCCGCCGGTGCCGCGACGCCCACTGCAAGAATAGGCCAGACGATGTGGTCGATGCTGTCGGGTGGGGGCGGGCCGCCCCACGGGAAGAATACCGCGATCACGACAAGACCATAGGCCCCGAGGGCAATCTCGGACAGGCGCTTGGCCAGCACGACACGGAGAGGGACAGGAAAGACCGCGACCTGACTTTCCCGCCGGGACGCTTCTGCCGCCATGACCAGCACACCTTTCACCCGTTACCGGTGTCAACCTAGGGGGGCGGCGCATCCCACTGCAAGGGGTGGCCCGTCCGCAGGTCGCGTGCAGGCCGCGGGTCGGCCCGAAAACCTCTGGAACCCCTGCGCCGGTTCTGATCCTATCCGCTGCATCAAGGGGTGGCGGTGCCATGCGCATAGCCGCCCTTCATCACGGAGTACGCCATGACCTATACCCCCGCCGAAGACCGCTATTCGAAGATGGTCTACCGCCGCTGCGGCGCATCCGGCCTGCAACTGCCCGCGATCAGCCTTGGCCTGTGGCACAATTTCGGCCACGACACGCCGCATCAGGTGAAGCGTGACATGTGCCGCACGGCGTTCGACCTCGGCATCACGCATTTCGACCTTGCCAACAATTACGGCCCCCCCGCGGGCAGCGCCGAAGAGGCGTTCGGCGAGATCCTGAAGACCGATTTCGCGGGCTACCGGGACGAGCTGATCATCAGCTCCAAGGCCGGATACCACATGTGGGACGGCCCCTATGGCGAATGGGGAAGCCGGAAATACCTGATCGCCTCCTGCGACCAGAGCCTGAAGCGCATGGGTCTGGATTATGTCGACATCTTCTATTCCCACCGCTTCGACCCCGACACGCCGCTGGAAGAAACCATGCTCGCGCTGGATCACATCGTCCGGTCGGGGCGGGCGCTCTATGTCGGCGTCTCGAGCTACAACAGCCAGCGCACGCGCGAGGCCTATG
>JBEEOG010000279.1:0-5788 GCA_041191745.1 Pseudomonadota bacterium | reverse complement strand
TAACAAATTCTACCGCTACGGCCCCAAGGCCCGCCTCCTTGCCCCCCAATCCGGCGCGATGGGCTATGGCCTGCCCGCCGCCATCGCCGCCAAGGTGGCCTTTCCCGACCGCACCGTCCTGTGCTTCGCGGGGGACGGGGATTTCCAGATGACCTGTCAGGAACTGGGCACCGCGATGCAGGCGGGCGCGCAGCCCGTGGTGCTGATCCTGAACAACGGCACCTACGGCACGATCCGCGCCCATCAGGAGCGCACCTATCCCGAGCGTGTCTCGGGCACGACGCTGGAAAACCCCGATTTCGTCGCTCTGGCAAGGGCTTACGGATTTCACGCCGAACGCGTCGCGCGGACGGAGGACTTCCCCGCCGCCTTCGCCCGCGCCCGCGCCAGCCGCACGGGGGCGGTGCTCGACCTCGACATCTCGGCCGAAGCCCTGACCCCGCGCCAGACCCTGTCACAGATGCGCGCCGCCGCGCTGGCGGCAAAGGAACGCGGATAAGCCTGCGGGAGCTGCCGGAAACCCGCCGCAGCCGTGGCGGGGTCCGGCAGCCGGCGCGACGGGCGGCAGGGGGCGGGGGTGACACCCCCCACGGCCGTGCATCGCGCCGGTCAAGGCACAGGGGGCGTGAATGACCCCGACAGGACGGACCTGCAGGATACCTGCCCTGCCGCCCCGTCCATCGCGGCCGCGCGGCCGCGTCACGGCAGGGCGGGAAAATCCTTCCGCCGCGACTGCTCGACCAGTTTTCGCAGTTTCTCGGGGGCGATCACCTCGACCGCATCGCCCCACATGTACAGGTGCCATGCCATCTCGAGGTGACCGGACGCCTGAAACCGGACCGTGATCGATCCGTCCTGACCTTCGGTCACCACCTGCGTCGGATGGAACAGGAATTCACGCGCCACTCCGGCAGCCGAGGGGGCGAAACGCCAGATCACCTCGCCGAATTCATCCTCGGCGTGGAAGCTGCCGAATGCGCGGGCGGCATGGGTTTCCAGATTGAAGTCGGGGTCGCGCCGGAACGGCGTCAGCTCGAGACGGGGGTTCACGATCCGGTCGAGCCGGAAATGCTTCAGGCGGCCGTTGCCGCCAACCACCTTGGCCACGAGGTAACGACGCGTACCGATCAGCAGCCCGTAAGGCTCCAGCAACCTTTCCGTGCCAGCGCTGCTGCCCGCGGAATAGGTGACGCGCAGCTGGAAAGGGCCCTTCAGGGCCTCGGCGATGATCGACAGGACCATGGGCTGCGTCCGCACCCGCGGACCGGGGCGCGAGGCGAAGCCATAGGCTTCCAGCACGGCTTCGGCATCCACTTCCGCCCGGATCGCATGGGGGCGGGGCATTGCCGCAAGCAACCTGTCGCGCAACGACCGCAACGCCGCGACATCGTTTGCGGCATCGTCCCGCTCGGCCCGCCGGATGCTCATCTCGAGCGCGACGAGTTCGCTGTCACGGATTCCCTGCGACAGCATCAGACGGGCATCGCTGCCGCGCAATGACCAGCGTTTGCGCCGTTGATCGTCGGTCCTGACCTGAACATTGTGAAAGCATTCTTCCAGCGCCTTCGTCATGCGCTGCGCCGTGCGGTGGTCACAGCCGAACTCTTCGGCAATCTCGGCCAGTCCCACGCCCATATGACGTGCGGCGGCAAGTTCCGCCAACCTCAACAGGTCCGTCGCTTTTGCAAAGGACATGCGGCCTCCATGACAGGATCTGTCCGGAGTGTGCCACACTCGCCCATCACGTCCTCTCCATTCGCGCGCGCGGCAGAAGAACAGCGCCCGAAGATGCAAATCCAACACGATCGTTCGGGCGAGGATGCAGAGAGTATCAGGGTGGGAATTCCCGCACGGGTTGCAAAACCCCTTCCAAGGTCCGGCAGTCAGCCGATGGGTGACAGCTTTTGTCCGCCCGATGGCACATGTTTCGAATCATTCGAAGGAGGCTTCATGACACCCGATTGCGAAAACATTCTTACGAAAGCTGCCGATGAACTGTTCGCCCTGTCCCTTGTCCTTGCCCTGATTGAACGGGGAGAACCGCAGGACCCCACCCTGCCGGCCAAGGGTCTTGCCGCCGTGGCCAAGTGCCAGAAACTGCTGGGGATCGGGCTCGGCGAAGGCGAGGGGCCGCTGCATCACTAGGACCCCTGAATGCCCTCGGCCGCGCCAGCGGCCAAACGGCGCGCGGGGGGCCTGTCGGCTCCGACGGAAGGCTGGCCCTTTTCGCAGACCCCCTCCCCCAAGCCCTGCGTAAAGCCGGACGAGGGAGAGGGTCTGCACGCAGCCGCGCACAGGGGCTGCACCTGCGCCACGGGCAGCCCGCCCCTTCGACCCAGACGTCCGGACGCCGGCTCGTGTGTCATCTGGCAGGTGACCTCGGGCGGGGATTTCTTCGCCGCTTCTTGACATTTCGCCGACCAGTTCCGACCTCTGTCGCGCGACAGGGGCGTCCGGGTATCCGGGCTGAGAAGCACCCTTTGAACCTGAACCAGATCATGCTGGCGTAGGGAGTCCGCGACGGGTGCCTTCGGTCTTTTCCCGACCGGCCATCCGGTCCGGTCCCCCCGCGCCGGCGGGAGGACAAGATGACGGATACCGGCACCCACCTTCAACACATGCGCGCCACGGCGCCCCTGGTGCACAACATCACGAATTACGTCGCCATGAACATCATGGCCAACGTGCTGCTTGCCGCGGGCGCATCCCCCGCGATGGTGCATGCCCGCGAAGAGGTGGCCGAATTCGCGGGACTCGCGCAGGCGCTGACCGTCAACATCGGGACCTTGGACCCTGCATGGGCCGAAGCCATGGAAACCGCCGCCCGCACCCTGCAGGCGGCGGGCAGGCCTTGGGTGCTCGATCCGGTCGGCGTCGGGGCGACCCGCTTCCGGCAAGAGGTCTGCGCCCGCCTTCTGCAACTTCGCCCGACCGTGATCCGCGGAAATGCCTCTGAAATCCTAGCCCTTGCCGGACTTGGCGGACAGGGGCGCGGCGTGGATGCCGCCGATCCGGTCGCCGCGGCCGAGACTGCGGCGCGCGACCTTGCCCGCCGGACGGGGGCGGTGGTGGCGGTATCCGGTCCGGTCGATTTCGTGACCGACGGGGCAGCGGCCTATCGCGTGTCGAACGGGCATGCCCTGATGCCCTGCGTCACCGCGCTGGGCTGTTCGCTGAACGGGGTGATCACGGCCTTCCTCGTCGGGCAGGAGCGGCTTGGCGCGACCGTGGCGGCGCTGGCCTATTACGGGCTGGCGGGCGAGAGGGCGGCACGGGGCGCAGCCGGACCGGGCAGCTTCCAGACGGCCTTCCTCGACGCGCTGCATGGGGTGACGCCCGATGACCTGCGCCTTGGCGCGAGGGTGGTGCCGGCATGACCGCGCCCGTCTATGTCATCACCGATCCCGACGCGCCCCTGCCCGTCGCCGAACAGGCGCTTGCGGCGGCACGCGGCGGGGCGGGGCTGATCCAGATCCGCGACAAGCGCGCGACGGATGCCGAGGTTGCGGCCCTTGTGGCGCAGCTTCTGCCCCGCATCACGGCACTCGGGGCAAGGCTGATCGTGAACGACCGGATCGAGGTCGCGCTTCGCACGGGGGCGCATGGTTTGCACATAGGCCAGAGCGATGGCGATGTGGACGAGGTCCGCCGCCGCCTGCCGCAGGGGATGCTGCTGGGTCTGTCGATCGAAACCGTGGATCAGGCGCGGCGCATTCCGCCCGGGGTCGATTACATCGGCGCGGGGCCGGTCCGCGCCACGGCGACGAAGCCCGACCACGCCACGCCCATCGGCCTTGACGGGCTGGCGGCCATCGTCGCGGCGGCGCGGCTGCCGACCTATGCCATCGGCGGCATCGGCCCCGGGGATGCCCGCGCGCTGCGGGCGGCGGGGGCGGCCGGTCTGGCCGTCGTCTCGGCCGTCACGCGCGCGCCCGACCCGCAGGCGGCGACCGCAGCCCTTCTGGCGGAATGGACCGCGTCATGATCGCCAACGTCCTGTCCATCGCCGGATCCGATCCGTCAGGCGGTGCCGGCATCCAGGCCGATATCAAGGCAATCTCGGCCAATGGCGGCTATGCCATGGCCGCCATCACCGCGCTGACGGCGCAGAACACCCGTGGCGTGACCGGCGTGCAGATGATCGACCCCGCCTTCGTGGCGCAGCAGATCGCCACCTTGCGCGCCGATATCCGCATCGATGCCGTCAAGATCGGCATGCTGGGCACATCCGACATGGTGGCGACCGTCTTCGCAGCGCTGGAGGGCCTCGACGTGCCCGTGGTGCTTGACCCCGTCATGGTTGCCAAGGGCGGCGACCGCCTGCTTCGGGCCGAGGCCGTCGCGGCCCTGCGTGACGCGCTGGGAATGGCACGCGTCATCACCCCGAACCTGCCGGAAGCGGCGGATCTTCTGGGTCAGGCCGAAGCCCTGTCGGCCGCGGGGATGGAGGAACAGGCGCAGGCACTTCTGGACCTCGGCCCGAAGGCCGTGCTTCTGAAAGGCGGGCATTTGCCGGACGGCGCCTGTCCCGATCTTCTGGCCACGGCAGAGGGCCTGCTCTGGCTGCACGGTCCCCGCCATGCGACGCAAAGCACGCACGGCACCGGATGCACCCTGTCCTCGGCCCTAGCGACCCGCCTTGGCCAAGGGATGCCGCTGGCCGAGGCCGCCGCGCGGGCCAAGGCCTATGTCGCCCGCGCCATCGCCACCGCGGATGCCCTGACCGTCGGCCATGGCCACGGCCCGACCCACCATTTCCACGCACTTTTCGAAGGATCCACCCGATGACCCGTCCGCTTTCCGACATGACCGTCCTCGTCACCGGCGGAGGCCGCGGCCTCGGCGTGGCGATCGTCCGCGCCTTTGCCCGCGAAGGGGCGCGGGTCGCCATCAACTACCGCCACAGCAAGGCGCAGGCAGAGGCGCTGGCAAGCGCGCTCGGCCCCCGTGCGGCGGCCTTTGGCGCGGATGTGACCGACGCCGCGCAGGTCGCCGCGATGATGGCCGACATCACCCGCACCTTCGGTGCGCCGGATGTGCTGGTGCACAATGCCTTGGCGGATTTCTCGTTCAACGGCGAGGCGCGGTCGCATCTGGACCGCCTGACCTGGAACGAGATCGCGGCGCAGACCGAAACCGCCGTGGGCGGCGCGTTGACCTGCCTGCAGGCCCTGCGCCCCCATTGGCAGGCGCAGGGCTTCGGGCGGATGGTCAGCATCGGGACCAACCTGCTGCAGAACCCCGTCGTGCCCTATCACGACTACACCGCCGCCAAGGGGGCTTTGCTGGCCCTGACCCGCACGGCGGCGAAGGAACTGGGGCCGATGGGGGTCACCGTCAACATGGTCTCCGGCGGCCTGCTGCGTACGACCGATGCCAGCCGCGCAACGCCCGAGGCCGTCTTCGACATCGTCGCCGCCCAGACCCCGCTGGGGCGCGTCACGACGCCCGAGGATCTGGCCGATGCCGTGCTTTTCTTCGCATCGCCATGGGCAAGGGCAGTGACGGGGCAGAACCTTATCGTCGATGGCGGACTGGTCTTCGGCTGACCGCGCGGCGCGTCGCCCCGCGCCGCGGTGGCGGACGGCGGGGCCGGACCAGCGGATCGACGCCCCCCCTGTTCCGGACGCACTTGGCGCGGCCGGGCGGACATGCGGTGGCGCTTCAGGGGGGGGGGTGGCGGAGACGAAGGGATTCGAACCCTCGAGACGGTTTCCCGTCTGCACCCTTAGCAGGGGTGTGCCTTCGACCACTCGGCCACGTCTCCGCCGACCCGTTTAGCGATGGC
>JBEEOG010000278.1:0-3143 GCA_041191745.1 Pseudomonadota bacterium | reverse complement strand
GAGTTTCTGGCGCCGACGGTCGTGACGGGCTATCCGGGCGCGCGGGACGGGGACGGGCTGTTCTGCCTGAACTTCCGGGCGGATCGCGCGCGCGAGATTCTGGCGGCCATCGGTCAGCCGGGCTTTGATGCCTTTGATGTGGGGGTGCGGCCGGCGTGGTCGGCGCTGCTGGGGATGGTGGAGTATTCGGACGCGCACAACGCCTATATGGCGACGGCCTTTCCGAAGCGGTCCATCGTGAACACCTTGGGCGAATGGGTGGCCAAGCAGGGGCGGACGCAGTTCAGGCTGGCGGAGACGGAGAAGTATCCGCACGTGACCTTCTTCCTGAACGGTGGGCGGGAGGAGCCGTTTGCGGGCGAGGATCGGTTCATGCCGAAATCGCCCAAGGTCGCCACCTATGACCTGCAGCCAGAGATGAGCGCGCCGGAGGTCGGCGCGAAGCTGGTGGAGGCGATCCGGCATGGCTATGACCTGATCGTGGTCAATTTCGCCAACCCGGACATGGTGGGCCACACGGGCGATCTGGGCGCGGCCATCCGGGCCTGCGAGGCGGTGGATGCCTGTCTGGGGGACGCGCTGGCGGCGCTGGAGGCGCGGGGCGGCGCGATGATCGTGACGGCGGATCACGGCAATTGCGAGGTGATGATCGATCCGGTGACGGGCGGGCCGCATACGGCCCATACGACCAATCCCGTGCCGGTCGTGCTGGTCGGCGGGCCGGCGGGGGCACGGTTGCGGTCGGGGCGGCTGGCCGATCTGGCGCCGACGGTGCTGCAACTGATGGGTCTGCCGCAGCCGGCGGAAATGACCGGGACGAGCCTGATCGCATGAGGCTGCGGGCCGCCCTGCTGTTCGCTTTGCTGGGCGCGGCCCCCGTGGCGGCGCAGGGCGTGGCCGAGCAGGCGGCGCAGGCCTCGGCCGATTTGCAGGCGGCGGTGGCGGGTCTGGAGCAGGCCGAGGGCGCGAAGGACCGGGTGGCGGCGCTGACGGCGACGATCCGGGCCTATGAGGACGGGCTGGCCGCTCTGCGCGAGGCGCTGCGGCAGGCCTCGCTGCGCGAGACGGCGCTGAACCTGCGGTTCGAGACGCAGCGGGAGCGGATTTCGCAATTGCTGGGCGTGCTGTCGCGGATGGAGGCGGAGCCTGGGCCGCTGTTGCTGCTGCATCCGTCGGGGCCTTTGGGGACGGTGCGGTCGGGGATGATGCTGGCCGATGTGACGCCCGCCCTGCAGGCCGAGGCGGCGCGGCTGCGCGGAGAGTTGGAGGAGTTGCGCGACCTGCGCGCCTTGCAGGTGGCTGCGGGGCAGACGCTGGCGCGGGGTCTGGAAGCGGCGCAGACGGCGCGGACGGCCCTGAGCCAGGCGATCAGCGAGCGGACCGAGCTGCCCAAGCGGTTCACCGAGGACCCGGAGGTTCTGCGCGGTCTGCTGGAGAGCGCGGATACGCTGGAGGCCTTTGCGGCGGGGCTGGCGCCGGATGCGGCCGACATGGAGGATTTCGCGTCGGCCGAGGGGCGTCTGCCCTGGCCGGTGCTGGGATCGGTGCTGCTGCGGCCGGGCGAGGCGGATGCCGCGGGCGTGCGGCGGCCCGGCCTGACCATCGCCACGCGGGCCCGCGCGCTGGTCACCGCGCCATGGCCTGCGACGATCCGTTACCGGGGGCCCTTGCTGGACTACGGAAATGTGATGATCCTGGAGCCGGGGGGAGGCTATCTTCTGATCCTTGCGGGGTTGGGCACAGTTTTCGGCGAAGTGGGCGAGGTGGTGGCGCAGGGCGCGCCGCTGGGCCTGATGGGCGGGGATGAGCCGGCGCTTGCGGATGTCCTTGCCGTGTCGGAAGAAGGTGGTGGCGCGCGCGAGTCGGAAACGCTTTATTTGGAATTGCGGCAAGGTGCCGAGCCGGTGGACCCGGAACCGTGGTTCGCCGATGGAAAGGGTTGAGGCGAGATGAAGAAGTTCGTGATGGCCGCGCTGGGCGGCACGGTTGCGGGGGTGCTGCTGACGACGCAGGTGGCCGGGCCGCTGATCGCGCAGGAGGCCGAGCGGACGGAGAACGTCTATCAGCAGCTTGACCTGTTCGGGGACATCTTCGAGCGCATCCGTGCGCAATATGTCGAGGAGGTGGACAGCCAGAAGCTGATCGAGGCGGCGATCAACGGGATGCTGACCAGCCTTGACCCGCATTCGAGCTATATGCCGCCGGAAGATTTCGACGACATGCAGGTGCAGACGCGCGGCGAGTTCGGCGGTCTGGGGATCGAGGTCACGCAGGAAGAGGGCTTCGTCAAGGTCGTGTCGCCCATGGACGGGACGCCTGCGGACAAGGCCGGGATCAAGGCGGGGGATTTCATCACCCATGTGAACGGCGAAAGCGTGATGGGGCTGACGCTGGACGATGCGGTGGACCTGATGCGCGGTCCGGTGGGATCGGAGATCATCATCACCGTGGCGCGCGAGGGTGTGGACGAGCCGTTCGACGTGTCAATCATCCGCGACACGATCAAGGTGACGGCGGTCAAGAGCCGCACGGTGGGCAACACGGTGGTGCTGCGGATCACGACCTTCAACGACCAGACGACGCCGGGCCTGACCGAAGAGCTGAAGAAGCGGGTGGACGAGCTGGGCGGTCTGTCCAACGTGGACGGCTTTGTCATCGACCTGCGCAACAACCCCGGCGGTCTGCTGACCGAAGCGATCAGCGTGTCGGATGCCTTCCTCGAGAAGGGTGAGATCGTGTCGACCCGTGGCCGCGATCCGGCGGATGGCGAGCGGTTCAACGCGACGCCGGGCGACATGGCGGGCGGCAAGCCCATGGTGGTGCTGATCAACGGCGGGTCGGCCTCGGCGTCCGAGATCGTGTCGGGCGCGCTGCAGGATCATCGCCGCGCGATCGTCGTGGGGACCAAGAGCTTTGGCAAGGGGTCGGTGCAGACGGTGGTGCCGCTGCGGGGGGATGGCGCGATGCGTCTGACCACGGCGCGGTATTACACGCCGTCGGGACGGTCGATCCAGGCGCTGGGCGTGATGCCCGATATCGTGGTGAACCAGCCCATCGTTCCGCCCGAGGATCCGGCGGCGGCAGAAGAGACGAGCGCGGCGCGGCAGCCCACGTTGGAAGCCGATCTGCGGGGCATCATCTCG
>JBEEOG010000277.1:0-5989 GCA_041191745.1 Pseudomonadota bacterium | reverse complement strand
CTGCGGGGGTGCGGGGGTGCAAAACCCCCGCCCCTGAGCCGGAGCGGATGCGGAGGCGAGGGCGGTGCCTTGCGCGTGGCCACGGCCACGCGCGCCGCTGGACTCCTGATGCCGCCCGCCCGATATAGGGACCATGTCGCTTCCGCCCGGCTTCCTCGACGAACTCCGTACCCGCGTGACGCTTAGCCAGATCGTCGGGCGCAAGGTCACGTGGGACATGCGCAAGTCCAACATGGCCAAGGGCGACTGGTGGGCGCCATGCCCCTTCCATCAGGAAAAATCGGCCAGCTTCCATGTCGATGACCGGAAGGGCTTCTACTACTGCTTCGGTTGCCATGCGAAGGGCGATGCCGTCACCTTCGTCAAGGAAGCCGACAACGTCTCCTTCATGGAGGCGGTCGAAATCCTCGCCCGTGAAGGGGGCATGCAGATGCCCGCCCGCGACCCGCAGGCGGCGGTCCGTGCCGACCGGCGCACCCAGCTTGCGGCGGTGATGGAAGAGGCGGTGAAGTGGTTCCGCCTGCAGCTCAAGACCTCGGCCGCCGCCGAGGCGCGGGCCTATCTGGACAAGCGCCGCCTGCTCCCCGACGCGCAGGAGCGGTGGGAGATCGGCTTCGCCCCCGACCTGCGACAGGGCCTGTTCCATGCCCTGACGCAAAAGGGCATCGCGCCCGACCTGATCGTGGATGCGGGGCTCTGCGCGAAACCCGATGACGGAGGCGCGCCTTACGACCGCTTCCGCGGCCGGATCATCTTTCCCATCCGCGACGGGCGGGGAAAGGCGATCAGCCTTGGCGGGCGGGCGATGGACCCCAACGCGCGGGCGAAATACCTCAACGGTCCCGAGACGGAGCTGTTCGACAAGGGGCGCAACCTCTTCAACCATGCCCCCGCGCGGGAAGCGGCGGGCAAGGGCCTGCCGCTGATCGTGGCCGAAGGCTACATGGATGTGATCGCGCTTTCCGAGGCGGGCTTCCGCGCCGCCGTCGCCCCCCTCGGCACGGCGGTGACGGAAGAGCAGCTGCGCCTTCTGTGGCGCATCCATGACGAACCGGTCATCGCGCTTGATGGCGATGCGGCGGGCATCCGCGCCGCGCTTCGGGTGATCGACCTTGCCCTGCCGCTGCTCGAAGCCGGCAAGGGCCTGCGCTTTGCGGTGCTGCCGCAGGGGATGGACCCCGACGACCTGATCAAGGCGCAGGGCGCGGGGGCGATGCAGAAATGCCTCGACGAGGCGCAGCCGATGGTCAACCTGCTGTGGCGGCGGGAAACCGAAGGCCGCGTCTTCGACAGCCCCGAACGCAAGGCCGCGCTCGACAAGGTGCTGCGTGCCGCGCTGCGAAAGATCGCCGACCCGTCGATCCGCGAACATTACGGCGAGGATATCCGTCAGCTGCGCCTGCAACTCTTCGGTCGGGATGCCAAACCCTTCCGCCCGCTGGTGCCGCGCGGGCAGGGCGGGGCAGGGCGCGCGGGCGGGCGCTACGTGCCCCCGCCCATGCCGCCCCTTGCCGCGACCCGCGCCTCGCTTCTGGCCTCCGGCGAGCCGGTCGCGGAATTGCTGCGCGAGGCGGTGATCCTTGCCACGCTCCTGACCCATCCCGCGCTGATCGGGCGCTTCGAATCGCAGCTGGAACGCGCCGAATTCACCGGCCCCGGTCATGCGCGCCTGCGTGACCTGATCCTGACGCAGGGCGACGTGCCGGAGTTGCGCGCGATCGTCGCCGCCCGCGAGGGGGCGGTCCTTGACGCCATCATGGCGCAACCCCATGTCCGCAACGCCCCCGCGGTCCTGAACGCGGATGACCATGAAAAGGCGGAATTCGCCGTCGCGCAGGACCTGTTCCTGCTGCAGGCCGAACGCGGCCGCCGGCGCGAGATCGAGGAGGCCGCGCAGGATATCGAAGGGGTCGTGGACGAAGGCCTGACCTGGCGCATCGCCAAGGCCAACGAGGCGCGGTTCGAAGCCCAGCGTGGCCCGCAGGCCAAGTCGGGCGAAGCCGTCATCGCGCCGAACGGTGTGGCGCTGGACAAGGATGAACTGGAACACTCGCGCCGCGTCTTTGACAGCATCCGTTTCGAAAAGGGACGCCGCCACGACTGAGGAACAAAAGAATCACCGTACGGTCCTTCCCCCGCCCGTGATTCGCGTTATTGATTCGGATCGACTGGATTCGATTCGCCCAAGCCCCGCGCCCGAGGAGCAGACATGGCACTCAAGGATACCGACGACGCCAAGCCCGAAGATCAGGAGGCCGATGTCTCGCTGGACATGAGCCAGGCCGCGGTCAAGAAGATGATCGCCGACGCGCGCGAGCGGGGCTACATCACGATCGAGGCGCTGAACGCCGTCCTACCGCCCGATCAGGCCTCGTCCGAGCAGATCGAGGACGTGATGTCGATGCTCTCGGAAATGGGCATCAACGTGATCGAGGATGACGAGGCCGAAGAGGGCGAACCTGCCGGCGAACTCGTCGAAGCCGCCTCCGGCTCGCGCGAGATCGCGGTGGTCGGCGCGCAGGCCGAGACGCTGGACCGCACCGACGATCCGGTGCGGATGTACCTGCGCGAGATGGGGTCGGTCGAACTGCTGTCGCGCGAGGGCGAGATCGCCATCGCCAAGCGGATCGAGGCCGGCCGCAACACGATGATCGCGGGGCTGTGCGAAAGCCCGCTGACCTTCCAGGCCATCACCATCTGGCGCGACGAACTGCTGAACGAGGACATCCTTCTGCGCGATGTCATCGACCTCGAGGCGACCTTCGGCCGCTCGCTCGACGGCGATGACGACATGGAGGGCCCCGATCTGGAAGGGGTGGAGATCGATGCCTCCGCCCCCCGCCGCCCCACCTCGGCGGAACCCGAACTCGATGCCGACGGCAACCCCATCCTGCGCGCCGAGGAAGACGACGAGGATGACGAGGCGTCGAACATGTCGCTTGCGGCGATGGAAAACGCGCTGAAGCCCAAGGTTCTGGAAACGCTGGAAATCATCGCCCGCGATTACGGTCGGCTGGCCGAGATGCAGGACGCGCGGATGCATGCCACGCTGTCGGAAAGCTCGCGCTTCTCGGCGGCGGACGAGGCGGCCTATCAGAAGCTGCGTTCCGAGATGGTCGTGCTGGTGAACGAGTTGCACCTGCACAACAACCGGATCGAGGCGCTGATCGACCAGCTTTACGGCATCAACCGCAAGATCATGACGATCAATTCCGGCATGGTGAAGCTGGCCGATGCCGCGCGCATCAACCGTCAGGAATTCATCGCAGAATATCAGGGCTACGAGCTTGACCCGACATGGGTCGCGCGCATGGCCGCCAAGGGCGGGCGCGGCTGGCAGACCCTGATGGAGAAATCGCGCGACAAGGTCGAGGAACTGCGCGCCGAGATGGCCGCCGTCGGCCAGTATGTGGGCGTCGACATCTCGGAATTCCGCCGCATCGTCAATCAGGTCCAGAAGGGCGAGAAGGAAGCCCGTCAGGCCAAGAAGGAAATGGTCGAGGCGAACCTGCGTCTGGTGATTTCGATTGCCAAGAAATACACCAACCGCGGCCTGCAATTCCTTGATCTCATTCAGGAAGGCAATATCGGCCTGATGAAGGCCGTGGACAAGTTCGAATACCGCCGCGGCTACAAGTTCTCCACCTATGCCACATGGTGGATCCGGCAGGCGATCACGCGCTCGATCGCCGATCAGGCGCGCACGATCCGTATTCCGGTCCACATGATCGAAACGATCAACAAACTCGTGCGCACCGGCCGGCAGATGCTGCACGAGATCGGCCGCGAACCGACGCCGGAAGAACTGGCCGAAAAGCTGCAGATGCCGCTGGAAAAGGTCCGCAAGGTGATGAAGATCGCCAAGGAGCCGATCTCGCTCGAAACCCCGATCGGGGACGAAGAGGACAGCCAGCTTGGCGATTTCATCGAGGACAAGAACGCGATCCTGCCGCTCGACAGCGCCATTCAGGAAAACCTGAAGGAAACGACGACGCGGGTTCTGGCGTCGCTCACCCCGCGCGAGGAGCGCGTCCTGCGGATGCGTTTCGGCATCGGCATGAACACCGACCACACGCTGGAGGAAGTGGGCCAGCAGTTTAGCGTAACCCGCGAACGCATCCGCCAGATCGAGGCCAAGGCGCTGCGGAAGCTCAAGCATCCCAGCCGGTCGCGCAAGCTGCGCAGCTTCCTCGACCAGTGACATCCGTCCTGCGGGGCCCGTGCATCGACGCGCGGGCCATGCGGGGGGCCATGCGGGCGCCATAGGGGGGTGCCCTCGGGCCACCCGTGGCGACCGGCAGCCGCCGGCCATGCAGTTTGGCATTGCCAAAACCCCCGATCGGCCCTAGCCAGTCGGGGGTGTGTTGGATCAGTGGGTGTTTGACCAATATGTTCGGTTTCGGAAAACAGACGCTCGAGTTCAAGAAGCTCAATTTCACGCAAGAGGGCGTCTTCAAGGTCGATGGTCTGACCTTCAACATGACCCTGTCGGACTACCAGCGCGTGACGGACGAACGTGAAATCGTCCTTCTGAAGCACAAGCTCATGCTCGACGCCTACCGCGAGATGTTCGGCGGCACGCAGGTCCGCAACATCCTCGAATTCGGAACGTGGGAGGGCGGCTCTCCGCTCTACTTCGCGGCCGCGAGCAATGTGGAAAAGTTCGTCGGCATCGACCTGCGCGACATGTCGTCCGCCATCGCGGGGCATGCAAGCAAGTATCCCGACCGCCTGCGCCTGTATTACAACACCTCGCAAAGCGATGCGGCGGCGGTCAATGCGATCCTCGACCGCGAATTCGACCGGCCCATCGATCTGGTGATCGACGATGCCTCGCACATGTACGAACACACGAAAAAGGCCTTCGAGATCGCCTTCCCCCGCCTGCGCGTCGGCGGCACCTACATCATCGAGGACTGGAACTGGGCCCATTACGAGGACCGCCACGTCGATGACCAGTTCAGCGACCAGCCCGCGCTGTCGAACCTCGCGCTCGAACTGGTCCTTGCCGCGGGCAGTTACTCGGCCATCAAGTCGGTCGAGGTCTGCAACTGGCACGTCAAGGTGATCAAGGGGGCCGAAGTCCCGCCGGACTTCAGGCTCGACGACATCATCCGCATGGGCGAGCGCCGGAAGTACACGCATTACTGACCCCGCAAGGGATCGCCTGCCGCGCGAACCGGCCGCCGCGGCAGTCGCCCGCCACGGCGCGCGGCTGAGTCCCGCCCGCCACACCCCGCCCCCCAACATCTCGCGTCTTGATAAAGGCTCTGGCCCAATTGTCGCGCCTGCCCCTATAGTCTGTGGATAACCACGGGGGCCAACCCCCGGGATCGGCAGAGAGACAGGCGTAAACCAAGAACAGCGAAGGGGAGGTGGCCCATGCGCTGCCCGTTCTGCGGCAATATCGACACGCAAGTGAAGGACTCGCGTCCTGCGGAAGATCACGTCGCCATCCGGCGGCGGCGCTTCTGCCCCGCCTGCGGCGGGCGCTTCACCACCTATGAACGGGTGCAGCTGCGCGACCTCGTGGTCATCAAGTCCAGCGGCAAGCGCGAGGATTTCGACCGCACGAAGCTGGAACGCTCCATCCGCATCGCCATGCAGAAGCGGCCCATCGATCCCGAACGGATCGACCAGATGATTTCCGGCATCGTCCGGCGGCTGGAAAGCCTGGGCGAGACGGATATCCAGTCCAAGGTGATCGGCGAGATCGTGATGGAAAGCCTCGCCCGGATCGACACGGTGGCCTATGTGCGCTTCGCCTCGGTCTACAAGAACTTCCAGGCGGCGGATGACTTCGACAAGTTCGTGAGCGAACTGCGCCCCGGCGCGTCGCCCGACGAGTGACCGACGATCAGGCCCATATGTCCCACGCCCTCGCGCTGGCCGCGCGGGGGCTTGGCCGCACATGGCCCAATCCGGCAGTGGGCTGCGTGCTGGTGAAGGACGGCCGTGTCATCGGGCGCGGCTGGACGCAGCCGGGCGG
>JBEEOG010000276.1:0-2919 GCA_041191745.1 Pseudomonadota bacterium | reverse complement strand
GCGATCTTCAACCCGTTGAAGAGGAAAGGCATCGCCGCGGGCAGGCGCAGCTTCACAAGCGTCTGCCAGTAGCCCGCCCCCCATGTCGCCATCAGGTCGCGCTGCATCCGGTCGGATGCCTGCAACCCCGCCACCATGTTCACCAGAACGGGGAAGAAGACCATCACCACGACGACCGCCGCCTTGGACTGCCAGTCGAAGCCGAACCACATGACAAGGATCGGCGCGATCCCCACGATGGGCAGGGCCGCGACGAAATTGCCCACGGGCAGAAGGCCCCGCTGCAGGAAGGGCGAGCGGTCGATCAGGATGCCCGTGACGAAGGCCGCCCCGCAGCCCAGCACATAGCCCGCCAGCGCCCCCTTGACGAAGGTCTGCACGAAATCGGCCCACAGGATCGGCAGGCTCTCGGCGATGCGGGCGGCGATCATGCCCGGGGGCGGCAGGATCACGGGCGACACCTCGAGCCCGCGCACCATCCCCTCCCACACCACGAGCACGGTCGCGCCGAACAGAAGCGGCACGGCCAGCCGCCCCGCCCGCGTGCGGGCAAAGCCCGAATTGGCCAGCCGCACGTTCAGCGCCCATGCGGCCAGCCAGAAGGCCAGCGATGCAGCGACCAGCGTCATGCCACACCCCCCAGCCGGCGCCGTGCCGCGCGTTCCACCGCGCCCACGACAAGGATCAGAAGCCCCGCGAGGATCGCCGCCGCGAAAAGGGCGGCCCACATGATCATCGGCTCTCCGAATTGCGACCCGATCAGCATCCGCGCCCCAAGCCCCTCGGTCGCGCCCGAAGGCAGCTCGCCCACGATCGCCCCCACCAGCGCGGCGGCGATGGCGACCTTGAGCGAGGCGAAGAAATAGGGCAGCGAGGCCGGAAGCCGGAGCTTCCAGAAATCCTGCGCGGCACTCGCGTTCCATGTCCGCATCTGGTCAAGCTGCATCGCATCGGGGCTCCGCAGCCCCTTCACCATGCCGACAAGGACGGGGAAGAAGGACAGGTAGGACGCGATGACCGCCTTGGGCAGCATCTTGCCCTCGATCCCCATGCTGTCGGACAGCACGATGATCATCGGCGCCAGCGCCACGATGGGCACGGTCTGGCTGATGATGGCCCAGGGCATCACGCTCATGTCCATGGCGCGGGAATAGACGATGGCCACCGCCAGCCCGACGCCCATCACGATGCCGAGGACGAAGCCGTAAAGCGTGGCCTGCAGCGTGACGAAGCCATGATAGACGAGGCTGCGCTTCGAGGTGACCTTCTGCCCCGCGATGCCCTCCCACAGCTCGGCCGCCACCTGATGGGCGGCGGGCAGAAGCGGGCGGTCCTGCGCCATCGTCGCGGGCACCAGTTCCGAGAAGCTGACGTCGCGCCCCTCGCGCGCGGCCTGGTCATAGACCCAGGTCGAATTCAGCCAGACGGTCGCGGCATACCAGATCACGACGATCAGGCCGATCACGGTCAGGACGGGGACCACGCGGTTCATCGCGCGCCCCCCTGCGGCCAGAGGATCAGCGCCACCGACACGACCCCCAGCGCCACGCCCAGAAGCTGGATGTTTCCGGGACGTTCCCCGAACAGCGCCATGGCGACCAGCGTCAGCGCCACGAGCTGCACGACGGACGAGATCGCCACGCCCACCGCCAGCCCGCCCTCGCGCATCACGCGCACCATCATCAGATTGCCGACAAGAAACAGGCCCAGCGCCCCCGCCAGCGTCAGCCCCGCCCCGCTGGCGGCATAGCCGCGCAGCACGGTATTGGCCGCGATGAAGGCCGCGACCGCGCCCGACAGCCACAGAAGCCCCGTCCCGCTCATGCCCCCTTCCCCTTCGTGCAAATATCCTCGGGGGGGGCCGCCCGGAACGGGCGGCGGGGGGCAGACGGCCCCCCTGCAACGCCTGACATCCATCCGCCCTCACAGGTCATCGCCATGCCCCGCCCGCAGCCCCTCGCGCACGCGATGGGCGATCTCGATGAATTCGCGGCTATCGCGGATGTCCAGCGGCCGCTCGCGCGGCAGGGGGCTGTCGATCACATCGGTGATCCGGCCCGGGCGCGGCGACATGACGACGATCTTGGTGGACAGGTAGACCGCCTCGGGGATCGAATGGGTGACGAAGCCGATGGTCTTGCCCGTCGCAGCCCAGAGTTTCAGAAGCTCTTCGTTCAGACGGTCGCGCACGATCTCGTCCAGCGCGCCGAAGGGTTCGTCCATCAGCAGGATGTCGGCATCGAAGGCCAGCGCGCGGGCGATGGAGGCGCGCTGCTGCATGCCCCCCGACAGCTGCCACGGGAATTTCTTGCCGAAACCCGACAGTTCCACGAGGTCGAGCACCCGCTCCACCCGCCGGTCCTGTTCGGCGCGGTCGAAGCCCATGATCTCCAGCGGCAGGCGGATATTGCCCGCGATGGTGCGCCAGGGGTAAAGCCCCGCCGCCTGAAACACATAACCGTAGGCGCGGGCGCGGCGGGCGGCGTCGGGGGTCATGCCGTTCACCGTCAGCGTGCCGCCGGTGGGATGTTCGAGCGCCGCGATGCAGCGCAGGAAGGTCGTCTTGCCGCAGCCCGACGGGCCGATGAAGCTGACGAAATCGCCCTTGTCGATGGTCAGGTTCACATCCTTGAGCGCATGGACAGGGCCGTCGGCGGTCTGGAACGTCAGCTCCAGCCCCCTCGCCTCGATCACGGCACCGCCCTGCCCTGCCCCTGTCGTATCCTTCACGCCCGCATTCCTTCACATTCCCGTTGCCGGCGGTGCGCATCCTTGCACGTCCCGCCCCCGCTTCCCACCTGCCGTCTCACAGGAGGACCGCCATGCAGACGACCCTCGCCTTTGCCCCCGCGCCCGAAGACCTGTCGGACATCGACCTCGACAGCCCCGTGCTGACGGCCGCCCCCGCCCCGCCCCCCG
>JBEEOG010000275.1:0-4037 GCA_041191745.1 Pseudomonadota bacterium | reverse complement strand
CGACGCTCTTCCGATCTCGGCGCGGGGCCGGTCGGTGGGATCGTGAGCGATAAGGCTTCGGGTGGTCGCCCCCCCCACTTCCCTCTCCCCCACGGGGAGAGGGGGCGTCGCGCGGCTGGTGCCTAGCCCCGACCGACGACATGGGGAGCGTCACGGTCCCCCGTCCGCGCGGCGGGACGCGATGCCGCAGGGACGGCGGTCAGCCGCGCGACAGCAGGACGCCGGGGCGCATCCGCGCGATGCCTTGCGTCACCAGCGCGGCCAGCACGACCTTGATCGCATCGCCCGGCAGGTAGGGGGTGATCAGCAGCGCCGCCTCGGCCAGCGACTTGTCGAGCATCAGTGCCATGCCGGGGATGCCGAAGGCGTAGAGCACCACGATCCCGCCCAGCGCCGCGCCGATCCCCGCCGCCAGCCCCACGGGGGCGCGCGACTTCTCGACCACCAGACCCGCGACGAAGGCCGCGACGGGGAACCCGATCAGGAACCCCACGGTGGGCGAGGCGAAAACCCCCAAGCCCCCCCGCCCGCCCGACAGCAGCGGCAGGCCCACCGCCACCAAGAGCAGGAACAGCAGCACCGCCAGCGCCCCGCGCTTTGCCCCCAGCACCGTTCCGCAGAGCATGATGCCAAGGCTTTGCGCCGTGATCGGCACGCCCGTCGCCAGCATGATCTGGGGAACGAGGCCAAGGACCGCGATCAGCGCGGCAAAGAGGGCGATGTGGGTCAGGCTGCGTTCCATGGGCATCTCTCCGGTCTTGGCGCCACAAGGGTCCTTAGCCCGCCCCGCCCCTTGCCCGCAAGGCCTCGGCCACGTGATCGGCCTCGTCCAGCGCGGCGAGCGTGGCGGGAAGGAGGATGCGCCAGCCTGCCCTGCGGGGCGACCGCGCGGCCCAGGCGTCGCGGATCACCGCCACACGCTCGGACAGGACGGGGATGAAGCGGATCACCAGCGCGATGGCCAGCGCAAGGCGGCGCGGCGGCAGCAGGGGCGCAAGCGGGCGGGCCAGCCGCTCCATCACGGCGATCATGTCGGAAAGCCGCGTCGTCATGGTGACAAGGTTCGCCGCCCCGACCGCCGCCACCAGACGCAAGAGGATCGCGGCCCCGCCCGCGATGTCGCCCGTCCAGCCATGCCAGAGCGCGATGACCAGCGCAAAGGGCCAGAGCGCGCGCAGAAGCCGCAGCCAGCCCAGAAGGAAGCGCCCACCCCCCGTCGCCGCCAGCAGCGCGACAAGCCCCAGCGCCAGCCCCTGCGCGGCCGCGCCGTCCAGCCGGAAAAGCACAAGCGTGACGCCGCAGAGGAGGGCCAGCTTCACCCCCGCCTTCGGGCGGTGCATCCATGTCTCAACGGGCGAGGTCAGCGTCAGCATCATCCGCCCCCAGCCGCGCCATCGCGGCCTCGAATTCCGGCAGCACGCGGTCGGGCGCGCCATCGGCCGCGATGCGCCCGCCGTCGATCCAGATCACGCGCCCCGCCCCGCGCAGGGCGGCGGGATCGTGGCTGACCGTGACGATGCGCTGTGGCAGCGCCGCCAGCCGCCGCGCCAGCCGCGCCTGCATCGGCAGGTCGAGCCCCGCGAAGGGCTCGTCCAGCAGGATCGTCGCCGGTTCCATCAGCAGGACCGCCATCAGGCAGAGCCATTGCTTCTGCCCCTGGCTCAGAGTCGCGGTCGGGGCATCTGCCCAATGCGCGCGCCCCTCGGCGGCAAGGGCGTCGGCGACGCGCGCGGTGGCCTCGGCCCCTGTCAGGCCCATCTGGCGCAGGCCGAAGGACAATTCCTCGGCCACGGTCGGGAAAAGGATCTGGTGGTCGGGGTTCTGGAACAGGATCCCCACCCGCCCCAGCATCGCCTTGCGGTCGGCGGGGTCTGCCCCGTCCACCCGCACGGTGCCCGCACTCGGCGCGACCAGCCCCGCGATCAGGCGCAGAAGGCTCGTCTTGCCCGAACCGTTGCGTCCGACGATGCCGATCCGTGCGTCAGTCAGCGTCAGGTCGATGCCCGAAAGCAGCGTCCTGCCGCCCACGGCCAGCGACGCGCCCCGAAGGACGATCCCGCCCCTGTCCGCCCTGCCTTGCCCCGCCATGTCCGCCCAATCCGCCATGATGCGCGCTTAGCGCAAGGCAGGGGCCCGTTCCAGACAAAACGGCCCGCGCCCGCGCGGGGGCGGTCCTGTCCCGCGGGCTTGCCGCGCGCGTCGGCGCGGCCTAGCCTGCCTCGGCCAAGGAGGAGCCGATGACCACCGATACCCGCCCGCTGATCCTGTCCTGTCCCCTGCCGCGCACGCTGCCGCTGATCTTTGCCCCCGACCGTCTGGCCGAGCTGCACGCCCGCTACCGGATCGTCGAGACGACGGACGAAGACCTGCCCGCGCTGCCCGACGAGGTGCTGGGCCAGGCGCGCTACATCATCGGCCAGCCGCCGCTGGACGAGGGCACGCTGGCGCGGCTGTCGTCGCTGCGCTGCATCTTCAACGTGGAATCGAACCTGCTCAACAACATGCCCTATGACCGCGTCTTCGCGCGCGGCATCCATGTCGTCACCACGGGCGCGGTCTTTGCCCAGCCCGTGGCCGAGATCGGGCTGGGCTTCGCGCTGTCGCTTTTGCGCGACATCCACGGGGCCGATGCGGCCTTTCGTCAGGGGCGCGAGGCTTGGGGGGGCGCGGGCAACGCCACCGCCCGCCTGCTGACGGGGGCAGAGGTCGGGATCATCGGTTTCGGCGAACTGGGCCGCGCGCTGGCCCGCGTGCTGGCGGGGTTTTCCCCGCGCCTGCGGATCCATGATCCGTGGCTGCCCCCCTCGCGCCTGCGCGACGCGGGAGAGCCCGCCGATCTGGCCCGCGTCCTGTCGCAGTCCGACGTCGTCTTCTGCACCGCCGCCGTGACATCGGAAAACCGCGGCTTCCTTGGCGCAGGGGCCTTCGCCTCCATGCGGCGGGGCGCGGCCTTCATCCTTCTGTCGCGGGCGGATGTGGTGGATTTCGGCGCGCTGATGGAGGCGGTGCGGTCGGGCCATATCCTTGCTGCGTCGGATGTCTTTCCCGAAGAGCCGCTTGCCGCGGACCATCCCGTCCGAACGCTTCCGGGCTTCCTTCTGTCGGCGCATCGGGCGGGCGCGCTCGACGTGGCCTTCCGGCGCATGGGCGAGATGGTTCTGGAAGACCTCGCGCTGCTGGACCGCGACCTGCCGCCGATGGTCTGCAAGCGGGCCGAGCGGGAAACCGTCGCGCGCTTCCGCTCGCGCCCCGTGACGGTGAACTGAACCCCGCGCCCGCCGCTTGCGGCAAGGGGGATGGCGGGGTTAGGCTTCCCTTCGTCCATGGGCGGAAGGGGGGCCGGAATGCGCTGGATGCTGCGTCTGTTGTCGGCGGTGGCGGTCCTTGCGGTCCTGTCCGTCACGACGCTGGCCCTGATCCCGTCGGACCGGATCGTGGCCCTTGCCGCGGCCGAATTCACCCGCCTGACGGGGCGGACGCTGCAGGTCGAAGGCGGGGTCACCCCGTCGGTCTGGCCCGTCCTCGGCGTCGAGACGGGGCCGGTCACGCTGTCCAACGCCGGCTGGTCCGATGCGGGGCCGATGCTCAGCGCCGAGGGCATGGCGATCGGCGTCGATCTGGCCGAGCTTCTGGGCGGCAGCCTGCGGATCACGCGGCTGGAACTGACGCGCCCCGACATCCTGCTGGAACGGGCCGAGGACGGGGTGGGCAACTGGGTCTTCGCGCCCGAGGGCGGCGGGGCCGGTACGGGCGCGGCGGGGCAGGCGCGGCCCGTCACGCTGGCCGCAGGCACGATCCGCGACGGGCGCATCCGCTGGCGCGACCATGCCACAGGGCGCGAGGTTCTGCTGGAAGACGTGCAGGCCGGGGCCCGCTTTCCCGATGCGGGCGGTCCGCTGACGCTAGATCTGGCGGCGCGGCTGGCGGGGCAGGCGGTCACGGCGCGGGTCGATCTGGCCGATCCGGCGGCGCTTGCGGCGGGGCAGGCCGCGCCGCTGACCCTTGCCGCCGCGGCGGGCGCGGCGCGGGTCGCGTTC
>JBEEOG010000274.1:0-8838 GCA_041191745.1 Pseudomonadota bacterium | reverse complement strand
CGCCGCCGCGCATCAGCCGGCGTTCTTGGCCTTTGCCACCCTCCGCGCCGGTTCGCGCGGCTTGAGCGTGACCGAATGGGCCACCAGATCGTCGCGGAACAGGTGCTCGATCTCGCCCCGTGCCAGCACGGGGGGCTTTTCGGGTGCCTCTGCGGGCTTCGGCTGCAACCACTCTCCCAGAACCTTCAGCATCGTCCTTCCCCCGGATCAGTCTTCTCTTGGCTGAACGGCAGGCGGGGGCCGCGCTTAACCCGAGTTGGGCCTTTTCGTGACTCGCGGAAGACGGGGGGCCAACCTTGCGGCGGTGCCGGACACATCCGAAGCGCCAAGGAAGCCAGACGCAGGGCGGTGCGAATGGGGCCATGCCAAGGCCGGATCGGGACCATCGGGCCGGATTGATGGCGCTTTGCGGATGACGGCGGGCGCGGACCCGCCGCGACCCCGGAACGCAAAAGGCCCCGCGCAGGGCGCGCGGGGCCTTTGGTCGATCCATGCGGGCGGGATCAGCCCTTCTTCAGGCAGCGGCTTCCCAGCACTTCGGCGATCTGCACCGCGTTCAGCGCGGCACCCTTGCGAAGGTTGTCGGACACGCACCACAGGTTCAGGCCGTTCTCGATGGTCGAATCCTGACGGATGCGGCTGACATAGGTGGCATATTCGCCCACGCATTCGATGGGGGTGATGTAGCCACCCGCCTCGCGCTTATCCACGACCAGCACGCCCGGCGCCTCGCGCAGGATGTCGGTCGCTTCCTCCCAGTCGAGGAAATCCTCGAACTCGATGTTGATGGCTTCCGAATGGCCGACGAACACCGGCACGCGCACGCAGGTCGCGGTGACCTTGATCGACGGGTCGAGGATCTTCTTCGTCTCGGCCACCATCTTCCATTCTTCCTTCGTCTCGCCGGAGTCGAGGAAGACGTCGATATGGGGGATCACGTTGAAGGCGATCTGCTTGGGATAGACCTTGGGTGCCACTTCCTGACCGGGGACATACATGCCTTTGGTCTGGTTCCACAGCTCGTCCATGGCCTCTTTGCCGGTGCCCGACACCGACTGGTAGGTGGCGACGACCACGCGCTTGATGCGGGCGCGGTCATGCAGGGGCTTCAGCGCCACGACCATCTGCGCGGTGGAGCAGTTGGGGTTGGCGATGATGTTCTTGTTCTTGTAGCGCACCACATCGTCGGCGTTCACTTCCGGCACGATCAGCGGGATGTCGGGGTCGTAGCGGTAGAGCGACGAGTTGTCGATCACCACGCAGCCCGACGCTGCCGCCTTGGGCGCGTAGACCTTGGTCGCGTCCGACCCGATGGCGAAAAGCGCGATGTCCCAGCCCGTGAAGTCGAAGGTGTCGAGGTCCTGGGTCTTCAAAGTTCGGTCGCCGAAGCTCACCTCGGTTCCCAGCGATTTGCGCGACGCAAGCGCCGCGATCTCGTCCACCGGAAACTCGCGCTCGGCGAGGATGTTCAGCATCTCTTTGCCCACGTTGCCCGTGGCACCGACGACAACGACTTTGTAGCCCATCGGGGGTTCTCCTTTGACCCGTCTCCGCTCTTGAAAGACGGGGCGCTGTTAGCGCAACGCGGCATCGCAGAAAAGCGGATTCCTCGGGCCGCGCCTGCGGCGGGGGCGAAAATCTTCGGACGCGGATGTTTCTAGTCCGTCCGGTCGCGCGAGAAGAGATACAGCACCAGCCCGATGGCCACCGTCACGGCGAAGAAGGCGAAAAGCGCGGCATAGGGTGCCGCGGGATCGGTGGCGGGGGTGGCGGCATGGATGCGCCCCGTCACCACCTGCGCGACCCCCACCGCGCCAAGGCTGAACAGGTTCATCAGCGTCACCCCCCGTCCCACCAGATGCGGCGGGAAGAGCGCCCGCCCATGCGCGACGATCATCGGGAAGGACGCCCCGAAGAAGCCCACCGCCATCAGCAGCAGAAGCGTCGTCCACCCGCCCGCCGCAGGCATCGCCCACAGCCCCGCCAGCGCGGCGAGGACGCAGGCATTGCCCCCGAAGATCAGCCACTTGCGGGTGCCAAGAAGGCGGTCCAGCGGGCCATAGGCGAAATTGCCCAGCACCATCGCAAAGCCCATCCACAGCGCCATTTCGCCGATCGCTGCGGCATCGGCGCCGAAGACATCGGCATAGTAGGGGCCGACCCACAGCCCCCGCAGCCCCACGGCGGGCGCGTAGCTGACCAGCATCATCGCAAGGATCGGCCAGAGCGCGGGCATCCGCAGCAGATCGAGAAGCGACCCCTTCTCCTCGGTCACGACGCGTTCGGGATCGCGCGCCAGAAGGGCGATCAGCAGCGCCACCGCCAGCGTCACGCCGGACATCGTCCAGAGCGTGGGCCGCCAGCCGAAGGCCTCGACCGCGGCCGAGAGGGGCAGCGAGGCCGCGATATTGCCCAGACTGCCGATGCCGATCACCATCCCCGCCAGCGTGCCGAAGACGGCGGGGGAATAGACGCGCGCAAAGATGAAATAGGACGCCATCAGGACCGGCGCGCAGCCGATCCCGATCAGCGCCATCGCGATGTCGATGGACAGCGGTCCGCTGGCCGAGGCGAAGACCGCCGCCCCGCCTGCCCCGCCGGCGCCCAGAAGCACCGC
This sequence comes from Pseudomonadota bacterium, assembly GCA_041191745.1. Taxonomy (GTDB): domain Bacteria; phylum Pseudomonadota; class Alphaproteobacteria; order Rhodobacterales; family Rhodobacteraceae; genus Paragemmobacter. The sequence continues at coordinate 6,221 of JBEEOG010000274.1, read as the reverse complement.
TGTCGTCATGCGCGGGCCGATCCGGTCAAGCGCCATGCCGACAGGGATCTGCATCACGGCGAACATCAGGAACCACAGGCCCGAGGCCCGCGCCAGATCGTCGGGCGATGCGCCGATCTCGGCCTCTAGCACGGGGGCAAGGACGGCAAGAAATGCGCGGTAGAACTGGCTCAGCACATAGGCTGCCACAAGGCTTGCGATCCCGACACGCATGACTGCTCCATTTTTGGGCAAGGTTGCAAAGGTATTGATCCATTGCAAGGGCGCTTGCCGGAATCGTCCGGGGCTGGCCTGATGGCGCGGTCTGTCAAAAGGGTGCGTCCATGCGGTTCCTGTCGGTCCTGTCGCTCGTTCTTGTCTCTGCCCCCGCGCTTGCGAATGACGGCTTTGGCGGCATCTCCGCGACGGGCCTGACCTTCTCGCGGACCGACGCCGTGGCGATGGAGCGGGAGGATCTGTTCATCTCAGTCGACCGGATCGCGGTGGACTATACCTTCCGCAACCTGACCGGCGCGGACGTGACGGGCGAGGTGATCTTTCCCCTGCCGCCCCTGCCGCTGCAGGGATTGCTGACATCGGACTACAACCTGCCCGACGACCTGACGCGCGAGAACCTTCTGGATTTCACCATCACGGTGGACGGGCAGGCTGTGACGCCGAAGCTGGACAGGATCGCCGTGATCGAACCGCCATGGGACGCGCCGCGCCCGCTGTCGGCGCAATATGACACGCCCGGGCGCGATGTGACGGCGGTGCTGGCGGAATACGGGATTCCCCTGACGCTCGATACCGATGCGGTGGTCGCCGCGCTGTCCGCCCTGCCCGCGGATGACCGCGCGCGCCTGACAGCCGAAGGCATCGCCGATTTCTACGAGGGCGACGGCGCCGATATCCCGCCCGAGGTCTTTCCCCTCTGGTCCGTGGTGCTGCGCTATCACTGGACCCAGACCTTTCCCGCAGGTGCGGCCATCGAGGTCAGCCACAGCTACGAGAACCGCCCTACAGGCGGCATCTTCAGCTGGTCCCACCCGCCCGAGGACTGGCAGGCCGACTATGTCGAGCGCTACTGCGTAGACGAAGGCACCTCGCGCGCGATGGCGGCGCGGCTGGGCCCCGAAGGCTATGGCACGGCCTATCTGATCGACTATGTCCTGCGGACCGCCAACAGCTGGGCCGGCCCCATCGGACAGTTCCGCCTGACCATCGACAAGGGCAAGGCCGAGAACGTGATCTCGCTTTGCATCGACGGGATCGAAAAGACGGGACCGACGACCTTTGTCGTGGAAAAGACCGATTTCTCGCCGCAGGACGATCTGCGGATCCTGCTTCTGGCGCCGTTCTGACGGGCCGCGTCGCGCGGGCCGGTTCGCCCCCCCTCAGGCGGGGTGCGCGGCGGCGGGGCGGTGCTCGCGCACGGGCAGATGGACGATGGCCGAAAAGGCCCCGACCCCCACGCCGATCCACCACACCAGCGTGTAGTCCCCCGTGATGTCATACATCGCCCCGCCCAGCCAGACGCCGAGGAAGCCGCCGATCTGGTGGCTCAGGAAAACGAAGCCGTAAAGCGTGCCCATGTAGCGCAGACCGTAAAGATGCGCGACAAGGCCCGATGTCAGCGGCACGGTCGCCAGCCACAGCGCCCCCATCACGGCCGAAAAGACGAGGACGGATTCCGGCGTGATCGGCAGCAGGATGAAGACCGCCGCCGCGATGGTGCGCCCCGTGTAGATGCCCGCCAGCAGGTATTTCTTGGTGTAGCGCTTGCCCAGCCACCCCGCCGTCACCGTGCCCACGATGTTGAACAGGCCGATCACCGCGATCGACACCGCACCCAGCGCCGATGTCGTGCCGATCCCCATGCCGGCCAGCATGCCCGCCGGATCGATCGGGCCGCACAACTCTGTCACGAAGGCGGGGAAATGGGCGGTGATGAAGGCCAGCTGGTAGCCGCAGGAAAAGAAGCCGAGGAAGATCATCGTATAGCTCGGGTCCTTCAGCGCGCGGACGAAAACCGTGCCGAGGCTTTCCTGAAGCTCGGCCTTGCTGGCGGGCGCGGGCGAGCGCAGGAAGGGCAGCGCCGCCATCGCCGCGAGGATGATGACGGCGAAGATGACGAAGGTCGCCTGCCAGCTGTAGCTTTGCAGCAGGAATTCCGCCGTGGGCGCGCCGATCACCTGCCCCAAGGACCCCGCCGCCGTGGCGATGCCCAGCGCCATGGACCGGTTCTCGGCGCTGGTGGCGCGGCCGACGATGGCAAGGATCACGCCAAAGCCCGTGCCCGCGATGCCGAAGCCCACGACGATGGCAAGCAGCTGGTGCGCGCCCGGCGTCACGGCGAAGGCCGACGCGATCAGGCCCAGCGCATAGAGGATCGCGCCAAGGAAGATCGCCTTGCGATCCCCCAGACGTTCGGCAAAGGCCCCGAACAGGGGCTGCCCGATCCCCCAGGCCAGGTTCTGGATCGCGATGGCCAGCGAGAAGTCGGCGCGCGGCCAGCCGAATTCCTGCGCGACCGGAATCTGGAAGACGCCAAAGCTCGCGCGGATGGCAAAGGACAGCATCAGGATCACGCAGCCCGCGACCAGCACGGGGGTGAAGAGCGGGGCCTTGGTATCGCCGGACATGGGATGCTTCCTTTTCGCGCAGATGCCGTTCTGCGCCCCGCGCGAAGCAGCGTCAAATGCCGTTTTGTGATGGTGACATTCGGCCTGTCGCGTTAGGTCTGGGACAGGGCAGCGAAGGGGCGGACATGGACGGGGAATGGTGGCGCGGTTCGGTGACCTATCAGGTCTATCCGCGGTCGTTTCAGGATGACAGCGGCGACGGCATCGGCGACCTGAAGGGGATCACCCGCCGCCTGCCGCATCTGGCGCGGCTGGGGGTGGATGCGGTCTGGCTCTCGCCGATCTTCAAAAGCCCGATGGCCGACATGGGCTATGACGTGTCGGACTATTGCGACATCGACCCCTTGTTCGGCACGCTGGCCGATTTCGACGAACTGGTGGCCACGGCGCACGGGCTGGGACTGCGCGTGATCATCGATCAGGTCCTCAGCCATTCCTCCGACCGCCACCCGTTCTTTGCCGAAAGCCGCGCCAGCCGCGACAACCCGCGCGCCGACTGGTATGTCTGGGCGGATGCCAAGCCCGATGGCAGCCCGCCCAACAACTGGATTTCCGTCTTCGGCGGGTCGGCGTGGGAATGGGACACGCGGCGGCGGCAGTATTACCTGCACAACTTCCTGATCTCGCAGCCCGATTTCAACTTCCACAATGCAGAGGTGCAGGACTGGGCGCTGTCGGTCCTGCGCTTCTGGCTGGACCGCGGGGTGGACGGGTTCCGTCTGGATACGGTGAACTACTACGTCCACGACGCGGACCTGCGCGACAACGGCCCCGCGCCGGCCTCTTCCCGCAAGGACAACCTGCCGGCCGTGAACCCCTACGAGATGCAGGATCACGTCCATTCCAAGACGCGGCCCGAAAACGTGGCGTGGCTCGAACGCATGCGCGCGCTGCTCGACGAATACGACGCCCGCACCATGGTGGGCGAGGTGGGCGATCCGTCATGGCGGGCGGTGCAGGTGATGGCGGAGTATACCGCCGAGCGGCGGCTGCACATGGCCTACAGCTTCGACATGCTGGGGCCGGACTTCACCGCCGCACATTTCCGCGGCAGGATCGAAGAGTTTTTCAAGGGCGCGCCGGATGGCTGGCCGATGTGGGCCTTTTCCAACCATGACGTGATCCGCCATGTCTCGCGGTGGGAGAAGTTCGGCGATCACGACGCGGTGGCGAAACTCGCCTGCGCGATGCTTCTGTCCTTCGAGGGGTCTATCTGCCTCTATCAGGGCGAGGAACTGGGCCAGACCGAGACGGATATCCTGTGGGAGGAACTGACCGATCCCCCCGGCTTCCGTTTCTGGCCGGAATACAAGGGGCGCGACGGGTGCCGGACGCCGATGGTCTGGGACGGCAGCGATCATGGCGGGTTTTCCGACGTCAAGCCGTGGCTGCCGGTCAAGGCACCGCAACTGGCGCGCAACGTCGCCGCGCAGGATGGGGTGGCGGGATCGGTGCTGGAATTCTACCGCGCGATGCTGGCCTTCCGCCGCGGATCGGTGCTGGCGGGGCGCGGCACGCGGTTTCTGGACGTGCCGGAGCCGGTGCTGGCCTTCACCCGCGGGGGCGGGCTGCTCTGCGTCTTCAACCTGTCGGGCGAGGCGGTGTCGATGGCGGTCAGCGGCGCGGGGGGGCTGGTCGGCCCCGAGGGCGGCGCGGTGCTGAACGGCGGGCGGCTGCGCCTGCCTGCGCTGGGCTTTGCCTTCGTCGAAGCGACGGGGGAGGTCTTGCTGGAGATGTGACCCCGCAAATCCTTCTGCGAAGGATTTGCGAGGCGAATTTTCTGCGAAAATTCAGGCGCGGCCGATCCTTCGCAGAAGGATCGCCTACCGGATTTTTCGCAGAAAAATCGTGCCTCAGAGGTTCTCCCACCAGACCCCGGCGGCAGGGATCGTCACCCCGCCCCAGTCCACGGGAACGGGGTTGTAGTTGAACCAGAAGCGCACGCCCCCCGCCTCGCGCCGGCGCAGGCCTTCGGGCATCACCTCGACCGTGATCCCCGCCTCGTGGCAGAGCGCGGTCAGCAGACGGTCAAGCACCGCCTCCTCGGGCCAGCCCGCCAGATAGTGCACGCCCCCCGCCCGCAGAAGCGCGGGCCAGCCGTCGGCGCTGCGTTCCACCACCTGCGCCGTGCCTTCGAGCTTTTCGCGCCAGTGCAGGAAGGCCCCGCCATGTTCCAGCGGCACGGGCACATCGGGCGGCAGGCTTTCCACCCGCGCGATGACGGCATCGAGGCCCGGCAGGTTCGGCGGCAGCGGGACGGGGGTGGCGAAGTCAGGCGTCTTGGCATTCGTGCGCGGGCCCAGAAGAGACAGCCCGTCATGCCCGCCGATGGCCGCCTTCAGCGCCTCCGACAGGCAGGCCACACCGGGGGCGAGCACCAGTTTCCATGGCGACAGGTCCGCCGTATCGGGCGGGATGATGTCCACGTTCAGCCCCAGCCGCCGCAGACCACGGTAGAAGTGGAAGGCAAGGCGGAAATAGTCGAAGTCGCGGCCTTGCGGCTGCGTTTCCCATGCCCATGCGGATTCGTAATCGAAGACCAGCGCCACATCCGCCGCCCCCGCCGCCACATCGGGCAGGGCGGCCAGTTCCTGCGCGACGGCGCCTGCCTCCTCGAAGGCCTGCGCGGGGTGGCTGTCGGGGCGCAGAAGCCCCGCATGCATCTGTTCCTGCGCGAAGGGGGCCTGACGCCAGCGGAAATAGCACACCGCCTCGGCCCCGTGGGCAAAGGCCTCCCACGCCCAGAGGCGGGCCATGCCGGGCAGCGGATCGGGGTTGTAGGGCGCCCAGTTCACGGGACCGGGCTGCTGTTCCATGATCCACCAGCGCCCGCGCCCGACGGCGCGATAAAGGTCGTGGTGAAAGGCCTGAAAGTCCGGATCGCCCTGCCGCGTGAAGCGGCGCTTGTGTTCCGCCGTCACCTCCAGCCGGTCGGACAGGAAGCCCAAGGGATAGGAATCCCACGACGCGATGTCGAGGTCCGCGCCCACCTTGAAATGGTCGAAATCGGTGATCCGGCCCATGTAGTTATGCGCGATGGGGGCGGAGGAGTATTTGCGGATGATATCGGTCTGAATGCGGTTGAATTCCGCCACCTCATCGCTGGCGAAGCGGCGGAAATCCATCACATGCGACGGGTTGGGTTCCGTGACGGTCAGGTTGGGCAGGCCCACATCGTCAAAGCTCGCATATTCCATCGACCAGAAGACATTGCCCCAGGCGCGGTTCAGCGCCTGCGGGCTTTGGTACTTGCGCGCCAGCCATTCGCGGAAGGCGGAAAGGGCTGCGGGCGAATAGGACAGCACCGTGTCATGGCAGGCATATTCGTTGTCGGTCTGCCATGCCGCGACATGCGGATTGGCGCCGTAACGTTTCGCCAGTTCGGTCGTGATCCGCGCCGATTCCGCGCGGTATCCCCTGTGCGAGAAGCAGTAGTGGCGGCGCGACCCGAAACCGCGCGTCCGGCCCTGCCTGTCCACCGCCAGCATGTCGGGATGGCGGTCCAGCATCCAGCGCGGCGGCGTGGCCGTGGGGGTGCCCAGCACCACCTTCAGTCCCGCGCCCCCCAGCGTGGCGATGGCGCGGTCGAGCCAGTCC
>JBEEOG010000273.1:0-4489 GCA_041191745.1 Pseudomonadota bacterium | reverse complement strand
CGCGAAGTGGCCTTTGCCGCCGAGCTGTTCAGCCGGGTGGAGCAGGTGCTGGGGCTGCCCGAGGCCACCGTCAAGCTGGGCATCATGGACGAGGAGCGCCGCACCTCGGTCAACCTCAAGGCCTGCATCGCCGCCGCCGCCAGCCGCGTGGCCTTCATCAACACCGGCTTCCTGGACCGCACCGGCGACGAGATGCACACCGCCATGCTGGCCGGCCCGATGATGCGCAAGGGCGACATCAAGAACAGCGCCTGGATTGCCGCTTACGAGCGCCGCAACGTGCTGATCGGCCTGCAATGCGGCCTGCGCGGCAAGGCCCAGATCGGCAAGGGCATGTGGGCCATGCCCGACCTGATGGCCGCGATGCTGGCGGCGAAGATCGCGCACCCGCAGGCGGGCGCGACCTGCGCCTGGGTCCCCTCGCCCACCGCCGCCACGCTGCACGCCACGCATTACCACCGCGTGGACGTTCTGGCCGTGCAGGACGCCATCGCCAAGTCCGGCCCGCGCGGGCGGCTGGAGGAGCTGCTGACCATCCCGCTGGCCGAGGGCGTCAACTGGTCCAAAGACGACATCCGGTCCGAGGTGGAAAACAACGCCCAAGGCATCCTCGGCTATGTGGTGCGCTGGGTGGATCAGGGCGTGGGCTGTTCCAAGGTGCCCGATATCCACGATGTCGGGCTGATGGAGGATCGCGCGACCTGCCGCATCTCCTCGCAGGCGCTGGCGAACTGGCTGCATCACGGCGTGGTCAGCGAAGACCGCGTGATGGCCGCGATGCGGAAGATGGCCGCCGTGGTGGACCGCCAGAACGCGGCCGATCCGGCCTATGTCCCGATGGCCCCGCGCTTTGACGGCGTGGCCTTCCGCGCGGCCTGCGATCTGGTCTTCAAGGGGCGCGAGCAGCCCTCGGGCTATACCGAACCCGTGCTGCACCGCCGCCGGATCGAGGCAAAGGCCACAATCGGGCGTTGAACCACCCTACACCAACGGACAGGTACGGCGCGCGCGCAAATCCCTATGATCGCGCGGCCCCGACCTTGGGGCCTTTGGTCCGGCCTTTCGCCGGACCTGTGCCAGTTGGAGAGTTCGAGATGGCCGCGCGCCGCCCCTTTAGCCTGAAACCGCTTGCCCTTGCCGCCTTGCTGGCCACCGCGCCCGTGGCCTTCGGCAGCCTGTCCACCCCGCCCGCCCATGCCGCGACCGGCCTGCCCGCGCCACATGTCAGCCGCGCGCTCGATGCGGTGCTGCTGCCCGTCGATGCGGCGGTGATCGCGGCCTTCGGCCTGTCGCCCGATGCGACGGGCGTGCTCGTTCTGGCCACCCAGCCCGATGGTCTGGCCGATCGCGCAGGCGTCCTGCCGGGCGACGTGCTCGACTATGTGCAAGGCAACCCGATCCTGACGCCTGCCGACCTCGACCTCATCATCTACAACTGGATCCTCGAAGGGACGGTGGACTTCGTCTTCGACGGCCTGCGCGCCGGATCGGTCTTTGCGACCGAGACGGTGATCACGCTGGAATACTGGGAAGAGGTGATCGAGATCACCGAGATCTCGTCCTGGGAAAGCTATTCCTCCGAAAGCTTCAGCTACGAGGAATTCCATGCGGAATACTCCGAGGAATTCGCCACCTCGTCCGAGGGCATCGTGACCGAGGAGTCGGGCATCACGGAAGAGGTGACGGACGAAACGGTCGTGGAGGAAGGCACCGACGCCGAGGGGATCGAAGCGCCCGTGGCGGAAGACGCCTATGTCGACGAAGGCGGCGGCGACGAATTCGTCGACGACACGGGCGGCGACGCAGCCGTCGATGAGGGCGGCGGCGAAGAGATCATCGAGGAATGACACCAACGGCGCGGGCCTTGCCGCCCGCGCCGATCCCGTTGCGGGATCGCCCTCAGCCGATATCCAGCGCGATGGCGTGGACGCGGGTGTTCAGGTCGCCCAGCGCCTGATGGACCGCCCGGTGGCGCGCCACGCGCGTCATCGGCGCGAAGGCCGCCGCGCGGATCACAATGCGGAAATGGCTTTCGCCCGACCCGTCATCGCCCGAATGGCCGGCATGGCGGTGGCTTTCGTTCACCACCTGCAATTCGGTCGGCTGGAAGGCGGCGGTCAGCCGCGCCTCGATCTCGTCCGCGATGCGCATTTTCGCCGCTCCCCCCTTCAATCCGCCGCCGGAAGTCCTAAACTCTCGCCTCCGAGTCGGAAAGGCCATGTTCCCGCATGACAAGTCGTCCCCCCTTCGAGTTCGATATCCGTGTGTCTTCGGACAAGAAGCGGCGCAAGACGGGCCGTCGCGGCATGTCCGGCGCGTTCGAGACATCGCAGAAGGGCTGCGAATATCCGGGCTGCCGCGAACAGGGGGCCTATCGCGCGCCGAAATCGCCCGATCACCTCGACGAGTATTTCTGGTTCTGCAAGGACCATGTCCGCGAATACAACCTGAAGTGGAACTTCTTTCAGGGCACCACGGACGAGGAATTCCAGAAGTTCCTCGACAAGGACCGCGTCTGGGGCCGCGAGACGAAGCCCTTCGGCAAGAAGCCCGACGAGGGCCGCGCCTGGCAGCGGCTGGGGGTGGATGACCCGATGGCGCTGCTGGGCGACAAGGCCACGCTGAACCCGCCCAAGCCCACGGGGGCCGCGACCCGCAAGCTGCCCTCGACCGAGCGCAAGGCGCTGGAGATCCTCGACGCGCGCGACACCTGGACGCGGGCGGAAATCCGCAAGCAATACAAAAGCCTCGTGAAGGATCTTCACCCCGACATGAACGGCGGCGACCGCAAGGACGAGGAACGGCTGCAAGAGGTCGTCTGGGCGTGGGACCAGATCAAGGACAGCCGCAACTTCCGCGACTGACCTAGCGCCGCCTGCCCCGTGGCTGCGCCTGATGCCAGGCCAGCAGCTGCGGCACGGCAAAGCCCGCGACCGCCGCCCCCCAGCCCAGCGGCGCGGCGGCCAGCCGCAGGGCCAGATCGGCAGGCGCCATGCCCGTGGCCAGCCACCCTGCCCCCAGCGCCAGCACCAGCGCCAGCGCCACCGTGCCCGCCGCCACGGCCAGCTGCCGTGGCGCGGCGGACCCGAAGGCGGGCGCGCCGGCCCAGCCTGCCGCAAAGGCGGGCAGCAGGGCCGCGGGGAAGGCCTGCGTGAACAGGACCGAGGCTTCGGTATCCGCCCCCAGTTCCGCCCGCGCGACGGCGGCAGAGCAGAACAGGGCGATCAGCGTGGCGCGCAGGATACGGTTGGTCATGCGCCCCCAGATAGCGCACGGGGCACAGGCCCGCCAGCGGTCGCCATCCCGCCGAAATGTCGCCCCCGCCCCTTGCCTGCCGCCCTTCCCCTTGCGGCCCCCCGCTTTATGTTCCACACATCGCGGGATGGCCCCGACGCGCGGAGCCCCGCGCGGAACAGATGCATGGCGGACGGAATGCTGGATACTGTGATGAAACCCACCGAAGAAATCTCGGTTCGCGAGGTCTTCGGGATCGACACCGACATGAAGGTCAAGGGCTTCGCCGACCGCACCGACCGCGTGCCGGAAATCGATCCGACCTACAAGTTCGACCCCGACACCACGCTCGCCATCCTTGCGGGCTTTGCCTACAACCGCCGCGTGATGATCCAAGGCTATCACGGCACGGGCAAATCCACCCATATCGAACAGGTGGCGGCGCGGCTGAACTGGCCCTGCGTGCGCGTCAACCTCGACAGCCACATCAGCCGGATCGACCTGATCGGCAAGGACGCGATCAAGCTGCGCGACGGCAAGCAGGTGACGGAATTCCACGAAGGCATCCTGCCCTGGGCGCTGCGGAACCCCGTCGCCATCGTCTTCGACGAATATGACGCGGGCCGCGCCGACGTGATGTTCGTCATCCAGCGCGTGCTGGAACATGACGGCAAGCTCACGCTGCTCGACCAGAACGAGATCATCACGCCCCATCCGTCCTTCCGCCTGTTCGCCACGGCCAACACCGTGGGTCTGGGCGACACGACGGGGCTTTACCACGGCACCCAGCAGATCAACCAGGCGCAGATGGACCGCTGGAGCCTTGTGGCCACGCTGAACTATCTGAGCCACGATGCCGAGGCCGCGATCGTTCTGGCCAAGAACCCGCATTACAACACCGACAAGGGCCGCAAGCAGATCAACCAGATGGTCACCGTGGCCGACCTGACGCGCACGGCCTTCATGAACGGGGACCTGTCCACCGTGATGAGCCCGCGCACCGTGATCAACTGGGCCCAGAACGCCGAGATCTTCCGAAACGTGGGCTATGCGTTCCGCCTGTCCTTCCTGAACAAGTGCGACGAGCTGGAACGCCAGACGGTCGCCGAATTCTACCAGCGCTGCTTCGGCGAGGAATTGCCGGAAAGCGCCGCCAGCATGGCGATGAAGTAAGCTTTACAGGACATGCCGTCATGACGCGCGGGGGAAACCCCGCGCGTTTTGCTTTGGCGCTGACCAGAGGACCGACGCGGAA
>JBEEOG010000272.1:0-9548 GCA_041191745.1 Pseudomonadota bacterium | reverse complement strand
TTTGCGCACCCTCGCTTGCCTTCGGTTCCCAAGACCGTAGCGCGGTGTTAACACACGGCCAACAGCGAATCCGCCGCCCACCGGAGAACCCAATGCCCGCCATCACCGAGCCGAAACTGATTTCCGGCAACGCCAACCTGTCGCTTGCGAAATCGATCGCCCGCCGCATGTCGATGCATCGCGGCATGTCGGTGAACCTCGTCGACGCGCGGGTCGAACGCTTCAACGATCAGGAGATTTTCGTCGAAGTGTTCGAAAACGTCCGGGGCGAGGACATGTATGTCATCCAGCCCACCTCCAACCCGGCCAATGACAACCTGATGGAACTCCTCATCATGGTCGATGCCCTGCGCCGCTCCTCGGCCAGCCGCATCACCGCCGTGATCCCCTATTTCGGCTATGCCCGTCAGGACCGCCGCGCCAAGGCGCGCACGCCGATCAGCGCGAAGCTGGTGGCGAACCTGATCACCCAGTCGGGCATCGACCGCGTGCTGACGCTGGACCTGCATGCCGCGCAGATCCAGGGCTTCTTCGACATTCCGGTGGACAACCTCTATGCCAGCCCCGTCTTCGCGCTGGATATCGAACACCATTTCAAGGGCCAGATGGAGGATCTGATGATCGTCTCGCCCGATGTGGGCGGCGTGGCGCGGGCGCGGGAACTGGCCAAGCGGATCAACGCCCCCCTGTCGATCGTGGACAAGCGGCGCGAAAAGGCGGGCGAAGTCGCGGGCATGACCGTGATCGGCAATGTCGAAGGCAAGAAATGCATCATCGTCGATGACATCTGCGACACGGCGGGAACGCTCTGCAAGGCGGCCGAGGTGCTGATCGAGAACGGCGCGACCGAGGTGCACAGCTACATCACCCACGGCGTGCTGTCGGGCCCTGCGGTGGAGCGGATCACGAATTCGGTGATGAAATCGCTGGTCATCACCGATTCCATCGAACCGACCGAACAGGTCAAATCCGCCAAGAACATCCGCATCGTGCCGACGGCGCCGGTCTTTGCCCAAGCCATCCTGAACATCTGGAACGGCACCAGCGTGTCGTCGCTGTTCGAGACGGAAACCCTCGTCCCGATCTACGAAGGCATGTACCAGCGCGGCTGAGGCCCGCGCGGGTCAGTCGATTTCCCAGTCGTCCTCGTCCCGCATGGGGCCAAGGGCCGTCCAGTCGGCCCGAAGCCGCGCGATGCGCGTGTCGCCCCATGTGCGGAAGACAAGATCGAAGCCCTTGGCCGTCACCGCTTCGGCCGAAAGGTCGGCGCGCAGGTTGGTCTGGTGGTCCGCATCCCAGAGAGAGATGCCGACCATGACGGCGGGAATGTCGCGGAAGGGATCGGCAAACTTCACCTGAAAGCGCAATTCGCGATCGCCACTGCCAGTCCACATCGGGCCATCGGTGGCGAAATCGGAAAACAGGATGCGCGTTCCCTGCTGGATGCCGAGCGGGCCACTGATCACACGTTTCATGGTCTTGGACTTCATGGCGACGGGCCTAGCACAAGCGGAACGGGAAATCGTTAACGCACAAAAAAACGGGGCCCCGCTGGCGGAGCCCCGTCTTTATTGCAACAGTCGCGCCATCAAGCGGCGACGGCGGCTTTCAGCGACAGCATGTCGTTGACCAGTTTCTCGGCGGCATCCTTGTCGGCCAGCGCGGCGGCCTGTTCGCGGGCCTCCGCGATCAGGCTGTCGAACAGGGCGGGCGTCGCCTCTTCCACCGGAACGGCACGCTCGGCCAGAACCGACACGCCATCCGCCGTGATCTCGGCGAAGCCGCCGGTCACGACATAGGACTTCGCGCCTTCGGCAGAGACCGCCTTCAGCACGCCGGGGCGCAGGGTGGTGATGGTCGCGGCATGGCCCGCCATCGCCGTCATGTCGCCGTCCGTTCCCGGAATCTGCACCTCGGTCGCGGCGACGGAGGCGAGCCTCCGTTCCGGCGACACGAGGTCGAATTGCAGCGTGGCAGCCATGATGCCCCCTTACGCGGCTTGCGCGGCGAGACGCTGCGCCTTGGCGATCACCTCGTCGATGTCGCCGACCATGTAGAAGGCGGCTTCCGGCAGGTGGTCATATTCGCCGTTCACCACGGCCTTGAAGGACGCGATGGTCTTTTCCAGCGGAACCTGCACGCCGTCCGAGCCGGTGAAGACCTTCGCCACGTCGAAGGGCTGCGACAGGAAGCGCTGGATCTTGCGGGCGCGGGCCACGGTCAGTTTGTCCTCTTCCGACAGTTCGTCCATCCCGAGGATGGCGATGATGTCCTGAAGCGACTTGTAGCGCTGCAGGATCCCCTGCACCGAACGCGCGACGTTGTAGTGCTCCTCCCCGATCACCGCCGGGTCGAGCAGACGCGAGGTGGAGTCGAGCGGGTCCACCGCCGGATAGATCCCGAGTTCCGAGATCGCGCGCGACAGAACGGTCGTGGCGTCGAGGTGGGCGAAGGACGTGGCCGGCGCGGGGTCGGTCAGGTCGTCGGCCGGAACGTAGATCGCCTGCACCGAGGTGATCGAGCCGTTCTTGGTCGAGGTGATGCGTTCCTGCAGCGCGCCCATGTCCGTGGCCAGCGTCGGCTGGTAACCCACGGCCGAAGGAATACGGCCCAGAAGCGCCGACACTTCCGAACCCGCCTGCGTGAAGCGGAAGATGTTGTCCACGAAGAACAGAACATCCGTGCCCGACTGGTCGCGGAACTGTTCGGCCAGCGTCAGGCCGGTCAGCGCCACACGCGCACGCGCGCCCGGCGGTTCGTTCATCTGGCCATAGACCAGCGCCACTTTCGATTCCGTCAGGTTGTCGATCTTGATGACGCCCGACTCGATCATCTCGTGGTACAGGTCGTTGCCTTCGCGGGTGCGTTCACCCACGCCCGCGAACACCGAATAGCCCGAGTGCACCTTGGCGATGTTGTTGATCAGTTCCATGATCAGAACCGTCTTGCCCACGCCCGCGCCGCCGAACAGGCCGATCTTGCCGCCCTTGGCATAGGGGGCCAGCAGGTCGATGACCTTGATGCCGGTGACGAGGACCTGGCTTTCCGTCGCCTGCGCCGCGAAGTCGGGGGCGGGCTGGTGGATGGCGCGGGTTTCCTTGGCCACGACGGGGCCCTTTTCGTCCACCGGCTCGCCGATGACGTTCAGGATGCGGCCCAGCGTCGCGTCGCCCACCGGAACCGAGATCGGCGCGCCGAGGTCCTTGACCGCCTGACCGCGGACCAGACCTTCGGTCGCGTCCATCGCGATGGCGCGGACGGTGTTTTCGCCCAGATGCTGCGCGACTTCGAGAACCAGCCGCTTGCCGTTGTTGTCGGTTTCGAGCGCGTTCAGGATCGCCGGCAGAGCGCCTTCGAACTGAACGTCAACCACGGCGCCGATCACCTGCGTGACTTTGCCTTGTGCCATTGTCGTATCTCCGGTTCGTCAGAGCGCCTCGGCGCCCGAAATGATTTCGATAAGCTCTTTCGTGATCGCGGCCTGACGCGAGCGGTTGTACTGGATCGTCAGCTTGTTGATCATGTCGCCCGCATTGCGCGTGGCGTTGTCCATGGCCGACATCCGCGCCCCCTGTTCAGAGGCCCCGTTCTCCAGCAGCGCCGAGAAGATCTGCGTCGCCACCCCGCGCGGGAGCAGGTCTGCAAGGATCGCCTCCTCACCCGGTTCGTAGTCGTAAAGCGCGGTGGTGCCCGTCGCCTCGAACTTCGCCGGAATGATCTGCTGCGCGGTCGGGATCTGGCTGATCACCGAAGCGAAGCGGTTGAAGAAGATGGTGGCGACATCGAATTCGCCCGCATCGAACCGTGCCGTCACGTCGCGCGCGATGGCCTGCGCGTTGGTGTAGCCGATCTTCTTCACCTCGCTCAGGTCGATATGGCCGACGAAGTGGTCTGCCAGATCACGCTTGAGCTGTTCGCGCCCCTTCTTGCCGACGGTCAGGATCTTGACCGTCTTGCCCGCCGCCAGCAGCTCGGCCGCCTTCGCCCGCGCAAGGCGGACGATGGTGGTGTTGAAGCCGCCGCACAGACCGCGCTCGGCGGTCATCACGACGAGGAGGTGCACCTGATCGCGCCCCGTGCCTGCCAGCAGGCGGGGCGCGCTTTCCGATTGGCCGACCGAAGAGGCCAGCCCCGCCATCACGGCATTCATCCGTTCGGCATAGGGGCGGGCGGCTTCGGCAGCCTCTTGCGCGCGGCGAAGCTTCGCCGCGGCGACCATCTGCATCGCCTTCGTGATCTTCCGCGTGTTCTTCACGCTTCCGATCCGGTTCTTCAGGTCCTTAAGGCTGGGCATATCCCTGTCCTCTCAACCCGGCGATCAAGCGAAGGTCTTGGCGAATTCGGCGATCGCGTCTTTCAGCTTCTGTTCGTCCGCGCCCTTGATCTTCGGGTCGGCGGTGGTCAGCCAGTCAAGGATGTCCTTGCGCTGATGGCGCAGGTAGGACAGCAGGCCCGCCTCGAAGCGGCCGACTTCCTTCACCGGAACCTTGTCGAGGAAGCCCGCGGTGCCCGCGTAGATCACGCAGACGATTTCCGCGTTGGTCAGCGGCGAATACTGCGGCTGCTTCATCAGCTCGGTCAGGCGCGCGCCACGGTTCAGAAGCGACTGGGTCGCGGCGTCGAGGTCGGAACCGAACTGCGCGAAGGCCGCCATCTCGCGGTACTGGGCGAGCGACAGTTTCACGGGGCCGGCGACCGTCTTCATCGCGTTGGTCTGGGCCGAAGAGCCCACGCGCGACACCGACAGACCCGTGTTCACGGCCGGACGGATGCCCTGATAGAACAGTTCGGTTTCAAGGAAGATCTGGCCGTCGGTGATCGAGATCACGTTCGTCGGGATGAAGGCCGACACGTCGCCGCCCTGCGTTTCAATGATCGGCAGCGCCGTCAGCGAACCCGCGCCGAAATCCTCGTTCAGCTTGGCCGAACGTTCCAGCAGGCGCGAGTGGAGGTAGAACACGTCGCCCGGATAGGCTTCGCGCCCCGGCGGACGGCGCAGCAGCAGCGACATCTGGCGGTAGGCCACGGCCTGCTTGGACAGGTCATCATAGATGATCAGCGCATGGCGGCCGTTGTCGCGGAAGTATTCCGCCATCGCGGTCGCGGCATAGGGGGCAAGGAACTGCATCGGCGCGGGGTCCGATGCGGTGGCGGCCACGACGATCGTGTAGTCGATGGCGCCCGTTTCCTCCAGCTTCTTCACCAACTGGGCGACGGTCGAACGCTTCTGACCCACAGCGACGTAGATGCAGTAAAGCTTCTTCGATTCATCCGAACCGGCGGCTTCGTTGTAGGACTTCTGGTTCAGGATGGTGTCCAGCGCCACGGCGGTCTTGCCGGTCTGGCGGTCACCGATGATCAGTTCGCGCTGGCCGCGGCCGATCGGGATCATGGCGTCCACGGCCTTCAGGCCGGTGGCCATCGGTTCGTGCACCGATTTGCGCGGGATGATGCCCGGCGCCTTGACGTCGGCGATGCGACGCTCGGTCGCCGCGATCGGGCCCTTGCCGTCGATCGGGTTGCCGAGACCATCGACGACGCGGCCCAGCAGCGCGTCACCGGCGGGCACGTCCACGATGGACTTGGTGCGCTTGACGGTGTCGCCTTCCTTGATGTCCTGGTCGGTGCCGAAGATCACGACGCCGACGTTGTCGACTTCGAGGTTCAGCGCCATCCCGCGGATCCCGCCGGGGAATTCCACCATCTCGCCGGCCTGGACATTGTCCAGCCCGTGGACGCGGGCGATGCCGTCACCGACGGACAGCACGCGACCCACTTCGGCGACTTCGGCTTCCTTGCCGAAGTTCTTGATCTGCTCTTTCAGGATCGCAGAGATCTCAGCAGCCTGGATTCCCATCACCCAACCTCTTTCATTGCATTCTGGAGAGCCGCGAGCTTCGAGCGGATCGAGGTGTCGATCATGGTCGAGCCGAGCTTGACGACAAGACCGCCGATGAGCGCTTCATCGACGGCGGTTTTCAGTTTCACGTCCTTGCCGACCTTCGCCTTCAGCGTGGCGGCAAGTTTGGCGGCCTGATCGGCGGTCAGCGCGGCAGCGCTGGTCACTTCGGCGGTCACTTCGCCCTTTTCGGTGGCGATGCGGGCCTGAAGGTCGGCCACCAGTTGCGGCAGCACGAAGAGCCGGCGCTTTGCGGCCATCAGGGCAAGCGTGCTGGCCGTCAGGCCCGACAGCTTCATCTTCTTGGCGATGGCGGCGATGGCGGCGGCCTGATCGTCACGGCTGATCACGGGCGAGGCGATCATTTCCTTCAGATCGGCGCTGGCAGCCAGTGCTGCGGCAAGCGCATCGGCATCGGCTTCCAGTGCCTTGAGCGCTTTTTCTTCCTTTGCGAGGTCGAAAAGCGCGGTGGCGTAGCGCGCGGCGATGCCGGAGGAGATCGAAGCTGGTTCGGACACGTCAACCCTTCCGCTGTTTCTGCCCCCGAGGACATGGGCCCGCGGCGACGGATCGCCAAGGCCAAGGCCTACCCAGGGCGCACACGTGTGTATGCGTCTGCTGATTTCGGGGGGGCTTTAGCAGAGCGGGGGCGACCCCGCAACCGTCAAGGTCGCGCTTAGCTGACCGCCACAGTCAAGATTTACGACCTGTTAGCGCCGCCATCCCCGACATGCGACTCTTTGCGGCGGGCTGCGGTTCCGCGCCGCGGCGAAAGGCGCAGAATCAGCGCGTCTTCCGGGGTGCCGCGGGCGACGACCATTGCCGGTTCAGCGCGGGTTCCGGCGCGCCCTTGCCCACGCCTTCCAGCACCTTCAGCGGGCGGCGGGCCAGCGCGCCAAGGCCGCCGCGCGTGGGGGCGTAGACCTGCTTGGATGCCTCGACCATCAGCACGCCGCCCGCGACCCACGGGCCGAAGCGGCGGCCGAAGCCTTCCCAGAACTCTGCCGTCCTGAGCCAGAACCGCCCCTGCGCGGGCGGGGCGAAGAGCGCGGCACAGGTCCGTTCCGGCGTGAAACCGTGGCGTTTGATCTGCGTTTCAAGCTGCGTCATCGAATAGGGCCTGCCAAAGCCGAAGGGCGTGCCGTCGCGCCGCGCCCAAAGCCCCGACCGGTTGGGCACGACGAACAGCGCCTTGCCCCCGGGGCCAAGGACGCGGTGCGCCTCGTCCAGCACGGCGGCGGGCTGTTCGGATGTCTCCAGCCCGTGCATCAGCACCAGCCGGTCCACCAGCCCCGTGGGCAGCGGCCAGCTCGCCTCCTCGCACAGGACGCTGACATTCTCCATCCCCGCGGGCCATGGCATCACGCCCTGCGGGCCGGGCATCAGGCCCACGACGCGCCGCGCCTCGGCCAGATAGGGGCGCAGAAGCGGCACGGCAAAGCCGAAGCCCGCCACCGTCTGCCCCGCCTGCACGGGCCAGAGGCTGACCACCTGATCGCGGATCGCGCGCTGCGCCACACGGCCCAGCTGCGTGCGGTAGTAGAAGTTTCGCAGATCGAGCACGTCGAGGTGCATTGCAGGGCCGTCCGATGGCGTCCAAACTGCAGGGATCATAGCCGCAGCCGCACGAAGCGCCATGCCGGAAACGCCCCCCGCGCCCCGAACGCTGCCCCGCAACCCGTGGACCCCGCCCGATGACCCTGACGCTGCTGACCGTTCCCTGCCTGTCGGACAATTACGCCTATCTGCTGCATGACCCCGCCAGCGGGGCCACGGCGGTGGTCGATGTGCCGGAGGCGGGACCGGTCCTTGCCGCCCTGCGCGACAGGGACTGGCAGCTGGCCGAGATCTGGCTGACGCACCACCATTCCGACCACGTCGCGGGCGTGGCCGACCTGCGCGCCGCGACCGGCGCGCGGGTGACGGGCGCTGCGGCGGATGCCCACCGCCTGCCCCCGCTCGACCGCGCGGTGGGGCATGGGGACGGCTTCGCCTTTGCGGGCTGCGATGTCGCGGTGCTGGACGTGTCGGGCCACACGCTGGGCCACATCGCCTTTCACATCCCCGCCGCGGGGATGGTCTTTACCGGCGACAGCCTGATGGCGGCGGGCTGCGGTCGGCTGTTCGAGGGCACGCCCGCGCGGATGTGGGAAAGCCTGTCGCGCCTTGCCGCGCTGCCGCCCGACACGCTGGTCTGTTCGGGCCATGAATACACCGCGTCCAACATCCGTTTCGCGCTCTCCCTTGATCCGGACAATCCCGCGCTTATCTCTCGGTCAGAGCGGGTCGCCGTGGCGCGCGGGGAAGGCCGTCCCACTGTCCCGTCCCTTCTGTCCGAAGAACTGGCAACCAACCCCTTCCTGCGCGCGCACACCGCGCGGATGAAGGCCGCCGTGGGGCGCGTTTCGGCAAGCGATGCAGAGACCTTCGCCGAAATCCGCGCCCTGAAGGACAGGTTCTGATCAGGCGTTGTCCCCGTTGCGATCACTTTTTGCGGGACGGGGGCGGCAAACGGAAATGATGGCCAAATTCTCCTTGAAGTGCGTCGGGAAAAGCCGAAGTCTAAAGGTATGAGGCCACGGTCGGAACGGGTCTTGCAGCCCCTTTTCGCCAAGAGAGACAGGAGCACAAAAGTGCCTTCGTTTTCGACGACACTCGAGCAGGCCATTCACAGCGCGCTGGCGCTGGCGAATGCACGTCGCCACGAACTCGCCACGCTGGAGCATCTCCTGCTGGCCCTGATCGACGAACCCGACGCGGCCCGCGTGATGAAGGCCTGTTCGGTGGACCTCGACGAGCTGCGCCGCACGCTCGTCGATTTCATCGACGATGACCTGTCCACGCTGGTGACGGATGTCGAAGGTTCCGAAGCGGTGCCGACGGCGGCCTTCCAGCGCGTGATCCAGCGCGCCGCGATCCATGTGCAATCGTCCGGCAGGACGGAAGTGACGGGGGCCAATGTCCTTGTCGCCATCTTTGCCGAACGGGAATCGAACGCCGCCTATTTCCTGCAGGAACAGGACATGACGCGCTATGACGCGGTGAACTTCATCGCGCATGGCGTGGCCAAGGACCCGTCCTTCGGCGAAAGCCGCCCCGTTTCCGGCGCCGATGACGAACGGCAGGAAACGCCCAAGGCCGAAGCGGGCGAGGCCAAGGAAAGCGCGCTGTCCAAGTATTGCGTCGATCTGAACGTCAAGGCGCGCAAGGGCGACGTCGATCCCCTGATCGGCCGCGAGGCCGAGGTGGAGCGCGCGATCCAGGTCCTGTGCCGCCGCCGCAAGAACAACCCGCTTCTGGTGGGTGACCCGGGCGTGGGCAAGACCGCCATCGCCGAAGGTCTCGCCTGGAAGATCGTGAAGAAGGAAGTGCCCGAGGTTCTGGCCCATGCCACGATCTACAGCCTCGACATGGGGGCGCTGCTGGCGGGCACCCGCTATCGCGGCGATTTCGAGGAACGGCTGAAGGCCGTGGTCAAGGAGATGGAGGATCACCCCGACGGGATCCTCTTCATCGACGAGATCCATACCGTCATCGGCGCAGGCGCGACCTCGGGCGGGGCGATGGATGCGTCGAACCTGCTCAAGCCCGCGCTGCAGGGCGGCAAGCTGCGGACGATGGGATCGACCACCTACAAGGAATTCCGCCA
>JBEEOG010000271.1:0-5899 GCA_041191745.1 Pseudomonadota bacterium | reverse complement strand
GTCACCACGGGCCAAACTAGATACCCCGTCACCGACAGCGTGGCCCGTTCGTCTATCGGTTAGGACACCAGGTTTTCAACCTGGGAAGAGGGGTTCGACTCCCCTACGGGCTGCCACGGTTCCCCCCGAAAACCACGGATTTGCTCACCCCGAACGCAAGGCACTTGCGGCGCATGCGGCCCGTTCGCGGGGCATGCCGAACGGTGCTGCGCCTGACGGAAGCCCTCGGTCCAGCCCCGCGACCACGTCCTGCCGTGGCAGGCACGGAAAAGGCGCATCAAGGCCCGCGGCGACCATGGGGGCCGTGGATCATCCAATCAAAGCGGGGGATTTCGGTGGTACCGCCTCCCCGGCTCGAACGGGGGACCCCCAGATCCACAATCTGGTGCTCTAACCAACTGAGCTAAGGCGGCACTTGCGGGGGCTTTACCCCCCTGACGGGGGGATTGCAAGGGGATGATTGCGCGCCCGTGACAGGACTGGCGCAGCGGCGAACACCCCTGCCCGAAGCCCGACCCTTGCCATGCGGGCCGACCCGCGCTAGGCCACGCGCAAGGACCAGAGCGGAGGCCTTCATGGGCATCGACAAGGAAAGCGACGTCGCGGCGAATATCCAGATCGGGCCGACGACGATGGGCATGGTCCGCATCTATATCGAGGCCGAGGGCGGGGTGGAACTGCCGCTCGACTTCGATCCCGACGAGGCCGAGGAGATCGCCGAGGAACTGCGCGCCGCGGCCGAGGCCGCCCGCCAGATGGCCACGGCCGCCCCTGCCAAGGCGCAGGGCAAGCCGCAGGGCAAACCGCGCCGCTAATCGGCCAGAAGCACCAGACCCGGATCGCGCAGCGCCTGCAGCCGCAGCGCCGCGTGGCGGGCAAATTTCTGCACCATCACCTTGCGCCGCGCGGGGGGCAGCGGCACCTCGGGGCCCATACGCAGGATCTCGGCGTCATAGCTGTCGGCAAGGATCAGCCCCGTGCCGTCGGGCAGAAGGTCGGTGGGGAAATCGGCATCGACCGCCCAGAAGAAACGGTCGCACCAGTCGAGATAGCCCTGCCATTTGCGGTCCGACTGGAAATCGGCGCGGCCCGACTTGCATTCGACGACCCAAAGCTCGCCCTTCGGCCCCAGCGCCATGACATCGACCCGCAGGCCGGGGCCGGGCACCATCTCTTCCACCGTGACGAAATCGAGCGCCCGCAGCGCGCGGCACACGCCACGGGCCAGCCGCTGGCCGGGTTTCATCATCAGGGCGGGATCGGGGGCGCTCTCCATGCGCTAAACATGAACCAAAGGTGAACATCTGTCCAGAGGCGGCAGGATGCGGCCCGGTCCACGCCGACGATCATTGTGATCGGGGGCGGAATGCCCTACATCCAGCGATGGCGGGTGCTGCTCTTCGCGTGCGAGGCTTTTTTCCAGTGGCCGATAAGCAAGCGAACGGGGGCTGGCTCTGGCAGGATCCTGGTCCTGCTACCTGGCGCCCACCTGAGACCTCTGGCTCTCGGGAAACCATGCCGTCCACGGTCGCTGCGGGCCCGCCACCCTTTCCCCTTCCGCAGGGACGCGCTCAGCGGTCGCGGTCCTTGCGGTCGCGCGGGCTGTTGCCCCAGCCGTGCCGGCGGCGATGCTCGATGGCGCGGTCCTGCGCCACGGCGAGGCGCATCACCGCCACGGCGAACTGGACCGAGGAGAAGAGCCCGCCGAGGAAGGCCACGCTCATCCCGACCGCAGCCAGCCCGTCGGGCGAACCGAGGACCAGGCGCTGCAGGTTGCCCACGTCGAACAGCACCAGCAGCACAAGGAAGACGATGGCTGCCGCAAGGCCCACGAGTACGCTGTCGATGTAAAGACGGATGAGCTTCGGCAACGGAATACCCCCGCGTGTACTGGTCAATGCCAGAACAGCTAGGGGGAGTATCGGGTCCGGCCAGTGGTCAGGCCCAGATTCCTGCGCGGACGCCCGCCGGTCGGCGGATCAGTGCCTGCGGCGCGGCAGGTGCGGGCGGGGGGCCTGCGCCTCCACGCGGACAGGAATGGCCGCCCCCGGAAGCGGGCCGCGGGCGCGGCGCCCGCCGCGGGGCGCGTCGTCATCCTCGGCCAGCATCATCACGCGAATGCCGAACTGCGCGCCCGCGAAGATGATGCCGTTCGATACGACCAGCATCGCCGCCGCGACCCAGCCCATGTTGGACCCGAGGACGAGGCCGTTCAGCCCGCCCACATCGAACCAGACGAGCATCGCCACGAAGATCGCAGACAGCGCGAACCCGATTGCGACGCTTTGGATATACAGGCGGATGAGCTTGGGCATGGCGGCTTTCCCTGACACGACACCAAAGAGCCTAGTCCCTTCGCCGCGACTTGCCAGCCCCAATTTGCCGCAGGCGGCGGTCCGCCGCCATCAGGACGCAGCCGTCAGAACGCTTCGGGCCGCGCCTCGCGCGCCATGTGGTCGAGGACGGCATTGACGAATTTCGACTCTTTCCCCTCGGGGAAGAAGGCCTTGGCCACATCGACGAATTCGGTGATCACCACCTTGGGCGGCGTGTCGAGGTCCACCATCTCGGCCCCTGCGGCGCGGAACAGGGCGCGCAGGACGGGGTCGATCCGGTCGATCGGCCATTTCGCCACCAGCGCGCGGTCGGTCATCTGGTCGATCTTGCCCTGCCAGTTGACCGCGCCGCCCACGATCTTGCGGAAATGGTCCACGTCGCCCTCGGCGAATTCGCCTTCGTCATAGGTCGCGCCGAAGCGGTGGGTTTCGAATTCGCGGGTGACGCCTTCGACCGTCTGGCCCGAGCTTTCCATCTGGAACAGCGCCTGCACGGCATAAAGCCGTGCTGCGGATTTCATCTGGCGCTTTTCGGCAGCGGTGGTCATGCGCGGAATCCGATCCCCTTGGTCTGGCCCGCCCACTTGCGCGAAAGCGCGATCAGATGCAAGGCCGCCGCCGCCGCCCCGCCGCCCTTGTCCTGATCGGCGGGGTTCGCGCGCACGGCGGCCTGTTCATAGGTCTCGACCGTCAGGATGCCGTTGCCGATGCAGGCCCCCTGCAGGCCGAGCAGGCTGATCGCGCGGCTGGAGTCGTTGCAGACCGTGTCATAATGCGTGGTTTCCCCGCGGATCACGCAGCCCAGCGCGACATAGCCGTCGAATTTGGCCTGACGTTCGGCCATGGCGATGGCGGTGGGGATTTCCAGCGCGCCCGGAACCTCGACCACCTCGACCTCGGCCCCGCAGGCGGCGGCCTTGGCCTTTGCGCCCGCCACAAGGTGATCGGCGATGTCCTTGTAATAGGGCGCGACGACGACCAGCAGTTTCACCGGACGGTCGAAGACGGGCAAGGGCAGGATGTGGTGGGATTGTCCGGCCATGTCGGTTCAGCCTTTCGCGTAGGGGCGCGTGCCGGAAATCGTCAGGCCATAGGCATCAAGGCCCACGATCCGCGGCGTCTGCGAATTGGTGACGAGCGTGATCTTCGACAGGCCCAGCGCGGCAAGGATCTGCGCGCCCAGCCCGTATTGCCGCAGCGTCTGGGGCGAATGTTCGCCGGGTTCCACCATCTTCATGCTGGTGTCGCGCAGAAGCACCACGACGCCCCGCCCTTCGTCGGCGATGACCTGCATCGCGGCGGGCAGGTCACCGGCAGAGCCGATGCCCAGCACATCCTCGAGCGGGTTGAGCGAATGGACACGCACCAGCACCGGCGCGTCGCCCGCGAGATCGCCCTTGGTCAGCACGACATGTTCCGCGCCCTGCGTCTCGTCGGCGAACAGGCGCATCGTCCAGTCGCCGCCATGGACCGAGGTGACGGGCCGCGCCGCGCGTTCCTTGACCAGATTGTCATGGCGGCGGCGATAGGCGATCAGATCCGAGATGGTGCCGATCTTCAGCCCGTGCCGCTGGGCAAAGGTCACGAGGTCGGGCAGGCGGGCCATCGTCCCGTCCTCGTTCATGATCTCGCAGATCACGCCCGACGGGTTCAGGCCCGCCAGACGGCTGATGTCCACCGCCGCCTCGGTATGGCCCGCGCGGACCAGCACGCCGCCGTCGCGGGCGCGCAAGGGGAAGATGTGGCCCGGCGTGGCGATGTCGGCGGGGCCCTTGGTCGGGTCGATCGCCACCGCCACGGTCAGCGCGCGGTCGGCGGCGGAAATGCCGGTCGAGACGCCGTCCCGCGCCTCGATCGAGACGGTGAAGGCGGTCTCGTGGCGGCTGGAATTCTTCGACGACATCAGGCTGAGGCCCAGCGCGTCGATCCGGCTGCCCGGCAGCGACAGGCAGATCAGCCCGCGCCCGTAGGTGGCCATGAAATTGATCGCCGCCGGCGTGCACCATTGCGCGGGAATGACAAGGTCGCCCTCGTTCTCGCGGTCCTCGTGATCGACAAGGATGAACATCCGCCCGTTGCGGGCGTCGTCGATGATCTCCTCGACGGAAGAGATCGCGTCCGAATAGTCGGTCGTGCTGTCGGTCATGGTGCCGGTCCTGTCAGGCTCTCGGTCTGCGTCCTAGCGCGATGGCCGGGCAAAGGCCAGTGGGCAGGCGACGCACAGGGGCTGTGCACCGACACCGCACGGGCGCGATCTGCCGCAAGCCGTGGCAAGGGGGGCGCTCGCGCCCCCCTCGGCGCAAGGCGCCTCACCCCCCTGAGGATATTTGGACGAAGAGGAAGGGATCAGGGGCCGAAATAGCGCTCGGCGGGCAGATAGGCGGCAAGGCGGCCTGCGGCGCACCAGTCCTCTTCCAGCGCGCCGTCGCCCACCAGCACCACCCCGTCGCGCGGCAGACGCCCGATGGCGGCGCGGATCGCGCCCGCCTGATCGGCGAAGCGCGCCAGATGGGCCGGCGCAGGAGAGGCCGCGTCGATGGCCCCGCGCGCGGCCATTTCCAGCCGCGCGGGCGTCAGGGGGGCCACCGCCAGCGCCAGCCGCCCGCAATCGCGGATCGCGGCAAGGCGCGCGGCGCGCGTGCCGTCCAGATGCGGCGCGGGCAGGGTCACGCGCAGCGCGTTCGACGAGAAGAGGAAGGCCAGCACATCCCGCCCGCCCGCCGCGCGGACCGCGGCATAGGTGCGGTAGTCAAGCCCCAGTTGCGCCGCCCGTTTCACGCGCAGTCGGACGACCTCGACCGGCAGGGTGGGCAGCAGGGCGGCACGGGCGGCGGTCCAGCAGTGGCGGCGCCAGCTTGCGCCCGCCTCCATCGACGGGCCGCCGTTATGGCCGATGCCCGCCGCCGCCATGTCACCTGCCCCAGTCGCGCAGGCGCGCGACGTAGCGGGCCATGGTATCGACCTCGAGGTTGACGCGGTCGCCCGGTTTCACCCCGCCCCATGTCGTGGCCTTCTGCGTATGGGGGATGAAGTTGATGCCGAAATCGGTGCCATCGACCTCGTTCACTGTCAGCGAGGTGCCGTTCAGCGCGACCGACCCTTTCGGCGCGATGAACCCCGCCAGCGCGTGGGGCGCGCGGAAGGTCACGCGGAGGCTGTCGCCTTCGGGGGCGACGCGGACCACCTCGGCCAGTCCGTCCACATGGCCGGACACGATATGCCCGCCCAGCTCGTCCCCGACCTTCAGCGCGCGTTCGAGGTTGATGCGCGTGCCCGCGGTCCAGTCGTCGAGATTGGTCTTGGACAGGGTTTCGGCCGAAATCTCGACATCGAACCAGTCGCGCGGGCTTCGGCCCAGCGCGATCACGGTCAGGCAGACCCCGTCGCAGGCGATCGAGGCCCCGATGTCGATGCCCGCCACATCATAGCCCGTGGCGATGCGCGCGCGCAGGTCGCCGCGCCGTTCGGTTTCCAGCACCTCTCCGATGTCGGTGACGATCCCGGTGAACATGGCCCCTCCGCTGTCTTGACTGTCCTGACCTAGCCTTGACGCCCCTGCCCCG
>JBEEOG010000270.1:0-11959 GCA_041191745.1 Pseudomonadota bacterium | reverse complement strand
GGCCACGGCGATCCGCACGCCGGTGAAATTGCCCGGCCCCGTGCCCACGGCCAGCGCCGACAGGTCCGCCCATGTCGCGCCGCCCTTCGCCAGAACCTCGTCGAGCAGGGGGATCAGGCGTTCGGCCTGCCCCTTGTCCATCGCCTCGTGCCGCAGCGCGATCAGACGGTCGCCCGACAGGAAAGCGGCCGCGCAATGCGCGGCCGATGTGTCGAAGGCAAGGATCAGCGGCTCAGGCCGCAACGGGGCGGACTTCCAGCACTTCGGGGATGTAACGGCGCAGCAGGTTCTCGATCCCCATCTTCAGCGTCAGGGTCGAGGACGGGCAGCCCGCGCAGGCGCCCTGCATGTGCAGGTAGACCACGCCGCGGTCGAAGCCGTGGAAGGTGATGTCGCCGCCATCCTGCGCCACGGCCGGACGCACGCGGGTGTCGAGCAGTTCCTTGATCTGGCGGACGATGTCGCCATCCTCGCCGGTGTGTTCGCGGTGGCCGCCGCCGGCGCTGCCCTCGCCCTCCAGCACCGGCGCGCCGGACTGGTAATGTTCCATGATCGCGCCGAGGATCGCGGGTTTGATATGGTCCCATGCCGCGTCATCGGCCTTGGTCACGGTGACGAAATCGGTGCCGAAGAAGACGCCGGTCACGCCACCCGCCGCGAAGATGCGCCGCGCGAGGGGGGATTTCTGTGCGGCTTCGGCCGAGGGGAAGTCGGCGGTGCCCATCTCCAGCACGGTCTGGCCGGGAAGGAACTTCAGCGTGGCCGGATTCGGGGTGGATTCGGTCTGGATGAACATGGGTCAGGTCTCCGACTATTCCACTCGGATATGCGCCTCGGTTCGGGGCGTGTCAAGTTTGGAACGATTCCAGATTGCCCGGGCGCATACCGACCGGCGCGCCTTCGTCGGGCCTGCATCGCCCTGGGCGCGGTCAGGTGATGCTTTCCAGCCGTTCCTTGGACATGTCGCCCGGCACGATGGTGATCGGGATGGGCAGGTTGCCCGAAGTGCGGCTCATGGCGGTGACGAGCGGGCCGGGCCCCGACTTCTCGGTCCCCGCGCCGAGGACGAGGACGCCGATTTCGGGATCGTCCTTCACCTGCGCGAGGATTTCGGTGACGGGATCGCCTTCGCGGATCACGAGTTCGGGGTTGATCCCTTGCCGGTCGCGCATCCATTTGGCGAAGACCTCGAAATGCGCCTCGATCCGTTCGCGGGCTTCGGCGCGCATCAGGTCGGCCACGCCCATCCAGTGCTGGAATTCCTCGGGCGGGATGATCGACAGGATGGTGACGCCGCCCCCCGTATGGGCGGCGCGCAGGGCGGCGAATCGCATGGCGTTCAGGCATTCGCGCGTGTCGTCGAGCACGACGAGGAACTTGCGCATGGGGTTCTCCTTTGCGGGGATCATGCCCGCGCGGGGAAGGGCTGGCAAGGGTCGGGCTGCGGGGAAAAGGCCCCGGGCGCGGAAGGGGGGAGAGGAGCATTGCGCCCGGGGCAAGGGGTCCGCGCGACGGGGATCGGGACAGGCCGGACCTGCGGCCACCATGGCGGGCGATTGAATCGCAGGTGTGACAGCCGCGCGGCGCAGCCCGCGCGGGCGCGGGCTGCACGCCATGAGCCGGGCCCCGCGCCTGCCGCGCGGCGCCCGGCGCGTCAGGGGGCGCTCGCGCCCCCTCTGGCGCGGCAAGACCGCGCCATTCACCCCCGAGGATATTTGGCGAAGGGGAAGGATCAGGCTGCGCGGCGCATCCGGCGCAGGATCGCGGATTTGATCGCCCCCGCGATGGAGAGGGCGAGCAGCGACAGGAAGGCGGTCAGGCTGGCCGCGAAGCCCAGGGCCGCATCCGACAGCCGCACCGTCGCCCGCATCAGCCGCGCGGGGCCGAGGAGGTCCGCACGCGCCACGAGGCGGGGGCCGCCCAGCGCCTCGGCCGCGTTGGCGAGGCGGCGGGCGGAGTTGGCATCCGAGACGAGCGGCAAAAGGTGCAGCGCGCGGGCGGTACCGGTGGCCGCCTGCAGGCGCGTCAGGTCCGCCGCGACCGCGGCGAGCGGGGCCAGCGCATCGGCGCGGATCGCGCGGGCGAGGTCGTCGGTGGAGCGGATGGCGGGCAGGGCGGCCCAGTCGATGCCGTTCCGGACCGCCCCGCGGGCAAGATCGGAGAGCCCCCCCGACATCCGCCCCATGTTGCGCGCGATGCGGGCAAGCCCCGCCCCCGCCTTGACGGCGAGCGAGGAGCCCCCCGTGACCACGACCAGCGCCGTGGCGCCCAGCCCCGTGATGGAAAGGGCAAGGTCGATGTCATCGACCGTTCCCCCCGTGGCATAGGCGGTGCCCGCGCGGGCGATGCCCGCGATGTCGCCCGCGACGGTCAGATCCACCGGCGCGCGGCACAGAAGGACGAGGGTGACCGTGCAGGCGGTGCTGTCCATCACGCAGGCGGCGCAGGATTGCGCGGTGGCGAGGAGGCCGCTGTCTTCGGCGCGCAGGCGTTGCAGGCGGTCCACCAGATCGTCGGGCAGGGCAATCCCGCGTTCGCCGGCCAGTTCGGCCAGCGCGTCGATCACGACCCAGTCGCGTGGATCCTCGTCCAGTCGCGCGGCAAGGCGGGCGGCAAGGGCCGCGGGTGTCGCCTGTTCCGCCAGCGCGCGGTCGGTGGCGGCGACGATCTCGGACGCAAGCGCGTCGCGGTAGATCGCAAGTTCCGGCCCCGTGGCGAGACGCTGCGCGGCATTCAGCGTCAGCGCCAGCGAGGCCATGATCGCCAGCAGGAGGAGGACGCGCAGGAGGCTGCGCATCCCCGTCAGCCCCGGCGCGAGCGGATCATGCCGATGATGTCGTAGACCTGATCGACGATCGGGCGTGCGATGGCATCGGCGCGCTCGGCCCCTTGGCCGAGGATGCGGTCGATCTCGGCGGGGTCCTGCATCAGGCGGTTCATCTCGCGCGTGATGGGTTCGAGTTTCGCCACGGCGAGGTCGGCCAGCGCGGGCTTGAACGTGCCGAACTGCGCGCCCGCATGGTCGCGGATCACCTGTTCGGGGGTATGTCCGGCAAGGGCGGCGTAGATGTTGACCAGATTGCGCGCCTCGGGCCGGTCCTTCAGCCCGTCGAGCGTGTCGGGCAGGGGTTCGGGATCGGTCTTGGCCTTGCGGATCTTCTTGGCGATGGTGTCGGCATCGTCGGTCAGGTTGATGCGCGACTGGTCGGACGGGTCGGATTTCGACATCTTCTTGGTGCCGTCGCGCAGGGACATCACGCGGGTCGCCGCCCCTTCGATCACGGGTTCGACGACGGGGAAGAAGTCCACGCCGTAGTCGTTGTTGAACTTGATCGCGATGTCGCGGGTCAGTTCGAGATGCTGCTTCTGGTCCTCGCCCACCGGCACATGGGTAGCCTTGTAGGCAAGGATGTCGGCCGCCATCAGGGACGGATAGGCGAACAGGCCCAAGGAGACGTTTTCGGAATTCTTGCCGGCCTTGTCCTTGAACTGGGTCATCCGGCTCATCCAGCCCATGCGGGCGATGCAGTTGAAGATCCAGCCCAGTTCGACATGGGCCGTCACCTGGCTCTGGTTGAACAGGATCGACCGCGCGGGGTCGATCCCCGCCGCGATGAAGGCCGCCGCCCCTTCGCGGGTCTGCTGGCGCAGCTTGGCGGGGTCCTGCCAGACGGTGATCGCGTGCATGTCCACCATGCAGTAGACCGTTTCGATCCCTTCCTCCTGCTTCTCGACGAAGCGCTTGAGCGCGCCGAGATAGTTGCCCAGCGTCAGTCCACCCGAGGGCTGGATGCCCGAGAAGATGCGCGGGGGGAATTGGGGCTGAGGCGTTTGGACCGCATCGGCCATGGTTCTCTCCGTCTGGAAAATGTTGCCGGATGGGCTTATCGCTGGGCGGGTGTTGCGTCAATCGACGCCGCTTTGCACGGAGCCCGCCTTGGACCCGCGATACGCGCCCGCCCTGAACCCGCTGCCGCCCGTGATCTGGGCGCTGGCCCTGCCCATGATCGCGATGGAACTTGTCGTGTCGGCCGGTGCGGCGGGCATCGCGGGCGGCGCGCAGGGCGTGGGCTGGCGGCTGCAGGCGATGGAGCGGTTCGTGTTCGCGCCCGATGTCCTGCGGGTGATGTGGGAGGCGGGCACCTATCCGGCGGCGCAGGTGATGCGCTTCGTGACCTATCCCTTCGTGCATGGCAATTTCACCCATACGCTCTTCGTCGTGGTGATCCTGCTCGCGCTGGGCAAGATGGTGGGCGAAGCCTTCCGCTGGTGGGCGGTGCTGGTGGTCTTTTTCGGCGCGGCCATCGCGGGGGCGCTGGCCTATACGGCGCTGGGCTTCGTGCGCGCGCCTCTGTTCGGGGGCTATCCGCCGGTCTATGGCCTGATCGGGGGCTTCACCTTCCTTTTGTGGACGAACCTTGCCGCCGTGGGGGCGAACCGCTACCGCGCCTTTTCGCTGATCGGCTTCCTTCTTGGGGTGCAGCTTCTGTTCGGCCTGCTCTTCGGGGGGGGATGGGAATGGGTGGCCGACCTGACGGGCTTTGCGGCAGGCTTCCTTCTGTCCTTCGTCGTCAGCCCGGGCGGCTGGGCCCGGGTGCGCGACCGGCTGCGTCAGCGCTGACGGCGCAGCGCGGCCTTCAGGTCGGCGATGCGGAAGGCGCGGAAGATCAGGACCGCCGCGCCATAGCTGGCGATGCCGATCCCGATCAGCGCGGCCAGCGCCAGCCAGCGCCACCCCGCCATCCCCAGCCACGGGCCGAGCAGCAGCGTGCCCCCCCAGAGCGCGCCCCCCATCACCGCGCAGGCGGCGATGATGCGGGGCAGGCGGCGGCGGAAGCGGTCGTCGAAGCGTGCCTCCTCGCCCATCGCGCGCGATCCGCGCCAGAGTTGCCAGACCATGACCCAGCCCGCGACGGTGGTGGCCAGTGCCGCCGCCATGAAGCCGATCAGGGGCATCAGGCCCACGGCGACGGCGGCGTTCACGACCATCGAGGTGACGGCATAGTGGAAGGGCCGCCGCGTATCCTCGCGCGCGTAGAAGAGCGGCTGGAACACCTTGTGCAGCACGAAGGCGGGCAGGCCCAGACCATAGGCCGCCAGCGCCAGCGCCGTGGCCGCGCTGTCATCGGGGCCGAAGGCGCCGCGTTCGTAAAGCACGGTCGTCAGGGGCAGGGCGATGACGACCAGCGCCACGGCGGCGGGCAGGGTCAGGATCAGGGCGAATTCCGCGCCGCGGTTGAACGACTCGCGCCCCCCAGCCGCATCGCCCGCGCGCAGGCGGCGCGACAGGTCGGGCAGAAGGACCGTGCCCACGGCAATCGCCACCACGCCGAGCGGCAGTTGATACAGCCGGTCGGCATAGACCAGCCACGATACTGCGCCTTCGGTATAGCTGGCCACCTGACGGCCGACCAGCAGGTTGATCTGCACCACGCCGCCCGCCAGCACCGCGGGGGCGGCGATCAGGGCAAGGCGCTTCAGCTCGGGCGTCCAGCGCGGCAGGCCGGGGGCGAAGCGCAGGCCCATGCGGTGCGCCGCGACCCATGTGAAGGCCAGTTGCGCGATCCCCGTTACGGGCACGGTCCAGGCCAGCGTCAGCCCCATGTCCCAGCCCTGCCACGCGGCCAAGAGCATCGCCGCGATGAAGATCAGGTTCATCAGGATCGGGACGAACCCTGCCTCGGTAAAGCGGCCATGCGCGTTCAGCACGCCCGACAGCAGCGCGACAAGGCTGATGAAGAGGATGTAGGAAAACGCGATCCGCCCGAAATCCACCGCCATGTCGAAGCGCGCGTCCCCCGCGAAGCCCGAGGCCATCGCCCAGACGAGCCATGGCATGGCCAGCGTGCCGAGGATGGTGAAGACGATCAGGATCGTGGCCAGCCCGTTGAAGGCATCGCGCGCGAAGCCCCGCGCATCCTCGCCCGCTTCCAGCTTCTTCGAGAACATCGGCACGAAGGCCATGTTGAAGGCGCCTTCGGCGAAGAAGCGGCGGAACATGTTGGGCAGCGAGAAGGCCACGTTGAAGGCATCCGCCACCGGCCCCGCGCCCAGATAGGCCGCCATCATCACGTCGCGCACGAAACCCGCCCCGCGCGACAGCAGCGTCCAGCCCCCGACGGTGACGATGGACCGGATCAGCCGGATGGGTTGCATGGGCCGCTTATCCCTGTGCGCGCTCCGCGCCTTCGACGATTGCCTGACGCAGCTTCTTCTCCAGCGCTTCCTGCCGCGATTTCTGGTGCAGCTTCAAGCCGAACATGTCCTTGACATAGAAGGTGTCCACCACCTGCGCCCCGAAGGTCGCGATCACGGCAGAGGCGATGTAGATGTTGTTCGCCGCCAGCGTGCGGGTCAGGTCGAACAAGAGGCCCGGACGGTCGCGGGTATCGACCTCGATGATCGTGTAGATGTCGGACCCTTCGTTGTCGAAGACGATATGGGTGGGAAAGCGGAATTCGCGTTCGCGCTTCTTGACCTTGTCGCGGTCCTTCAGCGCCTCGCGCGGGATGACCTCTCCCTTCAGGGTCTTGTGGATCATCTGGCTCAGGCGGGGCAGGCGCGACACCTCGTAGGGGCGGCCATCGGCATCCTGCACCCAGAAGACGGCGGTGGCATAGCCGTCCTTCGACGTATAGGTCCGCGCATCCACCACGTTCGCGCCCACCAGCGCGAGCGCGCCCGCAAGCCGCGAGAAGATGCCCGGATGGTCGGCCAGCGCGAAACAGGCGCGGGTCGCGTCGCGGTCGGGATCGGCATTCAGCTCGATCCGGATCTCGTTGTCGGGCAGGTCGCGCAGCAGTCGGGCGAAGACGGCCTGCGTATCGGACGGCAGCCCCTGCCAGTAGGGCGGGTAGTGGCGGGCGAGTTCGCCTTCCAGCGCGGCGGCGGGCCAGTCCTTCAGCGTGGCGCGAAGGGCGCGCTTCGCCTCGTCCTCGCGGTTCTCGCGGATGACGTGTTCAAGGCCCCCTTCCAGCGCGTCGGCGGCCTTCTGGTAGAGCTGCCGCAGGAGCATGGCCTTCCAGTTGTTCCACGTCCCGGGGCCGACGCCGCGGATGTCGCACACCGTCAGCACCGTCAGCAGGTCGAGCCTGCGCCGTGACCGGACCGCCTTGGCGAAATCGCGCACGGTGCGCGGATCGCCAAGGTCGCGCTTCTGGGCGGTGTCCGACATCAAGAGGTGGTAGCGCACCAGCCATTCCACCGTTTCCGTCTCTTCCGCCGTCAGGCCGAGGCGCGGGCCGATCCGGCGGGCGATCTGCGCGCCGATGATCGAATGATCCTCGGGGCGGCCCTTGCCGATGTCGTGCAACAGCAGCGCGACATAGAGGATCTTGCGGTCCACCCCCTGTTTCAGGATGCCCGAGACGACGGGAAG
Organism: Pseudomonadota bacterium; assembly: GCA_041191745.1. Taxonomy (GTDB): domain Bacteria; phylum Pseudomonadota; class Alphaproteobacteria; order Rhodobacterales; family Rhodobacteraceae; genus Paragemmobacter. The sequence goes on along the minus strand of JBEEOG010000270.1, from coordinate 4,581 downwards.
TTCCTCCACCAGCTCGCCCCGTTCGATCTGGGCAAGGATCGAGATGCACTGGATGATGTGCTCGTCCACCGTGTAGTGGTGGTAGACGTTGAACTGCATCATCGCCACGACGGGTTCGAATTCCGGCACGAAGGCCGCGAGCACGCCCAGTTCGTTCATCCGGCGCAGCGCGCGTTCGGGGTTGCCGTGCTTCAGCAGCAGGTCGAGGAAGATCTGTACCGCCTCGGGGTCGGCGCGCATGTCGTCGTCGATCAGCGACAGGTTCGCCGCCAGAAGGCGCATGACGTTGGGGTGCAGCAGATAGCCTGTCCTGAGCGCCTCTTCAAAGACGCGCAGCAGGTTCAGCTTGTCCGACAGGAAGGCCCGCGCATCGGTCACGTCGAGCCGCCCCTGCACCAGCTTGAACCCCGCGCGCACCTTCTTGGTGCGCCGGAACAGGCCGCGCAGGCTGGCTTCGGGCTTGGCGTGGCGCGCTTCGAGTTCGGTCAGGAAGATGCGGGTCAACTCGCCCACGCGGGTGGCCTGACGGAAATAGTCCTGCATGAAGACCTCGACCGCGCGCCGGCCGCCAGTGTCGCGGTAGCCCATGCGCGCCGCGACCTCGACCTGCAGGTCGAAGTTCAGCTGGTCCTGCGCGCGGCCGGTGACGTAGTGCAGATGGCACCGCACGGCCCAGAGGAAGTTCTCGGCCCGTTCGAAGATGCCGTATTCCTCGGCATCGAAGAGCCCCGCCGTGACAAGGCCCCCGGCCGAATTGACGCGGTGGAGGTACTTTCCGATCCAGTAGAGCGTCTGCAGGTCGCGCAGGCCGCCCTTGCCCTCTTTCACGTTGGGTTCCAGCACATAGCGCTGGCCGCCCTGCCGCCGGTGGCGTTCGGCCCGTTCGGCCAGCTTGGCGTCGATGAATTCGGGGCCGGTGTTGCGGAAGAGCTCTCCCCACAGCCGGTCGGCCAGTTCGGTGGCGAGCGGGGCATGTCCGGCAAGGAAGCGGTGTTCCAGAAGCGCGGTGCGGATGGTGATGTCCTCGCGCCCCAGACGCAGGCAATCCTTCACCGTGCGCGAGGAATGGCCGACCTTCAGCTTCAGGTCCCACAGCATGTAGAGCATCGATTCGATCACGCTCTCGGCCCAGGGGGTGATCTTCCACGGGGTCAGGAACAGCAGATCGACATCGGAATGGGGCGCCATCTCGGCCCGCCCGAAGCCGCCGACGGCAAGCACGGCGATCCGCTCCGCCTCGGTCGGGTTGGGCAGCGGATGCAGCGCCAGCGCGGTCCGGAACGCGGCCGTCACCAGCGCGTCGGTCAGATAGGCCTGCGCGCGCACGAAGGGGCGGGCGGAATGGGGCCTTGCGGCAAAGGCCGCGGCCAGCGCGGCGTTTCCGGCGGCCTTGGCGGCGGCAAGCTGCCCGATCGCCTGCGCCCGCGCCGCGCGCGGATCGGTCGTGCCGTCCATGGCGGCTGCGATGGCCGCAGCCAGCGCCGTGCTGTCCAGTATCGCGGGGCCGGGAAGGATCATCTCCTCGCCGGCCCTTTCGGAGGTCATGGGGGCGGATGTCGCGGCATCCGCCGGATGGAGGGTCATGTTAGCCTTCAGAATCCTGCCCCGCCAAAGGCGCGCGGGGCGCTGTCGATCACCACGACGCTGCCGTTCTGGATCTGCGCCACGGCCAGCCCGCGTTCGTTGCGCCCGTCGCCGCGCAGCCGGAAGATGCCGTTGACGCCGACGAAGCCCGCGCCCTGCGTCAGCGCCGCGGCATCGGGCGCGCGCCCCTGCTTGGCCAGTGCGCCGATGGCGGCGATGCCGTCATAGGCCAGCCCCGAGATCGGATGCGGTGCCTCGCCATAGGCAGACTGGTAGCGCGCCTGGTACTGGGCGTAGAGCGCGGGGTCTGGCAGCGCGAACCAGCCGCCCTGAACGCCCGGAAGCGAGATGGTCGCCGCCGGAATGTCCCACCGCGTCAGGCCCATGTATTGCAGCGTCGCGGGGCTTGCGCCGTTTTCGGACAGAAGCTGCGTGACGAGGGGCAGCGCACCGGCGGTGTCGGCCGTCAGGAAGATCGCCTGCGCCCCCGCGGCCGTGGCCTGCGCGGCGATCTGCGGCACGGCCTGCACGATGCCGTTCTGCGAGAATTCGTAGCTGCCCGTGGCGACGATGCTGCCACCCGCCCCTGCCACGCCCTGCGCGATCGCGGCGCGACCGGCCTCGCCCTGCGCGTTCTGGTCATGCACGATCATGATCCGCCCCTTGCCGTTGCGTACGGCATAGGAGGCAAGGCGGGCCGCCGTCGTTTCGAACAGCGGGCCGAGGACGAAGACATTGCCCCCCGCGATGGCGGGGTTGTTCGAGAAGCTCAGGACATTCACCCCGCGCGCGGCGGCGGCGATGCCTGCGGCATTGGCCTCCTGCGCGAAGACGGGGCCGAGGATGACCGAGGCCCCCTCGTCCATCGCGCGGATCGCTGCCGCCTGCGCCTGCGGGGCCTGACCTGCGGTGGAATAGACGCGCAGATCGACCCGCGCGCTGCCGCCCAGATCGGCGATCGCCATGCGCGCGGCGTTTTCGAGGCTGCGCGCCAGAAGCTCGTCCGACGCCTGCCCCGAACCCGACGGCACGAGAAGCGCGACCTGAACCGCCTCGCCCCGCTGCGGACCGGGGGCCTGGGTCATCGGGACGGGCTGGCAGGCGGCCAGCGCAAGGGCGGCAAGCCCGAGACCGATCTTGCCCAACTGCTTGCGGGCCAGTTGCAAAAGCGACACCATGTAAATCCTCTCCCCGGGGCGTGGCAGCAATGCTTGCCAAAGGCCGCGCAAGCCTAAGGTGTTCCCGGGGTGAAGTAAACTTGTCAGGGGAGATGTCGGGTGAACCCGCAGAAACATGCCGCCGAACGGCGCAGCCTGACGGCGGGGCTCTACCTCGTCTCGACCCCCATCGGGGCGGCGCGCGACATCACCCTGCGCGCGCTCGACACGCTCGCCTCGGCCGATGTGCTGGCGGCCGAGGACACGCGCACCCTGCGCCACCTGATGGAAATCCACGGAATCGCGCTGGGCGACCGCCCGCTGGTGGCCTGCCACGACCATAACGAGCGCGAGGTGGCCGCGCGGCTTCTGGCGGCGGTGGCGGCGGGCAAGTCGGTGGCCTATGCGTCCGAGGCGGGAACGCCCCTCGTCTCGGACCCGGGCTTCCAGCTGGCCCGCGCGGCCATCGCCGAGGACCTGCCCGTCATCGCAGCGCCGGGGGCATCGGCGGTGCTCTGCGCCCTGACGGTGGCGGGGCTGCCGACGGACCGCTTCCTCTTTGCAGGCTTCCCCCCGACGGCCGCCGCCGCGCGGCGCAGCTTCCTGCAGGAACTGGCACAGGTGCCCGCGACGCTGGTGTTCTATGAAAGCCCCAAGCGCGTTAACCAACTGTTGGATGAATTGGTGCAGGTTATGGGGGCCGGGCGCTACGCTGCGCTGTGCCGTGAACTGACAAAGCGATTCGAGGAAGTGGCGCGCGGCAGTCTGGGCGATCTGGCGGCGCAATTCGCGGATCGTGACGTGAAGGGGGAAGTGGTCGTGCTGGTCGACCGGGCCGGCAAGGTCGCGGCGGATGCCGAAACCGTCGAAGCCGCGCTGGAACGGGCGCTGGCCGGAATGAGCGTGAAGGATGCGGCGGCGATGGTGGCGGAAGCCTACGGATTGCCGAAACGGGATGTGTACCAGATGGCGCTGAAAGGGTCGAAATGAGCGGGCTGCGTTCGCATATGGCCGGTCTTGCCGCCGAAGACGCCGTGGCGCGCCATTACGATCTGGCGGGCCGCGCCATCCATGCGCGCCGGTGGCGCGGGCAGTCGGGCGAGATCGACCTGATCGCAAGGGATGGCGACACGGTGGTGTTCATCGAGGTGAAGCAGTCCCGGACCCATGACGAAGCCGCTTGGCACCTGACGGAACGGCAGTTCCGCCGGATCTACGATGCGGCCGCGGAATTCCTGTGCGGCGAACCGGGCGGCCAGGCGACCGATGTGCGTTTCGACCTTGCTCTGGTCGACGGACAGGGGCGGATCGACATACGCGAAAACCTCTGGCTGAACTGACGGGTTTGCATCCGCGCGGGACTTCGGGCATCTGATCCCCAGCCATCCGGGAGATGAAGATGCCCAAACCGCTGAAGGTCGCCTTCCAGATGGACCCGATCGGGTCCGTCAACATCGATGCGGATTCCACGTTCCGCATCGCGCTCGAGGCGCAGGCGCGCGGGCATGACCTGTTCTATTACACGCCGGACCGGCTGGCCTTTGTCGAAGGGCGGGTGATGGCACGGGGCTGGCCGATCGAGCTGCGCCGCGAGAAGGGCAACCACGTCACCTTCGGGGCAGAGGCCGACGTGGACTTGGGCGGCTTCGACGTGGTCTGGCTCCGGCAGGACCCGCCCTTCGACATGGGCTATATCACCACGACGCATCTCTTGGAGATGATCCATCCGAAGACGCTGGTGGTGAACGATCCCTTCTGGGTCAGGAACAGCCCCGAGAAGCTGCTGGTACTGCGCTTCCCCGAACTGATCCCGCCCACCGCCATCGCCCGCGATCTGGCC
>JBEEOG010000269.1:0-4130 GCA_041191745.1 Pseudomonadota bacterium | reverse complement strand
TGGGGGCCGATCTCAGAAATCCACGCGGACACCGGGCAGTCTGAGCTCGGTCATCAGGTCGCGCACTTCCTGACGCGCGGCGATGTTGGACAGGTTCAGCTGGTCCACGCCGGTATCGCGCAGATCCAGCAGCGTCAGCCCGCGCGGGAAAAGCTCGCGGAAGATCACGCGTTCGGCAAAGCCCGCCGCCACGCGAAAGCCGATGCGGCGCGACAGGTCTTCCAGCGCGGCCCCCACCTTCTTCTTGTTGTGCATCTGCTGCGCGCCCAGACGGTTCCTGAGCACGATCCAGTCGATCGGGGTCAGCCCCGCCTGCGCGCGCAACTGCCGCGCGTTCCAGACCATCTCGGCATAGATCGACGGGCCCTTCACCTTGCCCGTATCGGGATCGATCCGCGCCAGAAGGTCGAAATCGACGAAACTGTCGTTCATCGGCGTGATCAGCGTATCGGCCAGCGAATGGGCGACCTGGCTCAGCCGCGTATGCGATCCGGGACAGTCGATCACGATGAAATCCGACGCGGGCTCCAGCGCGGCGACGGCGGCGGCGAGGCGGGCGTCAAAGGGATTCTCGCCCTCGCGCAGCTGGTCGGCGGGCAGCTCGGGCAGGTCGCGGTAATCCGGCGTGGGCAGGTCCAGCCCCGCCTTGGCCATGTAGATGCGGCGGTTCTCGACATAGCGGCCAAAGCTTTTCTGGCGCAGGTCAAGGTCGAGCGCGCCGACGCGATAGCCCATGCGCGCCAGCGCCGTGCCCACATGCATGCAGGTCGTGGACTTGCCCGATCCGCCCTTCTCGTTCCCGACGACGATGATATGTGCCATGACCGTTTACTCCCCCGGGCGGTGCGCGCCGCCCGTGTTCATCGCAAGGCGCGCAAAAAAGGGGAAGCCCGAATTTGGCGGAGATCCGCCGCCACGGCCCGATTTGCCCGCAGGGGCGGCGCAAATGCGAAACGCCGCCCTTGCGGGCGGCGTCGCCTGTCCGTCGGGCAGGTCAGGCTCAGAAGCCGAGGCCAGCGTACTTGTTCTTGAACTTCGACACGCGGCCGCCGGTATCCATCAGCTTGGCCGACTGGCCGGTCCATGCCGGATGCGCCAGCGGGTCGATGTCGAGCGCGAGCGTGTCGCCCTCTTTGCCGTAGGTCGAACGGGTGCGGTAGGTCGTCCCGTCGGTCATCTTCACTTCGATGAAGTGATAATCGGGGTGGATGCCCTTTTTCATCGCTGCGGTCCTTACTCGGCTTTTTCTTTGTAGTTCGTGACTTCGGCGATACGGGCCGACTTACCGCGACGGTCGCGGAGGTAGTACAGCTTCGCACGGCGCACGCGGCCGCGGCGCACCACGTCGATCGACTCGATGTTGGTGGAATAGAGCGGGAACACACGTTCCACGCCTTCGCCGAAGGAAATCTTGCGGACGGTGAACGAGGCCGAGATGGTCATCCCGCCCTTGCGGCCGATGCAGACGCCTTCATACATCTGCACGCGGGTGCGGGTGCCTTCGGTCACCTTGTAGCCGACGCGGACGGTGTCGCCGGCCTTGAAATCCGGAATGGTCTTGCCGAGGGCGGCGATCTGTTCCGCCTCGATCTGCGCGATCAGGTTCATGCGCGATCCTTTCATGCTCACGGTTATCCCGTGAAGGTGATGCCGCCCCAGAGCTCTCGGTCCTCGATCGGGTCCCCGTCCGGTCGGACGGGCCCGCCAGAGATGCAGGCCTGCTTTCGATGTGTCCGCCCCCCGCTGCCCGCGACCTGCCGAGGGGGCAGGGGCAAAAGGGAATCGGGTCCGGCAGGTGGAACCACCCCGGACGGGCGGCGTATAGGGGGGAATGTGCCGTGCGGTCAAGGGCGGACGTGCAGGGGCGCACATGCAGGGGCGGACGTGCAAGGCCGGATCAAGGGCCACCCCGCGCGCCCCGGGCCTGACCCGGGGCCTCCGCTCCGGTCGGGCGCACGGCTTCGGGGCACGGGGTCCCGGATCAAGTCCGGGACGGGGTCTTTGCCTGCGCTGTCCCGCCCGCAGGCCGCCTCAGCCCTTCTCGCGCCGATACCGCGCCCAAAGGTCGGGGCGGCGCGCCTCGGTCAGCGCCTCGGCCTCCGCCCGCCGCCATTTGGCCACAGCGGCATGGTTGCCCGATGTCAGCACGGGCGGGATCTCGCGCCCTTCCCAGACGGCGGGACGGGTATATTGCGGATATTCCAGAAGGCCCGAGGAATGGGATTCCTCTTCCGTCGAGGCGTGGTTGCCGATCACGCCGGGGATCAGGCGCACGGTCGCGTCGAGCATCGCCTGCGCCGCGATCTCGCCCCCTGTCAGGACGAAGTCGCCAAGGCTGACCTCCTCGATCCCCCAATGGTCCAGCACGCGCTGGTCCACCCCTTCGAAGCGGCCGCAGAGCATCGTGATGCCGTCGCAGGCCGCCCAGCGGCGGGCGGTGGCCTGATCGAAGGGCCGCCCGCGCGGCGAGAGATAGACGACGGGCCAGCGCGCGCGGTCGGGCGGCGTGCCGATGGCGGCCTGCCGCAGGGCGCGGTGGACCACGTCGGCGCGCAGCACCATGCCCGCGCCCCCGCCTGCGGGCGTGTCATCGACGTTGCGGTGTTTGCCTTCGCCGAAGGGGCGCAGGTCCAGCGTCTCAAGCCGCCACAGGCCGAATTCCAGCGCCTTGCCCGTCAGCGACAGGCCCAGCGTGCCGGGGAAGGCTTCGGGGAACAGCGTGACGATCCGCGCCTCCCACGCGCCCTTGACGTGGCGGGGCTCCTCCATCAGGTCGCGCGGCTGCAGGCTGACCTGCACCTTCAGCCGCCCGTGCGATTTCGGCGTGTCGGTTGTCACTCCAGCCCCTCGGGGATGTCGGCCACGATGCGGCGGGACTTGAGGTCCACCGTCGGCACATTGGCCAGCGTGAAGGGCAGCAGAAGCGCCGATTTCCGCCCTGCGGCAAAGATTTCGAGGATATCGCCCGCGCCGTGGTTGTGGACGGCGCGCACCTCGCCGATCAGCGCCCCGCCCGTGTCCTGAACGGTCAGGCCGATCAGGTCGGCATGGTAGAATTCGTCATCCGGCAGCGACGGCAGGCGGTCGCGGTCGGCATAGAGGCTGACGCCCTTCAGCGCGTCGGCCTGTTCCTTGGTCGCCACGCCCGAAAGCCGCGCGCCAAGCCCGCCCGCGACGGGGCGTGTCAGCCGCAGCGTGAAGGACCGCGCGCCATCCTCGGTCCAGAGCGGGCCGTAGGTGGCGATGTCGGAGGGTTCGGCGCAGAAGGATTTCAGGCGCACCTCGCCCTGCACGCCGAAGGATCCGGCGATGGCCCCCACGCAGATGCGGTCGGGTCGGGTCATGTGGCCCCCATGTCAGGCAAGGTCAGGCCCCCGCGACGGGGGCCTGACGGACGGGTCTTATTCTTCGGCCGGAGCGGCAGCGCGCGCGGCCTTTTTCGCGGCGCGTTCGGCCATCTGCTTGCCCGGAACGGCCGATTTCGGGTTGCTGCGGGCCTTCTTGGCCAGCACGCCCGCGGCTTCGAGGAAACGCGCCACGCGGTCGGTCGGCTGCGCGCCGGTCGCCAGCAGTTCCTTGACGCGGTCGATGTTCATCACGACGCGCTTCTCGTCGCCCTTCGGCAGCATCGGGTCATAGGTGCCCAGCTTTTCGAGGAAGCGGCCATCGCGCGGCATGCGCGAGTCGGCCAGCACGATGGAATAGTGCGGGCGCTTCTTCGAACCACCACGGGCCAGACGGATCTTCGTTGCCATTGTCGTATCTCCTTTGAATGGCGGGGATGCAGGGGGCGTCAGCCGCCCTGCGGGGATTGCAGTTTCTCGTGATGCCTGATCACTTCGCTGATGATGAAGGTCAGGAATTTCTTGGCGAATTCGGGGTCGAGCGCGGCTTCCTCGGCCAGCTTTTCCAGCCGTTCGATCTGGCGCGCCTCGCGCGCGGGGTCGGAAGGGGGCAGGTCATGCGCGGCCTTCAGCCGGCCCACCGCCTGCGTGTGCTTGAACCGTTCGGCCAGCGTGTAGACAAGGATCGCGTCCAGCCGGTCGATCGAGGCGCGGTGTTCGCGCAGGATGTCGGCGGCGCGTGCGGCGGCGTCGGTCATGGCGACACTCCGGTATGGCGAAAGATGT
>JBEEOG010000268.1:0-3224 GCA_041191745.1 Pseudomonadota bacterium | reverse complement strand
CCACGATGGCGTCGTCGACGAGGATGCCGATGGAAAAGATCAGCGCGAAGAGCGACACGCGGTTCAGCGTGTAGCCCATGATCCATGCGGCAAAGAGCGTGAGCAGGATGGTGACGGGAATGACGATGGCCACCACGATGGACTCGCGCCAGCCGATCGCCAGCAGGACAAGGCCGATGATCGACACGGTGGCAAGGCCGAGGTGGAACAGAAGTTCATTGGCCTTTTCGTTCGCCGTCTCGCCATAGTCGCGGGTGACGGTCAGTTCCACGCGGTCGGGGATCAGGCTGTCCTGCAGGCTTTCGATGCGGTGCAGCGCGGCTTCGGCCACGACCACGGCATTGGCCCCCGCGCGCTTTGCCACGGCCAGCGTGACGGCGGGGCTGCGGTGCAGGCTGCCATCCTCGGTGCGCGTCAGGTGCGACACGATCCGGTCCGCGGTGTCGGGGACAAAGGACACATCCGCCACATCGGCCACATAGACCGGCCGCCCGTCGCGCGTCGTCAGAAGCAGGCGCGCCACGTCCGAGGGCGCGGTCAGCGTCTCGCCCGCGACCAGCGCCACCTGTTCGCCCCCGTCGCGCACGAGCCCCGTGTTCATCGTGCGGTTGGCCTGCGCGACCTTCTGGCCAAGCTGTTGCAGCGTCACGCCGAACAGCGCCAGACGGTCGGGATCGGGGGCGATGCGGATCGCCTCCTGCGCCTCGCCCACCAGATAGGTCAGGCCCACATCCTCGGTCTTGGCGACCTCGGCCTGAAGGGCGCGGGCGATCCGGGTCAGGTCGTTCGCGGCGACCTGCTGGCCCGGCCTGGCCGAAAGCGTGACCGACAGGATCGCCACGTCGTCGATCCCGCGCCCGACGATCAGCGGTTCGGGGATGCCGACGGGGATGCGGTCCAGATTGGCGCGCACCTTGTCATGCACGCGCAGGATGGCGTCCTCGGCACTCGTGCCCACTTCGAACCGCGCCATGACGAGGACCTGATCGTCGCGCGTGCTGGAATAGACATGTTCGACATCGTTGATGCCCTTGACGATCACCTCCAAGGGTTCGGTGACAAGCTTCACGGCATCTTCGGCGCGCAGCCCCTGCGCCTGCACATGGATATCCACCATCGGCACGGAAATCTGCGGCTCCTCCTCGCGCGGGAGGGCGCCCAGCGCGACGAGCCCCGCCGCCAGCGCGGCAAGGATGAAGAGCGGCGTGAGCGACGAGGCGATGAAGGCCCGCGTCAGCGCGCCCGCGATGCCAAGGGGGCCGGAGCGGACCTCACTCATGACCGGCCCCTTCGGCGGGGTCGGTCACCACACGGTCGCCCGCGGCCAGACCGGAGAGGATCTCGACCATCGCGCCGCCCTCGCCCGCCATGCGGCGGCCGGGCACGACGGCGCGCAGGACGGGGCCTGCCGCGCCTTCGACCTGAACGAAATCCAGCCCCGAACGGGACAGGAGCGCCGTCTCGGGCACCAGCAGCGCCTGCCCCTCGCCCATCGGCAGCCGGACGAGGACGCGCGCATCGACGAAGCGGTCCGACATGCCCTGCACCTCGACATCGGCGACGACGCGGCCGTTCTCGACCAGCGGATAGACCTTGACCAGCCGCCCCTCGCCCGTGCCCGCGGTGCCCTCGATCCGGATCGCCGCGCCTTCGGCCAGCATCGTGGCATGGCGTTCCGGCACGGCAAGGCGCAGGAAGGTGCCCCCTGCCCCGATCATGGCGACCGGCTCGCCCGGCATCAGGACCGCGCCCTGCGCGACCGGCACATCCAGCACGCGGCCCGCCGCGGGCGACAGGACGATGCCTTCGGTGCGGCTTTGCCGGACGATGCCGATCTGCGAGTCGATGGCGGCGATCTGGCCCGCCAGCACCTCGACCTGCGTGCGTAGCGCGTCCAGACGCTGGACCGTGCTGACGCCCTGCGCGAGCAGCTGTTCGCCGCGAAGAAGCTCTGCCTCGGCATTCGCGCGCTGGGCGGTGAGCGCGGCCTTTTGCGAGTCCAGCGCGGTGATCTGGAAGTCCAGCTTGTCATCGACGATCGTGGCGATGGGCTGGCCCGCCTCGACCACGTCGCCCTCGCTGACCGTCAGCTCGGCAAGCGTGCCGCCGATCCGCGCCCGCGCGGGCATGCGGTCGCGCGCCTCGATCCGGCCATAGACCGCCTTCCATTCGGTGACGGAAACAGGGGCAAGCGTCAGCGTTTCGGCCAGTGCCGGCGTTTGCTGTGCCACAAGGGCAAGCAGAACGGCAAATGCGCGTGTCATCGGATTCTCCACTAATTTACATTCATATATTAGAATGTAATTTGCAAAGCAAGGGCCGAGGGGGGCTCGGGGCGCGGACAGGATGACGCAATCCGCAAGGGCTGGCCCCTCCGGCCACCGAACGGCAGGCTCGGATGGCCCGACCCGACCAGCCCGTTCGGGATCGGCCCCGATCCGGTGGCGGCTTGCCCCCCGCCCTAGACCCCCGCCGATATGCCGACCTGCGGCTGGCGCCTTGCGGACAACAGGTCTTGGCGGCGGCCGGTTCCCGCGTTTGCGGAGGCGCCCTTGGAACGCCCTCGCCTTGGTCCTTCGGAGCCGTCCGCAAGGGATGCCGCAGCTTTGGGCGCAAGCCCTGTCCGGCGGCAAACTCGGGCAGCGCGCCTCGTGGCAGGGTTCACCGCCCCGCCGGCGCGCCCCCCTGCGTCAGGCCGGAGACCGGAACAGGCCGCGTCGCGGCATCTGGCCCCGTCCGGCGATCGGGGGGCGCCTGCGGGAAAACGGCAGGGGGTAAGGGGGTTTCCGGCAGGGAAACCCGCATGGAAAACCGGCGGACCGCCCCGCCGCGCCCGTGACCCGCGCCATGGATCACCTGACCTCTCCGCAGTGCCCGGGCATGCGGCCCGGTTTCGGGCGGAAGATCGGCAGGAAAAGATCGAAGCGGATGGCACAGGCCCGCAGGCCGAAGCCCGCACAGACCGCGAGCACCGTGCCCGAGCTGTCCGGCACCCCGATGGCCGAGGCGAGGACATAGGTGCCCGATCCGAAGACGGCCGCCGTCACGTAGATGTCGCGCCGCAGCAGGATCGAGGGCTTCTGTCCCAGGATGTCGCGCAGGATGCCCCCGACCGCGGCGGTCACGACCCCCATGCCCACGGCCACCAGCGCGCCCGTCCCCATGTCCAGTGCCTTCGCCGTGCCGACCGTGGTGACCAGCGCCATCCCGAAAGCATCCAGATA
>JBEEOG010000267.1:0-2679 GCA_041191745.1 Pseudomonadota bacterium | reverse complement strand
CATCCCGATGCCGAAACGCATCCGCAGAACCCGCTCCTCACGTGGCGTGAGCGACGCCAGAACCCGCGTCGTGGTTTCCTTCAGGTTTTCCTGAATGGCCGAGTCGAGCGGCAGGATGGCGTTCTTGTCTTCGATGAAATCGCCAAGCTGGCTGTCTTCCTCGTCCCCGATGGGGGTTTCGAGCGAGATCGGCTCCTTGGCGATCTTCATCACCTTTCGGACCTTCTCCAGCGGCATCTGCAGCTTTTCGGCCAGTTCCTCGGGCGTCGGTTCGCGGCCGATCTCATGCAGCATCTGACGGCCCGTGCGGACCAGTTTGTTGATCGTTTCGATCATATGCACGGGGATACGGATCGTGCGCGCCTGATCGGCGATCGACCGGGTGATAGCCTGCCGGATCCACCATGTCGCGTAGGTGGAGAACTTGTAGCCCCGGCGATACTCGAACTTGTCCACGGCCTTCATCAGGCCGATGTTGCCTTCCTGGATCAGGTCGAGAAACTGCAGACCCCGGTTCGTGTATTTCTTGGCGATGGAGATCACGAGGCGAAGGTTTGCCTCCACCATCTCCTTCTTGGCCTGCCGCGCTTCCTTCTCGCCCTTCTGGACCTGATTGACGATGCGGCGGAATTCGGAAATGTCGACGCCGATATACTGGCCGACCTGCGCCATCTCGGCGCGCAGCTCTTCGACCTTGTCGCGCGACTTCTCCATCAGCGCTTGCCAGCCGCGGCCCGCCTTGGCGGCCATGCGGTCCAGCCATGTCGGGTCCAGCTCGTAGCCCTGGTATTCGTCGATGAATTCGCGGCGGTTGATCCGCGCGGCATCGGCCAGCTTCACCATGCCGGAATTGATCGACATGATGCGCTTGTTGATGCCGTAAAGCTGATCGATCAGCGCTTCGATCCGGTTGTTGTGCAGGTGAAGTGCGTTCACCAGCGTCACGATCTCGGACCGCAGCTTCTGATAGGCGGCCTCGTCCGAGGCGGAATAGGACGTCGTCTCGGACAGCGTCGCCGACATCCGGCGATCCTGCATCTGCGCGAGCTTGGCATAATCGCGCGCGATGATTTCCAGCGTTTCAAGCACCTTGGGCTTCAGCGCGGCTTCCATCGCGGCCAGCGACATGTTCGACGCTTCGTCGTCCTCGTCCTCTTCCTCGGCCCGCATGATGGGGTTGCCATCTGCATCCAGCTCCGGCTCGCCCGCGCCACCGGCAGACCGGCGGGGCGCGGCGGACACGTCCACGTCGTCGATCACCGGACCGTCCATCTCGTCCTCGCCATCCAGCGAGCGGCCGAAGGTGGCCTCAAGATCGATCACGTCGCGCAGCAGGATCTCTTCGTTCAGAAGTTCGTCGCGCCAGATCGTTATGGCCTGAAAGGTCAGCGGGCTTTCGCAAAGCCCCGCGATCATCGTGTTCCGGCCCGCCTCGATCCGCTTGGCGATGGCAATCTCGCCCTCGCGGGACAGAAGCTCGACGGACCCCATCTCGCGCAGATACATGCGCACCGGGTCGTCGGTGCGGTCCAGCGTCTCGGTCGTGGCACCGACCAGCGCCACCTCGCGCGAGGTGGAGGTTTCCACCAGCTCGCCGCCGGGTTCGCCCTCTTCGGCCTCTTCGTCCTCGATCACGTTGATGCCCATCTCGGACAGCATGGACATCACGTCCTCGATCTGTTCCGACGACACCTGATCCGGCGGCAGCACGGTGTTGAGCTGTTCGTAGGTGATGTAGCCACGCTCGCGCGCATCGGCGATCATCTTTTTGACCGCGGCCTGGCTCATGTCGAGCGAGACATCGGCCTCCTGCTCTTCGGGCTTCGCGTCGTCAGTGTCTTTGAGTGCCATGTGTGCTCCTCGGGGCGCGCGGGGCTGGGGCGAATCGACTCGTGTTTCGTCGAATCAATAACGCGAATCACGTCGGGTGAAAGGGTGCGGGCGGTGATTCTTTTGCCATTGATCGGTTAATGCCTGCGGTTGGGCCGGTCGAAGCGGATCGAGTCAAAGACCTTGCGCGCCTCTTCCAGTTCGTCCTTGTCCAGCGCGACGCCGTTCGGGCTGATCACAGCATCGCCAGTCTTGTCCTGCGGGCCGCGATGGGCCTCGGCCCGCGCCTCGTTCGCCTTGGCGATGCGCCAGGTCAGGCCTTCGTCCACCACGCCCTCGATATCCAGCGCCGCCTCCTCGATTTCTCGCCGACGGCCGCGCTCGGCCTGCAGGATGAAGAAATCCTGCGCCAGCGCGAATTCGGCCTTTTCGGTATCGGTCCGGTTCAGGATGGCCGGCGCATTTCGCACATGGGGATGAGACAGCAGCGCGTCAAGCGGGGCGGGCGCCGCGGCGGCAATTGCGGCGCAGGGATCGGCGCTGTCGGCATGGGTCAGCAGCAGGTCGCGGATCAGCCCATGCCCCTCGCCCGTGCAGTCGAGCGTCTCCAGCGCCGTCTCGAAACGGTGGATCAGCGCGGGATGCAGGCAGAGCGTCGCAAGGATCACCGCCTCGCGCAGCATTTCCTCCACCGGGGCGGCGGAATTGGCCAGCAGCGAGGACCGGGTGGACGGCAGCGGCGCGACTGGCTGGAAGGGGGCGACGCGGCCTCCCCTGCCCGGCCCGCGCGGGACCTAGGGGCGGACCGGCTGGGCGTTCGGGCCAAAGAGGTACAGTCGCAGCCGCTGG
>JBEEOG010000266.1:0-2644 GCA_041191745.1 Pseudomonadota bacterium | reverse complement strand
GCGGATGGCAGGATCGGCCAGCGCCGCCTGCAGCTGGGCGGCGATCCCCTCGTAGGAGGTCAGGCCGGAGGATTGCCCGATCCAGGCCCCGCGATGCACCAGCGTGCCCGCGATCTCGATGACCGCGATCCCGTCCACGACGGCAAAAGGTTGGCCGCCGTTTCGCGTCTGGCGGTTGGTCAGGTCGTCGCCGAACAGCGAGCCCCGAGCGGGCAGGGTGGCTGCATGCTGATCATCGGCCATGATCTCCAGCCCCTCGACGCTGATTTCCCTGCCGGTGATCCGGGGGCCAAGACCGGTCAGGAAGGCCAGCGCCTTGGCGGGATCGACCATCAGGGGCGTGTTGAAGACGCGCTGGGCGATCTGGGTGTGGTGCATCATCCTTCCTCCGCGGGCCGGGGTGCCCGGTTCTCGCCGTCGTCATCCTGATCGTCGCTGTCCTGCTGTTCCTGCCGCTGGCCCTCGGCATCACCCGGCGCAGCGCCGCCACCCGCCGCCTGTGCGGGCGATCCGGGCCGCCGGAAGTCGAGACCCAGTTCCGCCTCGCGCTTGCGTTCGGCCGCGATTTCCCGGTCGACCTGTTCAGCGTCGTAGCCGCGTTCGGCGATGGCTTGCGTGCGGGATTTCAGGCCTGCTTCGATCTGCAGGATTTCCGCCGCGGCATCCTTGGCCGGGTCGATCCAGTCCCATTTCGTCGGAAGCCAGTCGCAGGCGAGCCAGGCTCGCCGGTCGCTGGCGTAACCCGGCAGGTCGATGGCGCCCGCCAGCACGGCCATGTCCATCCACCGCGTCCAGACGGCGCGGCAGAGTTGGTAGACCATCACCGAATGCTGGAAGGCCGAGATGCGGCGGCGGAAGTCGACCAAGGCAATCCGCGTGTTCGAGAAGTTTCCCTTGGCGGTGTCACCGGTCAGATACCCATAGGGTACGCCCAGCGCCGCGCCGATCTGCAACAGCGTGCGATACTGGAAGGGTTCGTAGGTGGACCCGGAATCCGGCGTCGAAGGCGTAGTGACATCCTCGCCCGGGTCCAGCCGCACGACTTGGCCGGGTTCCACCTCCAGATCGTCCTCGGCCGGGTCGAGGGCGGTTTCTGGCGCGGGCGAGGTGATGAACATCGCAAACATCGCCGCGGTCTTCTTCCGCTCCAGCTCCGCGTCGTCGTAGAGGTCGAGGGTGAAGAGTTTCACCACCGCTGCGGCAAAGCGCGACACGCCGCGCAACTGGCCCGCCTCGACAGGGTCGAGGATATGGATCACCTCGGACGCGGGTACGCGCACCGTCTCGCCCGCCAGCCCCGGATCGGTCATGTCCCCCGGATGGCGGCGCAGGAAATGGTAGGCGACGCGCCGCCCGATCTCGTCGAATTCGATGCCCTGCCGGATCGATCCCGCACCGGGCAGGACGCGGGTCATGTCCTGGGGCAGCATTTCTGACGGCAGCATCTGCAGCTGCATCGGCACGGTCAGCCCGTCTTCCATCCTTCGCGTTCGGATGCGCAGCAACACCTCGCCCGCAAGGAAGACTTCGCGTGCCGCCCGCCGCTGCAGCCCGAAGAAGTCCGTTAGCCCCTCGGCATCAGCCTCGTCCGTCCAGGCAAGCCAGAGCTTCTGCAACTCCTCCTTCCGTGCCGCTTCCGCGATCTTCGAGGACGGCTTGATTCCGTCGCCGACGACATGGTTCGCGAAGGCATCGACGGCGTTCGCGGCGTAGCCGTTGTTCCGAACCAGCCAGCGCGCGCGGGCGGTGATCGTCTCGCCCGAGGCCGCAATCAGCGTGTTCACGTGGGCCCGCGTGGCGCGGAACCCGCGCATGCGCCGATGGGACTGCGCCGCGTCAAACCCACCGATGATGGACCCGAGGCGAGCGCGGAAGGCGTCAAGGACCATCGGTCACAGACCCTTCGTGGCCACGGTGCCCCAGCGGCGGCGACGCGGGGTGGCCGAGGCGGTAGCAATCCGGCCTTCCAGATCCCGGATCGCGGCGGCCAGTTCGGCGTCCGAGCCATAAGTCACGGTCTTGCCGTCATAGCTGACGCTGCGCAGCCCGGCGAAGCGGGCTTCCTGCAGCGCGGTCAGCAGGGCCTGCATGCGTTCCAGGTCCATCAGTCCCTCATGAAGTTCGGGGTGTAGGCCCGCCGTTTCCGGCGCGGCGTGGTCAGGGTTCCAGCCTTGGGCTGGGCCGGGTCGGGTGTTGCAGTGTCGGTAGCGACGGCCACTGGCAGGCGGGTTTCGACGCCCGCCTGCGCCTCAAGCCGCCGCCAGGTAGCTTCGTCCCAGCGGTCAGCACCGAGGATCCAGGCGGCGGCGCGGGCGTAGACCCGGCAGTCCAGCGCCTCGTTCCGCTCGCGCATCTTCTGCCATTCCTGATGGGCATAGCCGCGCTTGTTGCGGATGGTGACCAGCTGTTCGGCCACCAGCTGCTTCAGCCATTCGGTGTCGGCCCAGCCGGGAAGGTGGATCTTGCCGGGGGCGTCCAGCACGCCCAGCGCACGTTCCTCGTCCGAGGGCCGTTCGATCCGCAGGAAGCGGTAGGTCTCCGCCTTGAACGTCGCGGTCGCCACCGACCAGAGCCGCGCGCCGCGGCGCAGACGCTTCCCGCCGATGGTGGCGTCGACGAAAGTTGGCCCAGACACGGGTGCCGA
>JBEEOG010000265.1:0-5207 GCA_041191745.1 Pseudomonadota bacterium | reverse complement strand
ATCGGCGCTGTTCATCTGGTGGTTCGCCACCGGGGCGATCCTGTGGCGGGTGACGCGTGCCGACTTGCAGGGGCGCGACGCGCATCTGTGGTCGGTGCTGCTGGGCCTGCCGCTGCTGCTCGGCGGTTTCGCGGGCCTTGCGGCCACGCGGGACGACGCCACGGTGCAGGCGGTCTATATCGCCTTCCTGTCCGCGCTCGCCATCTGGGGCTGGATCGAACTGGCCTTCCTGTCGGGCATCATCACCGGCCCGAACCGCCAGCCCTGCCCCGATGGCACGCCGCTGCCCCGCCGCCTGTGGCGCGCGGTGGGCACGATCCTGTGGCATGAGATGGCGCTGCTGGCCGCCCTTATGGCCATCGCGCAATACACGCTGGGGGGCGAGAACCGCTTTGGCCTGTGGACCTTTGCGCTGCTTCTGGGGGCGCGGGTGTCGGCCAAGCTGAACCTGTTCTTCGGCGTGCCGCGCATCCATACCGAATTCCTGCCGCGCCCCCTGTCGCATCTGCCCAGCCATTTCCGGCTGGCCCCGATGAACTGGGTCTTCCCGCTCTCCGTTTCTGCGCTGACCTTCGCCTCGGCCTGCTGGCTGGAGCGGGTCTGGGCCGCCACGACGGAGGGGCAGCTCATCGGGTTCACCCTGCTTTCCGCCCTGACCCTGCTCGCGCTTCTGGAGCACTGGTTCATGGTGATCCCGCTTCCCGACCAGAAACTCTGGCGCTGGATGATACCGGCCGACCGCCAGAGCCCCACAATGCCGGTTCCGCCAGCGCCACCTGCGCGCCCGCTGACAGTGAGGAAATGACGATGGATTTCGACGCGATTTTCCGCGCCCAGATCGACAGCCTGAAAGCCGAAGGCAACTACCGCGTCTTCGCCGACCTAGAACGCCGCTGCGGATCGTTTCCGCGCGCGGCGAACCACAAGGACGGCGCGGTGCGCGAGGTGACGGTGTGGTGTTCCAACGACTACCTCGGCATGGGCCAGAACGACACGGTCGTGAACGCCATGGTCGAAGCGGTGCAAAACTGCGGCACGGGCGCGGGCGGCACGCGCAACATCAGCGGCACGAACCACCACCACCTTCTGCTGGAACGCGAACTGGCCGACCTGCACGGGAAGGAGGCGGCACTTCTCTTCACCTCCGGCTACGTCTCGAACTGGGCGGCGCTGTCCACGCTGGGGGCCCGCATCCCGAACGCGGTGATCCTGTCGGATGAGAAGAACCACGCCAGCATGATCGAGGGCATCCGCCATTCCCGCGCCGACAAGGTGCTGTGGAAGCACAATGACTGGCGCGATCTGGACCGCAAGCTGCATGCCGTGGGCGACCGGCCCAAGATCGTGGCGTTCGAGTCCGTCTATTCGATGGACGGCGACATCGCCCCCATCCGCGAGATCGTCGAGGTCTGCGAAGCCCATGGCGCGCTGTCCTATATCGACGAGGTCCATGCCGTGGGCATGTACGGCCCCCACGGCGGCGGCGTGACCGAGGAACTGGGTCTGGCCCATCGCATCGACCTGATCGAAGGCACGCTGGGCAAGGCCTTCGGCTGCGTCGGCGGATACATCACGGGCTCTGCCGCGCTGTGCGACTTCGTCCGCAGCTTCGCGTCGGGCTTCATCTTCACCACCGCCCTGCCCCCCGCGGTGGCGGCGGCGGCGACGGCCTCGATCCGGCACCTGAAGCAGTCCGATCAGGAACGGCAGGCGCAGCGCGCCAATGTGGCGAAGCTTCGCGCGAAACTGACCCGCGCGGGCATCCCGCATATGGAAAACGCCAGCCACATCATCCCCGTGATGATCGGCGATCCGGTGAAATGCCGCATGATCTCGGACATCCTGATGAACGACTGGGCGATCTATGTGCAGCCGATCAACTACCCGACCGTGCCCAAGGGGACGGAGCGGCTCCGCATCACCCCCGGCCCGCTGCATTCGGATGCGGATATCGACCATCTGGTGACGGCCCTCGCCTCGCTCTGGCAGCGCTGCGCCGTCGCCCATGCGGTGGCGTGACGGGGCATGATCAACTTCGCTTGCCAACCCTTGCCAAACGCCGCGCAAACACCAGTATACAACGGCGCGCCCAACCTACGGGAGGATCCCATGAAGACCAGACTGACTGCCCTTGTTGCCTTCTCTGCCCTTCTCTCCGCCCCTGCCTATGCGGCGGGCGACGCCGAAGCGGGTGCCAAGGTGTTCAACAAGTGCCAGACCTGCCACGTCGTCGCCAACGAGGCGGGCGAGGTGCTGGCAGGCAAGAACGCCAAGACCGGCCCGAACCTCTACGGCGTCGTCGGACGTGCCGCCGGCTCGCAGGCCGATTTCGCGGACAAATACGGTGAATCGATCGTCGCGCTCGGCGCGTCGGGCTTTGTCTGGACCGAAGCCGATCTCGTCGCCTATGTCGGCGATCCGGCGAAGTTCCTGAAAGAGAAGCTGGGTGACGACAAGGCCCGTTCGAATATGGTCTTCAAGCTGACCAACGAAACCGAAGCCGCGAACGTGGCGGCCTTCCTCGCCTCGTTCTCGGCCGCCGCGCCGGCCGCGGGCGAAGCTGCCCCCGCCGAAGGCGAAGCGACCAACTGACAGGTCGGGAACCTGACCCAACCCGCCTGCGCGCCGCGCGGGCGGGTTTTCCTTTGCCGCCCCGTCCATGCCCCCGTCAGACCGAAACCGTGGCGCGCAGCGTCTCTTTCGACAGCTCGGCCTTGGTGCCCTGCAACGCGACCTGCCCGCGCTTGAGGACATAGAAACGGTCGGCCAGCCCGTAGGCGAAATCGAAATACTGCTCGACCAGCACGATGGCCATGTCGCCCTTGCCCCGCAGGTATGAGATCACCCGCCCGATCTGCTGGATGATGTTGGGCTGGATGCCCTCGGTCGGTTCGTCCAGAAGCAGGACCTTGGGCTTCATGATCATCGCCCGCGCGATGGCCAATTGCTGCTGCTGCCCGCCCGACAGATCGCCCCCGCGGCGGTGGCCCATTTCTTTCAGGACGGGAAAGAGGTCGTAGATCTCGTCCGGGATGCGGTGTTCGGATTTGGGCAGCAGGGCAAAGGCGGTTTCCATGTTCTCTTTCACCGTCAGAAGCGGAAAGATCATCCGCCCCTGCGGCACCACCGCCAGC
The DNA here is from genome assembly GCA_041191745.1 of Pseudomonadota bacterium. Classification (GTDB taxonomy): domain Bacteria; phylum Pseudomonadota; class Alphaproteobacteria; order Rhodobacterales; family Rhodobacteraceae; genus Paragemmobacter. Next base: position 2,073 of record JBEEOG010000265.1, on the reverse strand, counting down.
CCGCGCCGCGCCATCCCCTGCGGCGGGACCTTGGGCACCTCTTCCCCGCCGAGGATCACGCTGCCGCCCGACCGCGGATGCGTGCCCGCCAGCGCCTTCAGAAGGCTGGTCTTGCCCACCCCGTTCGTGCCCATGACGCAGGTCACCTCGCCCGCCCGCGCCACCATGTCGATGCCGTAAAGGATCTGCGATCCGCCGTAATGCAGGGTCAGTCCCTTGGTTTCCAGCATGGCCCGCCCCCTTACCCGCGTCCCAGATAGACTTCGATCACCTGCCGGTTCTTCGTGACATGGTCGAGCGAGCCTTCCGCCAGAACCGCGCCTTCGTGCAGCACCGTGACCTTGCAGTTCAGGCGGCGCACGAAATCCATGTCATGTTCGACGACCACCACCGCGCGGGTCCGTGCCAGCGCGACCAGAAGGCTGGTCGTATGCTCGCGCTCGGCCAGCGTCATGCCGGCGGCGGGTTCGTCCACCAGAAGAAGCCGCGGCTCCTGCGCCAGAAGCATCCCGATTTCCAGCCATTGCTTCTGGCCATGCGACAGCTCGCCCGATTTGCGGGCCAGATGGTCGGCCAGCCCCACCTCGGCCGCCAGGTCCTGCACCCGTTCGCGGTCGGTCGCCGTCTCGCGCCAGAAAAGCACCCGCCACGGCGCGCGATGGGCCTTCAGCGCCATGGTCAGGTTCTCGGCCACGGTCTGGTCCTCGAACACGGTGGGACGCTGGAACTTGCGCCCCACACCCGCACGGGCGATCTGCGCCTCGGTCATCGACAGGAGCGAGACCGAACGTTCGCCGAAGGTGACCGTCCCCGCATCAGGCCGCGTCTTGCCGGTGACGATATCCATGAAGGTGGTCTTGCCCGCCCCGTTCGGCCCGATCACCGCGCGCAACTCTGCCGCGCCGATGGAGAAGGACAGGTTGTTGATGGCGCGGAACCCGTCGAAACTGACCGACACGCCCGACACTTCCAGAAGCGCGGTCATTCCTTGGCCTCCCGTTCCATCAGCGCGCCGTCATCGGGGCCGAGTGCGGCCCCCTTGCGGTCGGGCGCGCGCAGGCCGGCGAAGCGGTCGAACAGCCCGCCGATCCCCTTGGGCGCAAAGAGCGTGACCAGCACGAAGGACAGCCCGAGGATCACCAGCCACCAGTCCACCCAGTCGATCGTGTAAAAGCCCAAGGGAATGGACGGCGCCCGCCCCCCCGTGAACCACGACGACAGAAGCGACACGAAGGCCGCCCCGATCACCGCGCCGTAAAGCCGCCCGCGCCCGCCGATGGCGACCCAGACGGCAAGGTAGATCGAGGCGATGGGCGCAAGCTCTGCCGGATTGATGATGCCCGCCTGCGGATAGTAGAGCGCCCCCGCGATGGCCGCGATGATGGCGGTCAGGGTAAAGACGAAAAGCTTGTAGCCTTCGACCGAATAGCCGAGGAACCGCACCCGCGCCTCGTCGTCGCGGATGGCGCGGATCACCGATCCGAACTTGCCCGACACGATCCAGGCCAGCAGCACATAGCCCAAGCCCAGCGCGGCGGCAGAGGCCCAGAAGAACCAGATCGACAGATCGTCCTGCGACACGGCAGAGAGGCCGGGGATGTTCTGCAGCCCCGACAGCCCGTTGTTGCCGCGAAGCCCGCTGTCGTTCTGGAAAAGGTAAAGCGCCAGCGCCAGCGTCATCGCCTGCGTCAGGATCGAGAGATAGACCCCCGTCACGCGCGAGCGGAAGGCGAGCCAGCCGAAGACCAGCGCCAGCAGCCCCGGAACGAGGACGACCGCCGCGACCTGCGCCCAGAAACTGTGGGCGAACATCCAGATCAGCGGGAAATCCGACGCGCCGACCACGCCGAAGATCTGCGTGGCGACGCCCTGACGGATCTCCTCGGCCGTGGCGGGAAGTCCGCCCTGCGCCAGTGCGGCGACCACGATTTCCTCGGTGCGGGCATACATCAGCCACATGCCGATCATGTAGCCGCCGAGCGCGAAGAAGGCCATGTGGCCGAGGCTGAGGATCCCCGCATAGCCCCAGATCAGGTCCATGGCGAGGGCGACGAGGCAGAGGCAGAGCGTCTT
>JBEEOG010000264.1:0-6220 GCA_041191745.1 Pseudomonadota bacterium | reverse complement strand
CTGGAGGTCTGGCGGCGCGAGACGGGCCACCAGATGATCCAGCCCGGCGATCCGCTCGTGCGGGCGGTGGCGACGGATGCCGATGTGGGGGCGCCGGGCGTTCCCGTGCTCGACCTGAACGATACCGCGCAGGTCGCGGATTTCGTGCTGGATCAGGTGGGGCTTGCACGCCGGCCGCTGTTCGACCGCGTGCTGGTGGCGGACTGGTCGGCATCGGCCACGCCCGCCACCGGGCCGGGGCCGAACACGATCTGGGTGGGCGATGCGGCGGGCGATGCGGTGCAGGCGCGCCACTTCGCCACGCGCCGCACGGCCGAGGCATGGATCACCGCCGAAATCGCCGCTGCCCGCGATGCAGGCCGGCGGATGCTGGTGGGCTTCGACTTCGCGCTTGGCTATCCGGCGGGCTTTGCCGCGCGGCTGACGGGTCAGGCCAGCGCCCCCGCCGTCTGGCGCTGGCTGGCCGAGCACGTCACCGATGACGCGACGAACGCCAACAACAGGTTCGCCGTCGCCGCCGCGATCAATGCGCGGCTTGGCGGGGCTGGCCCCTTCTGGGGCGTGCCTGCGGATGCCGCGTCGCCCGCGCTGACGGTGAAGAAACCCCCCTTCCCCTGCGCCGGACTGGCCGAGATGCGCGCCCCCGATACCGCGCTGAAGGGCGCGAAATCGGTCTGGCAACTGGCAGGGGCGGGATCGGTCGGATCACAAAGCCTGACGGGCCTGCCCGTGATCCACCGCCTGTCGCAAATGACGGGCGTGGCGGTCTGGCCCTTCGACGCGCCCGACCGCATCGCCACCGCGCCCGTGGTGCTGGCCGAGGTCTACCCCTCGCTCCTGCGCGAGGCGGTCAGGGCCGAGGTGGCGCAGGGCTGGGTCCCCGATGCCGCGCAGGTGCGGCTTCTGTCGCGGGCGCTGTGGCGGCTGGCGCGGTCGGGGCGGCTGGGCGCGATGCTGGACCTGCCCCCCGATCCGCATCGGGCCGAAGAGGGCGCGGTTCTGGGCGCGGGCCATGCCGCATCCCTTGCCGCCGCACTTGGCGGCGCAACGGGGGGCGCAACGGGTGGCGCATCGGGGGGCGCGGGATGACCGTGACGATCCGCAGCGGCCTGCCGGAAGACCAGCGCGCGGCGGCGGCGCGGCTCTACTGGCAGGCCTTCGGGCCGAAACTGGGGCGCGTGCTGGGCCCTGACGAGCGGGCCCTGCGCTTCCTGTCGCGGGCCATCTGTGCCGAGCGATGCCTTGTCGCGCTGGACGGCCGCGGCGGGCTGCTGGGACTTGCGGGGTTCCGCACGCGCGACGGCGGCTTTGCGGGCGGCACCTCGGCCGACCTTGACGCGGTCTATGGCCGGTTCGGCGGGTGGTGGCGGCTTTGGGTGCTGCACCTGCTGTCCGACGAGGCCGAGACAGAGCGCTTCCTCCTCGACGGGCTGTGCGTCCTGCCCGAGGCGCGGGGGCAGGGCATCGGCACGCGGCTTCTGGACGCGATCTGCGCCGAGGCGCGGCGGCGCGGCTTTCCCGCCGTCCGGCTGGATGTGATCGACAGCAACCCCCGCGCCATCGCGCTTTACCACCGGCAAGGCTTCGTCACACAGGCCACCGCGCGGATCGGGCCCTTGCGCTGGATCTTCGGCTTCCGCGCGTCGCACAGGATGGTGCGCCCCGTCTGACGGAACGCGAAACATATTCGAAAGTATATTTTCCGGATTCTCGCCGCCTGCGCTTTGTGCCATGATCCGCCCGCGGCATCGGCCGCCAATCATAGCCGTTGCAACGGCCAACTCAGGGAACTGTGGAAATGCTCAACGAGTTCAAGGCTTTCATCGCCAAGGGCAATGTCGTCGACCTTGCCGTCGGTATCATCATCGGCGCGGCCTTCACGGCCATCGTCAACTCGCTGGTGGCCGACCTGATCAACCCGATCATCGGCCTCATCACGGGCGGGGTCGATTTCTCGAACCTCTTCATCGACCTGTCGGGCACCGCGCCCGCATCGCTCGCCGCGGCGAAAGAGGCCGGTGCGCCGGTCTTTGCCTATGGGGCCTTCATCACCGCCGTCATCAATTTCCTGATCATCGCCTGGGTCGTGTTCCTGCTGGTCAAGGCCGTGAACAAGCTGAAAGAGGCGACCGCCAGGAAAGAGGCCGAAGCCGCCGCCGCCGCGCCCGCGGGCCCGTCGCAGCTGGACGTTCTGCTGGAAATCCGCGACGCCCTGAAGAAGTAAGCCGGCCGCGGGCCGGACTGGACGCGGACAAGTCAGGGGGCGGGGCCGCAGGGTCCCGCCCCTTTCGCATGTCAGATCGCCAGCGCATCCTGCGCCGGAATCGACGGCAGCCCCAGCGCCGCGCCCACGGCGGCATAGGTCAGCCGCCCCGCATGGGTGTTCAGCCCCGCAAGCAGGTGCCGATCCTCGGCGCAGGCGCGCTTCCAGCCCTTGTCGGCGAGGGCCAGCAGGAAGGGCAGCGTCGCGTTCCCCAGCGCCTGCGTCGAGGTGCGCGCCACCGCGCCGGGCATGTTGGCCACGCAGTAATGCAGGATGCCGTCCACCTCGTAGATCGGATCCTGATGGGTGGTGGCGCGGCTGGTCTCGAAGCAGCCGCCCTGATCGATCGCCACGTCCACGATGGCGGCGCCGGGCTTCATCGTGGAAAGCTGCGCGCGGGTCACCAGTTTCGGGGCCGCCGCGCCAGGGATCAGCACCGCGCCGATGACCATGTCGGCCTCGGCCACCAGTTCGGCGGTGGTTCCGGCGCTGGCAAAGCCCGTCTTGACCGTGCCGTGGAAGATGTCGTCCAGATAGCGCAGGCGCGGGACGGAACGGTCGAGGATCGTCACATCCGCCCCCATCCCCGCCGCGACGCGCGCCGCATGGGTGCCGACGACGCCGCCGCCGATCACCACCACCTTGGCGGGCAGCACGCCGGGCACGCCGCCCATCAGCACGCCGCGCCCGCCATTGGCCTTTTGCAGCGTCCATGCGCCCACCTGCGGGGCGAGCCGCCCCGCCACCTCGGACATCGGCGCGAGCAGGGGCAAGCCGCCGCGGTCATCGGTCACGGTTTCATAGGCGATGGCGGTGACGCCGGATTTCAGCAGGTCCTGCGTCTGCGCCGGATCGGGCGCGAGGTGGAGATAGGTGAACAGCACCTGCCCCTCGCGCAGGCGGGCGCGTTCCACCGCCTGCGGTTCCTTGACCTTCACCACCATCTCGGCCGTGGCGAAGACCTCTTCCGCCGTGGTCAGGATCGTGGCCCCCACCGCCGTGTAATCGGCGTCGGAAAACCCCGCACCCACCCCCGCGCCGGTTTCGATGAACACCTGATGGCCATGGGCCACCGCCTCGCGCGCGGCATTGGGCGTCATGCCGACGCGGAACTCCTGCGGCTTGATCTCTTTCGGGCAACCGATCTTCATTCTTGCTCCTCCCCTCGGGGCGCTGCGCCCCCGTTCGGATCCAGAGTTCTTCACCTTTCTTGCAATTGCTTTGAATTCTGCATGACGCAGCTCCGCCCCTGCGGTAGGTTCTTTCGACAAGGGGCCATTTGGCGAAAGAAGCTGCGAAGATCATGAACCTTGACGCAACCGACCGCCGCATCCTGACCGTGCTGCAAAAGGACGGGCGGATCACCAATGCCGAACTGTCCGAACGGGTGAACCTGTCGCCCTCGGCCTGCCACCGCCGGACCCAGCGGCTTGAGGAAGAGGGCTACATCGAAGCCTTCGTTGCCCTTCTGGACCCGCGCAAGCTGGGCAAGCCCACGACCGTCTTCGTCGAGATCACGCTGCAGGGTCAGGCCGACGACCTGCTCGACGCCTTCGAGCGCGAGGTGGCGAAGGTTCCCGACATCCTCGAATGCCATCTGATGGCGGGGCAGGCCGACTATCTGCTGAAGATCATGGCCGAGGATACCGAAGATTTCGCCCGCATCCACCGCCAGTACCTGTCCCGCCTGCCCGGCGTGCGGCAGATGCATTCCTCCTTTGCCCTGCGGACGGTGGTCAAGACGACGGCGCTGTCGGTGTGACGGGGCAAGGTTTCCTGCGAAACCCTCGCGGGGCGATTTTCCTGCGAAACATCGACCTGTCCGTGGATCCTTCGCAGAAGGATCGCAGCACGCGGTTTTCGCAGAAAACCGCGCCGGTCAGTCCACCTGCCGCGCTTCGCTGACCAGCATGATCGGGATGCCGTCGCGGATCGGAAAGGCCAGATGCGCGGCCTTGGAGACCAGTTCCTGCCGTTCGGCATCATAGGTCAGCACCGCCTGCGTCACCGGACAGACGAGTGATTCCATCATCCGGCGGTCGATCACGGGGGTGTCGGTCATTGCATCACCTCGTCCGCCTGTCCGCCGCGCAGGGCGAATTCGATCAGCGTCACCAGCGTCTCGCGCCGGGTCGAGAGCGAGGGCGCCTCCAGCAGGGCCTGCTTGTCCTCGGGCGTGAAGGGGCAGAGCATCGAGAGCGAGTTGATCAGCAGCTCCGTCTCGGCCTCTTTCAGGCTGTCCCAGTCGGTGGACAGGTTCATCGCCGCGAAATAGCGGTTCAGCATGGACAGAAAGGCATCGCGGTCGAAACCCGCATCCTCTTCGACAGGGCCGAGGTCGCGGGAAAACCCCGACCAGTCCACGTTGCAGCGCCTATAGGGGGTGAAGCCCACCACCTCTTCCTTGACGCGGAAGCGCGACACGCCCGACAGCGTGATCATGTAGCGCCCGTCCTCGGTTTCGGAAAATCCGGTCAGCCGCCCCGCGCAGCCGATGGCGTTCAGCCGCTTCTCGCCCGTGCCCGGCACCTCGCGCGGCTGGATCATGCCGATCAGGCGATGTCGGGTTTTCAGGCAATCCTCGATCATCGCCAGATAGCGCGGCTCGAAGATGTGCAGGGGCAGGCGGCCACGGGGCAGCATCAGCGCCCCGGGCAGCGGAAAGACGGGAATCGTCTCGGGCAGGTCGGCGATCTTGATCATAGCCGTGGATGTAGGGCGCGCGGGCCTTCAGGCAAAGATCATCGACGACAGCCGGCGGCGGCCCTTCAGAACGATCGGATCGGTGGGTTTCAGCGCGTCGAAGACGGTCATCAGCTGCGCTTTGGCCGCCCCGTCGTTCCATTCGCGGTCGCGCCGGAAAAGTTCGAGCAGTTCGTCCACCGCCTCTTCCGTCTTGCCCGCGGCCAGAAGGGCGGCGGCAAGGTCGAAGCGGGCCTGATGGTTGGCCGGTTCGGCATCGACGGCGGCACGCAATTCCTGTTCCGGCCCCGCATTGGCGGCCTGCTTGGCCAGTTCCAGCTGGGCGCGGGCGGCTTCCACCTCTTTCGCCTTCGCAAGCGCGGGCGCGGCATTGGCCAGCATCAGTTCGGCCTGATCCAGTTGGCCCAGCGTGATGTGGCAGCGCACAAGGCCCGCATAGGCGGCGGCATTCGCCTCGTCCTCGCCCAGAATGGCGGCGAAGGTTTCGGCGGCATCCGTCACCGCGCCTTCGGCCAGCATCTGTTCGGCGGCCTCAAGCGCCTCGGCCAGACCGCCATCGCCGGCAAGGGGTGTCAGGCGGTCGATGAACTTCTTGATCTCGGAGGCCGGAACCGCCCCCTGGAAGCCATCGACCGGCTGGCCCTGCCAGAAGGCATAGACGGTCGGGATCGACTGGATCCGCAGTTGCGCCGCGATCATCTGGTTTTCGTCCACGTTGACCTTGACCATGCGGACCTTGCCGCCCGCCGCCGTCACCGCCGCTTCCAGCGCGGGGCCGAGCGTCTTGCACGGGCCGCACCACGGCGCCCAGAAATCGACGATAACGGGAACCTCGCGGCTGGCGTCGATCACATCGGCCATGAAGGTGGCTTCGCTGGCGTCCTTGATCAGGTCGCCTGCGGGGGCGGCGGTCTTGTCACCGAAGGTAAGCATCGCATTCCTCGTGGGCCTTTGGCTTTGGCCCCATATATGCGCGCGGGCGACGGAAAGGCCAAGGGGCCTTGCCCGCTTTGCCCTGCCCGCTTTACCCCGCGCGCGCCACGCCCTAGCCTGCCTGCGCCACCCGTCCGAGGAGACCCCCATGCCCGTTCTGCTGACCTTCGGCGACAGCAACACCCACGGCACCCCGCCCATCGTGGACCGCAGCCGCTATGACCGTTTCGGCACCGGCGTCCGCTGGCCCACGGTGGCCCATGCCGCGCTGGGCGCGGGCTGGGAACTGGCCGAAGAGGGGCTTCCCGGCCGCACCGCGCA
>JBEEOG010000263.1:0-16433 GCA_041191745.1 Pseudomonadota bacterium | reverse complement strand
CGCCGCCGTCCCTTCGGCCGTGGTGCATGCCGATTGCGAACCCGTGCTGGTCGAGGTGGGCGGGAACTACCGCGTGGACATGGAAGATTTCGCCGCCAAGCTGCCGCAGGCACAGGCGGTGCTGATCAGCCACATGCGCGGCCATACCTCGGACATGGACGCGATCATGGCGCTGTGCGATGCCGCGGGCGTGCCGGTGGTCGAGGATGCGGCCCACAGCCTCGGCACGCTGTGGAACGGACGGAAGATCGGCACCATCGGCAAGGTGGGCTGCTTCAGCTTCCAGTCCTACAAGCTGGTCAATGCGGGCGAGGGCGGCATCCTTGTCACCGACGACCCCGAGCTTGCCGCCCGTGCGGTGATCATGTCGGGCGCCTATGAGGAAAACTGGAAAAAGCATCCCGGTCTGCAGAACAGCTATATCCAGTGGCAGAACCGCCTGCCGCTTTACAACCTACGGATGCAGAACCTGTCGGCGGCGGTGATCCGCCCGCAACTTCCCGAAGTGGACCGCCGCGTCCGCGATGGCCGCGCGAACCATGACTGGGTGGCGGAACGGCTGAACGCCTGCGACGGGCTGTCCGTCCCCCCTGCCCTGCCGCAGGAAGAGCGCGCGCCGGACTCGATCCAGTTCAACCTGACGGGCGACTGGACCGATGACGAGGCGCGCGATTTCCAGAAGGCCGCCAAGCGGCGCGGCGTGTCGGTGCAGATTTTCGGCCTGTCCGAAGGCAATGCGCGCGCCTACTGGAACTGGCAGTTCCTTGGCTCGGTTCCCGACCTGCCGCAGACCCGCGCCATGCTGATGCGCGCCTGCGACGTGCGCCTTCCCGCCCGCCTGACCGCGCCCGAGCTGGACTACATCGCCGATGCGATCACCGCAGCCGTGCGCGACGTGAAGGCGTAAGACGCAGAATTTTCTGCGAAAATTCTGGCCCCGATCTTTCGCAGAAAGATCGGGGTGAAAATTCTTCGCAGAAGAATTTTCGCGCGCGCTACAGGATGCGGAGCGCGCCCTTCATCCACGGCCATTCCGCCAGCGCGGGTTCCACCACCTGCGAGGCAAGCTCGGAGCGCAGCCGCGCCGCCACCTGCGCGGGGATGTCCTTGAGCACACCCGCCCGCGCCGAAAGCGACAGGCCGCGCGCAAGGGGCTCGCCCGTCAGGGGCCGCACCTCCACCGCGTCGCGGAACCGCGCGCCGTGCAGCAGCGCGAGCGGGGTCAGGATCGTCCAGCCCTCGCCCGCCGCGACCATGGCAAGGATCGCGCGGTAGCTGTCCAGCTCATAGCGCGTGCCGGGCCGCATGTTCTGGCGCGCCAGATGGGCCGCGATCTGCCGCCCCATCAGATGCCGCGCGGTGTACTGGATGAAGGGCCCCTCGAGCCCGGCCTGCGTGCCGCGCGGGGCGACGATGACGAAGGGCTCGGCCAGCACGGGATGCACCTCGCGCCAGCCCTGCCCGGCCGGTTCGACCCCGTCGGCGGCCACGATCAGGTCCAGCGCGCGATCCTCCAGCGCCTCGTTCAGGCGGTGGCTCGCGCCGGTTTCCAGCAGGAAGCGACAGCCCTTCAATTCCCGCGCAAGCCCCGTCAACAGGCGGGGCGTCACCTCGGCGTCGAAGTCCTCGATCATGCCCAGCCGCAGGGTCGTCAGCCCCGACAGGTCCGACAGGGCAAGTTCGGCCCGCGCCTCGGCCTCGGCATTCAGGATCACCTGCGCGTGGCGGCGGAACATGGCCCCTGCGGGCGTCAGGCCCATCGGGCGCGCCGCGCGGTCCATCAGCACCGCACCCAGCGCCGCCTCGAGCGAGGCGAGCTGCTGGCTGACCGCCGCGGGCGACACCCCCAGCGGCCGCGCGGCGGCCGAGATCGCGCCCTCTTCGGCGCAGGCGAGAAAGACTTCGATCGCCCAGAGGGTGATGCGGCCCTGACCGTCGATCATGGCCCGCGCCCGCCTGTCCGTCAGAGCTTGGAAAGCTTGGCCTGCAGCTCGGCAAGCTGCTTCTTGATCTGGGCGAGTTCCTCGTCCTTGCCGGCCGGTGCGGCGGCGTCGCCGTCGCCCGCGGCAGGGCCGCTGCCGCCCCAGCCCGGCAGGCCGCCCATGAAGGTCTTCATGAAGGCCTCCTGCTGCTTCCGCATGGCCTCGAACCCGGGCATCGCGGCCATGGGGTTGGGGAAGCTGGAGAAATTCTCCATCATCTTGGACTGGCCCTCGCGCAGCATCTCGAAGCTGGCGGCAAGGAATTGCGGCACGACCGACTGCATCTCGGTCGTGTAGGAGCGGACGAGATCGGTCAGCACGTTCGTGGGCAGGACATTGTCGCCCTTCGCCTCGTGTTCGGCCACGATCTGGAGCAGGTATTGCCGCGTCAGGTCATCGCCGGATTTCAGATCGACGATCTGCACCTCGCGCCCCGCGCGGATGAAGCCCGCGATATCCTCGAGCGTGACATAGTCCGAGGTTTCGGTGTTATAGAGCCTGCGGCTTGCGTAGCGCTTGATCAGCAGCGGCTTTCCGGCTTCGGCCATCGGCCCGTCCTCCCCGTATCCCTGTCTCATTTCGCAGTCGCAATGGCTGCATTGCAGAGAAGCTTAGGGCAGGGTTTTTCAAAAGGAAAGCGACCTGTCGCAGGGGGCGGCGGGCGGCGACGGACAAGGGGATGGGCAGGCGCAAAGGAAAGGGGCGGGCCATGGGCCCGCCCGAGCGGCGTCGTCCGACAGGGAGGAGGAACGGCGGCGCCGGTCCGTGGCTTACTTCGCAGCCGCGGCGGCCTTTTTCGCGACCGAGGTCACTTCGGCGGTCGCCTTCTTGACGGCGGCGGTCGCGTCTTCCGACAGGTCCTTGCCGGCGGCCAGCATCAGTTCGACGGTTTCCATCTGGACCTTCTTGGCCACTTCGGCAAAGGCGGCCATGTTCTCGGCAGCCATTTCAGCCGCGGCCGAGGCGAAATCGGTCACCGACTTGGTGTATTCGGTCGGCTCGGTCTTGGCCTTGGTCACGTCCGTCAGCTTGGCGATCGTGTCCTTGGTCCACTTGGCGGTGATCTCGGTCGATTTCTCGGCCGCTTCCAGAGCGACCTTCGAGAGCTTCTCGCCCATCGCGGCCTGGGTCTTGAACGCGTTCTGCATGGCAGAGGTGTCCACCGGGAAGGACGCCATCATGTCCTGCATCACTTTGGTGAAATCTGCGGTCTTGGTCATCGTCTCGCTCCTGGCGTTGCGGGTGGATACCCCGTTTGGATGAGACATATATACATGCTGCAGCGCAGCATTTCAACCATTTTTCTGCAATGCAGCATTACCCCTGCGTGTGCGGCGTGTGCGGCGCGAATAGGCTTGCGGATCAGGCGCTTGGCGTCGCGGTCACATAGGTGCCGGGGGCGGGGGCCAGCACCTCGGCCCCCGAATCGCCGGGGTGACGGGCCGGAACCATCTTGCCCGAACGCGCGGCCAGCCAGTCTCGCCAGCGCGGCCACCAGCTGCCCGCGTGATAGGTCGCGGCGGCCTTCCACGCCTCGGGCTCGCCCTCTACGGGGCCGTCATTGGTGTAATGGCCGTACTTGCCCTTCGACGGCGGGTTCACGATCCCCGCGATATGGCCGCTTTCGGACAGGATGAAGGTCTTGTCCGCCGATCCCATCTGCCTGATGCCGTTGAAGCTGCCCTTCCAGTGGGCGATGTGGTCCGTCTCGCAGGCGATGGCGCAGAGCGGCACCTTGACCCCCGACAGATGCACCGGCGCGCCAAAGACGGGAAAGCCCTTGGTGGCGAATTCGTCGCGCTGGCACAGGCCGCGCAGATATTCCACCGCCATCTTGGCGGGCAGGTTGGTGCCGTCGCCGTTCCAGTAGAGCAGGTCGAAGGCGGGCGGCGCCTCGCCCATCATGTAGCTTTTGATGGCGGGCTGGTAGATCAGGTCGTTGGAGCGCAGGAAGCTGAAGGTCCGGCTCATGAAGAAGCGCGACAGGATGCCGTCGGCATGGCTTTGCCGTTCGATGCCGTCCACGAAATCGTCGTTCAGGAACACCCCCACCTCGCCCGGATCGGAGAAATCGGTCAGCGTGGTGAAGAAGGTGGCCGATTTGACCGAGCTGTCCCCCGCCCGTTCCAGATGGGCGAGCGTCAGGCTGAGCGTGGTGCCCGCGATGCAATAGCCCACGGTGTTGATCTGCGCCTCGCCCGTGATGCGGCGCACCTCGGCCATGGCGCGCAGATAGCCGTCGCGGATGTAGTCATCCATGCCGACATCCTTGTAGGAGGCGTCGGGATTGACCCAGCTGACAACGAAGAGCGTGAAGCCCTGATCCACGATCCATTTGACCAGGCTGTTCGCGGGCTTCAGGTCGAGGATGTAGAACTTGTTGATCCACGGCGGAAAGACCAGAAGCGGCGTCGCATGGACCTTTTCGGTGGTGGGCGTGTACTGGATCAGCTCGAACATGCGGTTGCGATAGACCACCGCGCCGGGCGTGGTGCCGATGTTCTGGCCCACGTGGAACGCCTCGCGGTCGGCCAGCGTCACCATCAGGTCGCCCGCGTTCGCCTCGATATCCGCCACAAGGTTCTCCAGCCCCTTCACGAGGCTTTCTCCATCCGTCTCGACCGCGCGTTCCAGCGCGTCGGGATTGGTGCCGAGGAAATTGGTGGGCGAGAGCATGTCCACGATCTGGCGCGTGAAATACTCCACCCGCCGCCGGTCGGCGGGGTCGAGGCTTTCCATGTCGCCCACGGCCTGCGTGATCGCCGCCGCGTTGATCTGGTATTGCTGCTTGAGGTAGTTGAAGAAGGGATGCGTTTCCCACAGCGGGTTGGCGAAGCGGCGGTCCTTGGGGGCGGTGTCTTCGGGCGCCTTCAACTCGCCCGTAGCGAGGGCCTGCTGCGCCTCGAGGTAATGTTTCAGGCTTTTCGTCCAGTAGCCCACCTGATGTTCGAAGATCTTGGCGGGGTTCTGCATCATCTCGGCGACATAGGCGGTCGCGGCCTTCATGTAGACATCCGCCGAAGGGCCGTGCAGCGAGGGATCGACCGCCTTCTTGTGGGCAAGCGCCGTGGCGAGGCGCTGGGACAACTCCTCCACCTTGGCAAGGTTGGCGTTCAGACGTTCGCGCCGCTCCCCTGCGTCGTTGGTATTGGTTGTCATGCGAACAATCCCCCCCTATCCTCTGCGTCGCAGCATATCGCCCTGTCTGTCGGGGGGGAACTGCGAATTGGAAGGCAGGCCCCCTTCCGGACAAGGAGACGCACCGGTGCGATACATGCTCGCATATGACATGATGGAAACCATGCGGAACACGAACGAGTGGCTGGGTGCCACCGCGCGTGCCATGGCATCCTATCCGGCCTTCGCGCTGGTCCCGAGCCCCATGCTCGCCCTCACCGCCGCATGGGGAGAGGTGACGGAACGCACCTTCGGCCGGATGGTGGCCAAGCCCGACTGGGGCATCCGCTCCATCGTGGGGCCCGACGGGACCGATCACCTGATCGACGTCAAGACCGTGGTGGAACGCCCCTTCGGCAACCTGATCCATTTCTCGGTCCGCCGGCGCGCGCCGATGAAGCGCCGCGTCATGCTGGTGGCACCGATGTCGGGCCATTACGCAACGCTCCTGCGCTCCACCGTCGCCTCGCTCCTGCCCGATGCCGATGTCTACATCACCGACTGGCACAATGCCCGCGACATCCCCGTGTCGGCCGGCAAGTTCGATGTCGAGGATTACACGCTCTACCTCGTCGATTTCATGCGCGCGCTGGGGCCCGATACCCATGTGATCGCCGTCTGCCAGCCCGCGCCGCTGACGCTGGCCGCGACCGCCTATCTGGCGGCCGAGGACCCCGATGCCCAGCCCCGCAGCCTGACGCTGATCGGCGGGCCGATCGACCCCGACGCCGCCGCGACCGAGGTGACGGATTTCGGCCGCCGCGTGACGATGGGCCAATTGGAACAGACCGCCATCCAGCGCGTCGGCTTCAAGTACAAGGGCGCGGGGCGGCTGGTCTATCCGGGCCTTCTGCAGCTGCAATCCTTCATGTCGATGAATGCCGAGCGCCACTCCAAGGCCTTCAGCGAGCAGATCCTGCGCGTCGCGCGGGGCGAGGCGTCCGATCACGACGCCCATAACCGCTTCTACGACGAATACCTTGCCGTGATGGACATGACGGCGGAATTCTACCTGTCCACCGTCGAGCGCGTCTTCAAGAAGCGCGAGATCGCGCGCAACGAATTCGTGGTCGCCGGCAAAAAGGTCGATATCGGCGCGATCACCCGCGTCGCGGTAAAGACGGTCGAAGGCGCGAATGACGACATCTCGGCCCCCGGCCAATGCGTCGCGGCGCTGAAGCTCTGCACCGGCCTGCCCGACGAGAAGAAGGCCAGCCATCTGGAACCCGGCGCGGGCCATTACGGCATCTTTGCCGGCAAGAGCTGGCGGCTGAACATCCGCCCGCTGGTGCTGAACTTCATCGACGCCAATTCCGGCGACGAAAAGCCGTCGAAGAAGACCAAGATCGCGCTGGCCGCCGCGAACTGAGGGGCGGCCCCCTCACCCCTGCCCTCTCCCCCTGCGGGGAGAGGGGGCGACGATCCCCGACCGTCTCGGGACCGGGCGGAGCGCCGGTCGTGATCCCCCTCTCGCCGCGGGGGAGTGGGGCACCCGCCCCGCACGCCACGGCAAATCCCATCGAAACAGGGGCGACGGTTCCCGACCTGACCGCACCACATCCACCTGCGCCCCCTCTCCCCCCGGGGGAGAGGGAAGGGGTGAGGGGCGAAAGAGCACGTCAAACAGACCCGCCGCGCCGATCCCGCCTAGCGCCGGACGGGGCGCAGCATCATCGGGCCGGACAGGAACGCCTCGAGCGCGGCGCTGACGGCTTCGGGCTGTTCCAGCATCGGCAGGTTGCCCGCCGCCGCCACCACCTGCAACCGGCCATGGGGCAACAGGCCCGCCAGCACCTCTTGCCGCCGGACGGGAACGATCTGGTCCTCGGCCCCCGCAAGGATCAGCGCGGGCATCAGCGCGCGGCGCAGGGTCTTGGACTGGTCGGGACGGCGCTGCATGGCGCGGGACTGGCGGATGAAGACCCCCTCGCCCAGCCCCATCCCCATGTCCAGCGCGACGGCCCGCACCTCGTCGCGCCATTCGGTGGCGGCAAAGGCGGCTTCGGGCCATTCCTCGGCCAACGCCTCGCGCAGGCGGCCCGATTTGGCGGCGACGATCCGCGCCTCGCGCGCGGCGGCGGTCTTGGGCGGTTCGGCCAGCGGATCGGTCGAGATCAGCACCACCCGCAGCACGCGTTCGGGCGCGCGGCGCAGCACGTCGATGGCGACATCGCCGCCAAGGCCGTGTCCCACCAGCACGAAGTGCGGCGGCGCGATGTCCAGCAGGCGTTCGGACAGGCGTTCGACCGAGTCGTCCACGCCGGGGACAAAGACCGTGGCCGCGTGCGTCCAGCCCAGATGCACGATCTGCGGCAGGAAGGCGCGCGCGTCGCACATGAAGCCGGGGATGAAGACGACTGGATCGCCCATCACAGCGCCCGTGCCCAATCGGTGATGATCCGCGCGACGGCCTCGGTCTGGCCGGGGCTCAGGATGTCGCCCGCGATGACATGGGAATAGGGATCGTCATCGCCATCCACCTCGACCGTCACCAGTTCGGCCCCGCCGCCCCATCGGGCCGCGACGGGCGGGATCAGGGCGGGGTCGATCACCCTGTCGGCAGGGGCATAGAGGAACAGCGCAGGCGTCCGCGCGGCCCCCCAGTCGGTCGCCCGCGCCTCGCGCAGCAGGGCGGCCATCGGGAAGAAGGCGGTGGTGGGATAGCGCGTCGTCCAGTGCCTGCCATGCCCGTCATTGATCGGTTCGAACCCCGCCTCGGCCCCCGCGACCCAAGGCCCCCAGACCGGCGCAAGCGGCAGGTCGAGGAGGAAGGCCCCCGCGCTTTGCACGCCGAAATTGGCCGAAACCAGCACCGTGCCGGCCAGATCGCGCGACAGGTCGGGGTCGGTCGCGGCGATGGCCGCCAGCGTCGCCCCCGTCGAGGTGCCGATCACCAGCACCCGTTCGCCCAGTCGCCGCCCGATGGCCATGGCTTCGGCCATATCCTCGATCCAGTCGCCCGCCACGGGTTCGGCCATGGCCGCCCCGTCCCGCCCGTGGCCCGCGAGCCGCGTGAAGAACAGGTTCGCCCCCAGCGCGCGGGCGACCTCGTCCGGAACGGGGCGGATTTCCTGCTGGTCGGCGGAAAAGCCGTGGACATAGACGATGGCCAGAGGCGTCCTTGCCCCCTTGGCCCCCGCCCAGAGGATCTGCTTGGCCGCGCCCGCGCGGATGTCGGGAAACTGCAATTCCTGTGCGGCAAGCCAGCCGTCAAGATCGTCCGGCAAGGCATCCTCGGGAAAGTCGATCCGGCGATCCACGGGGTCCAGCGGAAAGGCGACCCATAGCCCCCCGAAAAGCAGCAAAAGGACAAGTCCCGCCCAGCCAAGCCCGCGCATGATCCGCCCCGCCATCACGCCGCCCCCGCCAGTTCGGCCACCTGCGCCGCGATCAGGGCAAGGCAGTCGGGCGTCGAGAAGCGGTGATCCGCCCCCTTGACGAGGGTCAGCCGGAGGTCCGGCCCCGTCGCATGCTCCATCAGCCGCAGCGCCACGGCGGGCGGCACATCGGTATCGGCGGTCCCCTGCAGCAGCCGGACCGGACAGGGCAAAGGCAGCGGGTCGCGCAAGACCAGCCGCTTGCGGCCATCCTCGATCAGGCGGCGGGTGATGACATAGGGTTCGGGCGAATAGTCCGACGGCTGTTCCACCCGCCCCTCGGCCATCAGCCGCGCGCGTTCGGCTTCGTCAAAGCCGTTCCACATGCTGTCTTCGGTGAAATCCGGCGCGGCGGCGATGCCGACGAAGCCCTTCACCCGTTCGGGCATCGCCTTGCAGAGCAGAAGCGAAATCCACCCGCCCATGGAGGAGCCCACCAGAACCTGCGGCCCCGTGGTCAGCGCGGTCACGGCGGCCATGGCATCCTCGGCCCAGTCGCCGATGCAGCCCTGCAGGAAATCGCCCGAACTGGCCCCGTGTCCGGAATAGTCGAAGCGCAGGAAGGGCCGCCCCCGCGCCCGCGCCCAGTCCTCCAGAAACACCGCCTTGGTTCCGGTCATGTCCGACCGGAAGCCCCCCAGAAAGACGATGCCCGCCCCCTGCCCTTCGGTCCGGTGATAGGCGATGCGGCGGCCTTGGGGGGTCGTCAGATAGGCGGGCATGGGGTCAACTCCGGCACGGGTGGCCCCCTTCTTAGCCGCCCCTTGCGGCCAGCCCAAGCCCGACGGGGGGGCATCCCGCGTTTTCGTGATGGACCGCCGCCGCGCCCCGCGCCGTCCCGTTGACAATCCTTTCCCCGCCCGTCAGGAAGGCGCCCACATACCCGCAACCGGGCGTTCCGTGGGCGCCAAACCGACGAGGAGCCGACATGGCCGACATCTCCCTCACCTTTCCCGATGGCAACCGCCGCGACTTCGCCGCAGGCGTGACGCCGGCCGAGGTGGCGGCCTCGATCTCTCCCAGCCTTGCGAAAAAGGCGATCTCGGCCACGGTGAACGGCAAGCACTGGGATCTGCAATGGCCGATCCCCGCGGATGCGACCATCGCCATCCACACGATGCAGGATGACGCGCAGGCGCTGGAACTGATCCGCCACGACCTTGCCCATATCATGGCGCGCGCCGTGCAGGAGATCTGGCCCGATGTGAAGGTCACGATCGGCCCCGTCCGCGATTACGGCTGGTTCTACGATTTCGACCGCAAGGAACCCTTCACGCCCGAAGACCTCGGCCAGATCGAGGCGCGGATGAAGCAGATCATCAACGCCCGCGATCCGGTGAAGACCGAACTCTGGGACCGTGCCCGTGCGCGTGCCTATTACGAACAGCGCGGCGAGCCCTTCAAGCTGGAGCTTCTGGACCGCATCCCCGAAGGCGAAGACATCCGCATGTACTGGCACGGCGACTGGCAGGACCTGTGCCGTGGCCCGCACCTGCAGCATACGGGTCAGGTTCCGGCCGATGCCTTCAAGCTCACGCATGTGGCGGGGGCCTACTGGCTGGGCGATGCGTCCCGCCCGATGCTGCAGCGCATCTACGGCGTGGCGTTCCGGAACCGCGACGACCTGAAGGCGCATCTGACCATGCTGGAGGAGGCCGCCAAGCGCGACCACCGCAAGCTTGGGAAAGAGATGGAGCTTTTCCACCTGCAGGAAGAAGCGCCGGGCATGGTGTTCTGGCACCCCAACGGCTGGACGATCTACCGCACGCTGGAAGATTACATGCGCGGGCGGCTGCGGCAGGCGGGCTACCGGGAAATCAAGACGCCGCAGGTCGTGGACCGTGTCCTGTGGGAGAAATCCGGCCACTGGGAGGCCTACCGCGAGAACATGTTCATCGTCGAGGTGGACGAGGAAGGCGCCAAGGAAAAGCGCATCAACGCGCTGAAACCGATGAACTGCCCCTGCCATGTGCAGGTCTTCAACCAGGGCCTGAAATCCTACCGCGACCTGCCGCTGCGTCTGGCGGAATTCGGGTCCTGCCACCGCTATGAATCCTCGGGGTCCATGCACGGGCTGATGCGCGTGCGCGGCTTCGTGCAGGATGACGCGCATATCTTCTGCACCGAAGACCAGATCGAGGCCGAATGCGCGGGCTTCATCGCGCTCTTGTCCAGCGTCTACAAGGACCTCGGCTTCGAGAAGTTCGACATCAAGCTGTCCACCCGCCCCGATGTGCGCGTGGGGTCGGACGAGGTCTGGGACAAGGCCGAAACCGCGCTGGAAAAGGCGATCCAGTCGCTGGGCCTGCCCTATCAGATCAACCCCGGCGACGGCGCGTTCTACGGGCCGAAGCTCGATTTCAAGCTGACCGATGCCATCGGGCGCGAATGGCAGTGCGGCACCTTCCAGTGCGACTTCAACCTGCCTGTGCGCCTCGATGCCGAATATGTGGGCGAGGACGGGATGAAGCACCGCCCCGTCATGCTGCACCGCGCCGTGCTGGGGTCCTTCGAACGCTTCATCGGCATCCTTCTGGAAAACTATGCCGGTAAATTGCCCTTCTGGCTGGCCCCGCGTCAGGTGGTCGTGGCCTCGATCGTGTCGGATGCCGACCCCTATGTGCACGAGGTGGTGGCCGCGCTGAAGAAGGCGGGGGTCAGGGCCGAAGCGGATGTCCGCAACGAGAAGATCAACTACAAGGTCCGCGAGCATTCCGTGGGCAAGGTGCCCGTCATCCTTGCCATCGGGATGAAGGAAGTCGAGGAACGCAGCGTTTCCGTCCGCCGTCTGGGCGAGACGCGGACCGAGACGATCACCCTCGACGCGGCCGTTTCGACCTTCGGCTTCGACGCGCTGCCCCCCGCGCACTGAGGCGCGACCCGCCCCTGCCCGACCGCAAGCGCGGCCCGCCCGTCGGGCCGCCTTTTGCCGCGCCTGCACGGCGCCCTTGATTTTAAGCGAATCTGTTGCATCATCCGCCGCGTGACGACAGCTTTCTGCCGCCTCCTGCGCCCCAGGCAGCCGGACTTGAGACTGCAGCACGGCCCGGCGGCATGTCGCCCCGGGAGGGTACCAAAGGGAGAAGCGGGGAATGCCCACCGGCACCGTGAAATGGTTCAACTCGACGAAGGGCTACGGGTTCATCGCCCCCGATGATGGCGGTAAGGATGTCTTCGTGCATATTTCGGCGGTCGAACGTGCAGGCCTCAAAGGCTTGAACGACAACCAGAAAATCGGATACGAACTGCAGTCTGGCCGCGATGGCCGTGCCTCGGCATCCGACCTGAAGCTGCTGTAAGAGACGGCTCGACCCGTCCCGACGACTGACAGGGAAGGCCCGCCGGCGGCGGGTCTTTTCCGTCCTGCGTCAGACCAGAACCTTGGCCTGCGTCGCCTCGTCCCAGCCGATGAACCAGCGGTCGCCATCCTGAATCACCGGCCGTTTCATCACGGTGGGCTGGGCCGCGATCTGCGCCTCGGGCTCGGATTCCTTCAGGAAATCGGAAAAGCCGCGATAGGTAGGCGAGGTCCTGTTGATCGCGCGGTCGCCGAATTCGGTGACGATGGCGGCGATTTCCGCAGGGCTGAGGGGGTTTGCCCGCACGTCGCGGAAGGTGACGGATTTCCCCGCGCCCTCGATCGCCTTGATGGCCTTCTTGCAGGTGTCGCAGGTGGGGATGCCGTACAGGATCATGGGTCCGCTCCTTGGTCTTTCGCGCCTGATTACACCGCCCGCGCGGGCGATGGCAGCCCTATCCGAACAGCGCCCGCGTGACGGCCACCCCCGCCCATGCCGACACCGCCGTCAGCACCGTGCCCCATGTCACATCGGCCGCCACCATCGACCAGTGCCAGTCCTTCATGATCGCGTAAGAGGTGAATTCATAGGTGCCATAGGCCATCGCCCCGATGATCGCGGCGGGCAGCAGCACCGGCGCGCCGTCCCGCAGCGCGGGGAGGGAGACGAGGTAGAGAAGCCCCGCCACATAGGCCGCATAGAAGGCCGCCGCCGGCAGGATGCGGATGTCGGCCAGCATCAGCCCGCCGATATGGCGGCTGAAGAGCGGCTTCATGAACATGGTCAGCATGATCGCGTCGAGGATCAGGAAGACGGCGGCGGTGGTGGCGTAGAGGGTAAAGATTTGCATATGCGCTCCGGTGCGGTTGGGCCTGAGGTAGCGCGGAACGGGGCGGGGGGAAGGATGTGTTTTGGTTGCGTGTTGACGGTAGGGTGCGCATTCACAGCGCACCTTCTTCCGCAAAGGTGCGCAGTGAATGCGCACCCTACACGTTAGCCCTCCCTTAACCGAACATGCCTCAGGGTAGGGGAATGTCACGATATCTCCGCCCCCGCATCGCCGGCGCCTCGATCTTCTTTACGGTCGGCCTCGAACGGCGGGGCGGCAGCCTCCTGATCGACAATATCAGCGTCCTGCGCGATGCCGTGCGACAGACCAGACGCGAGCGATGGTTCACGATCGATGCATGGGTGGTCCTGCCAGATCACATGCACTGCGTCTGGACCCTGCCGGAGGGAGACTCCGACTACTCGCTGCGCTGGTCTGTGATCAAGGCCCGGTTCTCTCGGCAGATGGCCCCAGTGCCGCGCAGGGCGAGCATGGTGGCAAGGCGCGAACGCAGCATCTGGCAACGTCGGTTCTGGGAGCACCACCTTCGAAGCGAGGAAGATTGGAAAGCCGCCATCGCTTATTGCTGGATGAACCCGGTCAAGCATGGACTGGCTGATCGCCCAGAGGACTGGCCCTACTCATCGATCAACCGCCCGTAGGGTGCGCATTCCATGCGCACCGCAGCTTGGCATGGGTAGGGTGCGCAATAAATGCGCACCCTACGCGCGCACCCACTCCCCCAGCACGCAGCGCGGCCCGTCCTCGCGCAGCACATGCCCGCCGATCCGGCTCCACCCCTCCCCGAATTCGGGAAAGAACGTATCCGCATCCGGCACGTCCAGATCGACCTCGGTCACCAGCAGACGGTGGGCGAGCGGCAAGAGCCCCTCATAGATCCGCGCGCCGCCGATACCGTAGATCCTGCGGTGGCCCGCGCGATGCGCGGCCTCCACCGCCGCTTCCAGCGAACCCACCACATGCTCCGCCCCCTCCACGCCCCGCGACGACACCACGATGTTCATGCGGTTCTTCAGGGGCTTGAAGGGCAGGCTCTCCCATGTGTTGCGGCCCATGATGACCGCGCCCCCCGTGGTTTCGCGCTGGAAGAAGGCCAGATCCTCGGGCGCGTGCCACGGGATGGTGCCCGCCCGTCCGATGGCCCCGCCTTTCGCGCGGGCGACGATCAGGCTGATCATACCGCCACCGGCGCGGGAATGGCGGGGTCGGGGTCGTAGCCTTCGATCACGAAATCCTCGAACCGGAAGTCGAAGAGGCTGTCCAACTTGCGCGCGATCCGCAGGGTCGGCAGCGCCTTGGGCGTGCGCGACAGCTGCAGGTTCACCTGATCGAGATGGTTCAGGTAGATATGCGCGTCGCCGATGGAATGGACGAAATCCCCCGCCTCGTATCCTGTCACATGGGCCAGCATGTGAAGCAGAAGCGCGTAGGAGGCGACGTTGAACGGCACGCCAAGGAACATGTCCGCGCTGCGCTGGTAAAGCTGCAGATGCAGCTTGCCCCCCAGCACCCGCACCTGCCACAGCGTATGGCAGGGCGGCAGCGCCTGTTTCGGCACATCGGGCGGGTTCCAGGCCGACACGATCAGCCGGCGCGAGTCCGGGCTCTTGCGGATCGTGTCGACCAGTGTCGTGATCTGGTCCACCCCCCCGAAATCGCGCCACTGCTTGCCATAGACGGGGCCGAGGTCGCCTTGCGCGTCCGCCCATTCATCCCAGATCGTCACCTTGTTCTCGCGCAGGTAGCGGATGTTGGTGTCGCCCGACAGGAACCACAGCAATTCGTGGATGATCGACCGCAGGTGCAGCTTCTTGGTCGTCACCAGCGGGAAGCCGTCGGCCATCGGGTAGCGCGACTGCAGCCCGAAGGCCGAAATCGTGCCCGTCCCCGTCCGGTCGGCCGAGCGTTCCCCCGTTTCCAGCACGCGCCGCAAGGCGTCGTGGTACTGCTGCATGGTCCGGCCCCCGTCTGGCGTGGTCGCTGAGTCGCGCACCACTATATCTTGCGGTGGCAAAGCCTGCGACTGCATGTGTAATGTGGGCAGGCCAATTTGAAGGAGGGGGGTCCGATGGGGATCAGGTATCTGCACACGATGGTCAGGGTTCTCGATCTGGAAAAATCCATGGCCTTCTACCGGCTTCTGGGGCTGGAGGAGACGCGGCGCTATGACAACGAGGGCGGGCGCTTCACGCTGGTCTTCATGGCGCCCCCCGGCCAGCCGGACTGTCCGGTGGAGCTGACCCACAACTGGGATGGCGATACGGGCCTGCCCTCGGACAGCCGCCATTTCGGGCATCTGGCCTATGAGGTGGACGACATCTACGCCACCTGCGCGCATCTGCAGGCCCATGGCGTGGTGATCAACCGCCCGCCCCGCGACGGGCGCATGGCCTTTGTCCGCAGCCCCGACAATGTCTCGATCGAGTTGTTGCAGAAGGGCGGCGCGCTGGCCCCGGCAGAGCCGTGGCTGAGCATGGGCAATACCGGCCACTGGTGATTTCGCGGATCGGACGGACCGGGGGCCAGCCCCCGGACCCCCGGGATATTTGGGAACAGATGAAGACGGGGGCGGGGTCAGAAGGCCCAGCGCGT
Organism: Pseudomonadota bacterium; assembly: GCA_041191745.1. Taxonomy (GTDB): domain Bacteria; phylum Pseudomonadota; class Alphaproteobacteria; order Rhodobacterales; family Rhodobacteraceae; genus Paragemmobacter. The sequence goes on along the minus strand of JBEEOG010000263.1, from coordinate 1,156 downwards.
CAGGGTATCGGGGCCGCAGGTCGTGGCTTCGATGAGGCGCGGGCGGGGCGCGTCCTTGAGCGCGCCCACGCCCAAGGGACCGAGGACGGCGCGGCCTTCTTCGCCGATCAGGCAGCCCGCCTGGAAGAGGGCGAGTTCATCGACCAGCCCCGCGCGGATCAGGGCGGCGGCGAAGGTGCCGCCGGCCTCGATCAGGAGGCGCGTCAGGCCTTCGGTGGCGAGGGCGCGGAAGGCCGCTGTCAGGTCGACATGGTCGCCCGCCAGCGGCAGGGGGATCAGCCGTGCGCCGGTTGCGGCCCATGCGACGGTGCTTGCGCCGTCGCCATACAGCACCCAGACGGGATTTTCCCGCGCGGTCCGGCCAAGGCGGCTGCCCGCGCCGTGCCGCAGGCGGCTGTCGATCAGGATGCGGAGCGGCTGGTGGGTCGCCCCGAGGTCCCGCGCCGTCAGGTCGGGGTCGTCGGCGAGAGCGGTGGCGCTGCTCGTCAGGACGGCGTCATGGGTCAGGCGCATCAGATGCACGCGCCGCCGCGCCTCGGCCCCCGTGATCCAGCGGCTTTCACCCGACGCCGTGGCGATCCGGCCATCCAGCGTCGCGGCCAGTTTCAGCGTGACGAAGGGCAGCCCGCGTTCCACCCGCTTGAGGAACCCCGCCTGCAGGGCGCGGGCGCGGGGGGCGAGCACCCCTTCGGTCACGGCGATGCCCGCCACGCGAAGGCGCGCATGCCCCCGCCCCGCCACGCGCGGATCGGGATCGGTCAGCGCCGTCACCACCCGCGCGACGCCTGCGGCCACCAGCGCTTCGGAACAGGGCGGGGTCTTGCCGTGATGGGCGCAAGGCTCCAGCGTGACATAGGCTGTGGCCCCGCGCGCGGCATCGCCCGCCTGATCCAGCGCCATGCGTTCGGCATGGGGCCGACCGCCGGGCTGTGTCCAGCCCCGCCCGACCACCAGCCCCCCGCGCACCAGCACGCAGCCCACGGCGGGATTGGGCCAGACGCGGCCAAGCCCCCGCGCGGCCAGCGCGAGGGCGTGGGACATGTGCCGCGCGTCTGAGGGGTCCGTCGTCACTCGTCTGACTGCTGGGGCGGGCGAAGTTCACTCACGAATTTGTCGAAATCGTCGGCCGCCTGGAAGTTCTTGTAGACCGAGGCGA